>NZ_CP108514.1:1200000-1500000 GCF_035989305.1 Streptomyces sp. NBC_01233 | reverse complement strand
CCTCCACCTCCACCGGCCGGCCGCTCACCTGCCTGGCCGCCCCTCCGGGGCACCCCGCTCAAGGAACTCGGCCAGGGCCTGGGCCACCACCGCGGAGATCGCCCGGTCACTCTCGTGGGCACGGGCGCGGATCTGTCCTGCCAGCGATTCCGGCAGCTTGACAGTGAACACCACGCTTGACTCGGGGACTTCGAGATGTCCAGCGGCCATGGCCTGCTCCAGATACCGGCGTGCCTGACGCACCGACACCCCGTACCTACTTGCCAACGTGCGGGCGGCTGCGGCCACGGGCACACCCGCCCCGACCAGATCCGCGGCGGCGTTGACCCGCCGGGCGTACTCGACGCTATCGACACGATCACCACGCACCATGTCACAAACCTACTACCCATTGTGACGCCCCTTACCCTCCGCTCGAGGAGTGAGTTCCAAGCGCCGGTAGCCGAGCGTCACCTCGAAGCAGAAGTTGCCCATTGCGTTGGGAGCGTGATCTCCCCGCTCCTGGCGAACATCGCCCTGTCGGCGCTCGACGAGCACCTGCACCGGCCATGGGAACCGGACGGGGAACTGTCCACCAGCAGTCGGCGTGAACGACGGGGTGCCAAGGGCCTGCCCTCGTGGCGGCTGGTCCGCTACGCGGACGACTTCGTCGTCATGGTCAAAGGGACCAGACAGGACGCCGAGGCACTGCGCGAGGAAGTCGCCCAGGTCCTCGCCCCGATCGGGTTGCGGCTCTCGGAAGCCAAGACCCAACTGGTGCACCTGAGCGAGGGTTCGACTTCCTGGGGTTCCACATCCAGTGGCGCCGCAAACGCGGAACGGACAAGTGGTACGTCTACACCTTCATCGCCGACCGGCCCGTCCGGTCGGTGAAGGCGAAGATCCGTACCCTCACCCACAGAACGTCGCAGCAGGACCTGGCCGTGGTCCTGGTGAACCTCAACCAGGTCACCCACGGATGGGCCAACTACTTCAGGCATGCCGTCGCGAAGCGCACCTTCAGCAACCTGGACAACCTCGTCTGGTGGCGAGTCATCCGGCTGCTGCAAGAGCGGCATCACTGGAACTGGACGGACGTCCGCAGACGGCTCACCACCCCCACCGGGCGGTGGCGGCCGATCAGCGCGGGCGAGATCGAGTTGCGGAAGATCAGCGCGATCCCGGTCACCCGGTATCGCTACCGCGGCAACAGGATCCCCACCCCCTGGACCCCTGCAACAACCTGACGGCAGAGACCGTGGAGAGCCCGTTGCCTAGTAATAGGCACGGCCGGTTCGGCGAGAGGTCCGGGGAAACGGACCGGGAGCAATCCCGGCACCGCGCCCCGGGCCTACTCAGCGACGAGGCCGGATTCTCCATGACGCCGCCCCGTGCCCGGACCTGGGGCCGGCGCGGACACACCCCCGTCATCCGCGTCCGCGGCCGCTCCCGCCGCCGGACCTCGGTCGCCGCCCTGTGCTGCTACAAACCTGGCGAGCCAAGCCGTCTCATCCACCGGCCCCGCACCCACCTTTTACTCAAGGGCGCCCGCAAGAGCTTCTCCTGGAAGGACTACCGCGACCTGCTGGTGAGAGCCCATATCCAACTCGGCGGCCCGATCGTGGTGGTCTGGGACAACCTCAACACCCATCTGGCCGCCGGGCTGAAGCGGTATGAGGCCGAGCACGACTGGCTCACCACTATCCGCCTGCCGCCCTATGCGCCCGATCTCAACCCCGTCGAGGCCGTCTGGTCGCTCGTGCGCAGAGCGATGGCCAACACCGCCTTCGACACCCCCGATGACCTCGACCGCACACTCCGCCGCGAGTTACGCAGAATCCAGCTCCGACCCCACCTCATCGACGGCTGCCTCACCGTCACCGGCCTGGCTATCAACCCACCGACCCCACCCTGAAATCCTCAGTAGAACTGCTATCGGAATGGCTTCAGGCGCCGCCAGCAGATGAGTGAGCACGCGAGGCTGAGGAAGGCTTCGTGGATGTCGTCTGGTACTTCCCAGCGGATCCGCAGCCGGCGGAACCAGTGGAGGTGGGCGAAGGTCCGCTCGACGACCCAGCGGTCGGTGCCGAGGCCGGATCCGTGTGGGACGCCGCGTCGGGCCGCCGGCGCGGCCGGCCGCGCTTGCCGCGGACCGGCGGGACGGCTTGGAGCAGGGGGATGAACTGGGTGACGTCGTTGCGCTTGCCGCCAGTCAGGGTGGCGGCAAGCGGAATGCCGGTGGCATCGGTGATCAGGTGGTGCTTGCTGCCATTTCTACTCCGGTCAACGGGGCTTCGCCCTGTTTTGGAGCTCCCTTTAACGCGCGTATGTGGGAGCCGTCGACCACGGCCCGTGAGAAGTCCAGGGCGTCGGCTCCGCGGAGCCGGGCCAGAAGGGTCTCGTGCAGCAGCGGCCAGACGCCGGCATCAGTCCACTCCGCCAGACGCCGCCAGCAGGTCATGCCCGATCCGAACCCCAGTTCCTGCGGGAGGTGCTCCCACGAGATCCCGGTGTGCAGAACGAACAGGATGCCCTGGAACACCAGCCTGTCCGGATGTCGCCTCCGACCAGGATAGACGAGTCCGTCGCTCCACCCGCGGCAAGAGCGGTTCGATCACCGCCCACAACTCGTCATCAGCTTCCCACGGCTTCCGCCGATCCACCCCGCACCCCCAGATCAACGTCCTCACGGCCATCCAACCAGCCCGAAGATCATTTCGTTAGGGGTTGTTAGGGGCGCACCATGACTCTGATCCTTACATGGAATCGAGCCTCCACCTCATCCGGGTCGGTTCAACTCTGATGGCCGGGACCTTGAATCCTGGACACCAAATCACACAGGAGTCGCACCGGGCCCAGGCCGCTCGCGACCTCCGGTGGTCCCGTGTCACGCTGACCCCCTTCAGCCACCGGTTCCCCGTCCGTACCGGGTACGAAGAGGCTTGCGGCCGTGTACCGCGCAGAAGTTGGCGGTGACCAGCACCTCGACCGCAGCCGTGTCGTCGGGATCCGTCCTGGTGCAGCATTCCTCGACCACCAGATAGGGCGAGCCCGGGCACCGAAGAGAACCGCCGTCCCCATCGGCGGAGGCGGCACCTCCACGACTTGGGTAACTGCCTCCGCAGTGAGACCGGTGGGATCCAGTCACTGGGGTCTGTCTTCCTCGGCCAGTTCGTCGAATAGGACCTGCGCACCGCGGAGGATCTGTGCCGTCTCCGCCGGATGGGATCCGATCAGAGCCATCACGAACAGGCTGGGGTCGAGCGGGAGCGTCCATTGGTGGCGCATCTCGACGGCGTACCGCATCAGCGAGTACGCGGTGCCCGCCGTCAGGGGAATCCCACCGATGGGGGGACGGACGTTGAAGGCCCAGGCCATCACGCGGGTGTGGTGCATGTCGGCGCCCGGGCGGCCTTCCCGGCCCCGCCCAGCTTGGGCCCGAAGCCCCTGGGGCGGTGTGATCGGCCCCAGCAGGTCCGCCAGGAGTCCGGTCTCCAGAGCAGCGAAGAGGGTGACGAAGTCCTGGCTGATGACGTCGCGGGCGCCGATCGCTTGGATGACGGCCAACGCGTCGTCCGTGGCCCGCTGCCGTACGGCTTCCACCACCCGGTGCAGCTCTCGATCCGCCTCACGGTGTCGCGCAGCGTAGGCCGCCGTCCACGCTTCGACGGGGTCCGTCTGCTCCCGTAGGTCGGCAGTGACCTCCGGAAAGTCGTCCTCCGGGTCCCGGCCCCGGTCCCCCTCCGCCGACTGCGTACCGTACGCGTCGATCAGCGACGGGCCGTACTGGTCGAGGGGGGAGGCGTCCGCCTCCGTCTCCGCCGTTGAGGCGGAGTTGTACTGGTCCAGTATGGAGTGGACGCGGTTGTAGGTGGGTGCCGACGACTTGGCGGACAGTCGGCCCAGCATCGCTACTCCGTAGTCGTGTTGGGTCTGTACTCGGAGTCCGGGTGCTTGCAGTCTCGTGGTCTCCTGGCGGATCAGTGGATGCATGGGGATGGGGGCCAGGCCCGCCAGGGGTGACGCCGTCCGGTCGTGGATCTGCCGTAGTCGGTCCGTGGTGAGGCCGACACGCTTGATCTTGGCCTGTGCGGCCAGCTCGAAGAGTTCTGAGCGGTGTGCCTGGGACACCGGCGTGTCGGGCGCGAGGCCGAAAACGCGGTGGATCAGGGGGTTGAGGTGTTCGGGCCGTGGGGCCCCGTTCTGGTTGAACTCCCGGTGCAGCAGTGCCTGGAGCTGCCTGCCCGCGGTCAGCAGCCGCTTGTCGGGAAGACCGCTGCCGCCCAGGGCGTCACGCACGAAGTACACGGTCTCCTTCGTCTGGAGGGCTTCGCGGGGGGTGACGGCCTGCGGGTCGCGCTGGCGGAAGAGCTGGTTCTTCGGCTTGTGCACGCCGATGTCGACGGCGAGCGTGCTCAGCTGCTCGATGGTCAGGGAGAGGACCGTGTCAAGCGTCCCGTCCGTCGAGCTCGCGAGCTCGTACCCCGAGTCCAGTGATCCGTCGGTGCCTCCCTGCCACGCCTCGCGCTCGGGGCGCAGTGCGAAGTCCCGTACCAGCTCGAAGTGGCGGGTTTCCACGGCGGTGTTGCCGGGCAGCGGGTCCAGGTTCTGGCGCCGGGCGAGACTCGTGGCGAGGGCCTCCTGGAAGGCTCCCAGCACGGTGTCGATCCGCTCGGCGGCGGTCCGCAGGTCCTCCTCCTCGTGGATCCGGGCGGTGAACCGGATCGCCGGGGGCCGTATGCCCTGGGCGATCCGCCAGAGGCCGACCTTGGCGATCTCCTCCGCGATCTTGCCCAGGCGCTCACGATGGAAGTCGCTCAGGCCCTGTGGTGCGCCGGGCATGGCCGTTCCCTCCATCTTGGCGTCGTTGTGACCGCCCTTGACCAGGACGACCATGGGGTTGGCGAACACCGAGTCGTCCGGGCCGGCCCACGTGTCGAAGAAGCTTTCCCCCGGGCTCCGCCCGTGCATGGTGAAGAACCAGCCCTCGTTCGGATCGCCGTACGTGTCCACGGACAGCTTGCTCATGTGCGCGATCGCCGCAGTCATCGTCCGTGCTTCCTGCGCCACCAGGGCGTCCCTGGCCGCGACCGGATCGGCCTGCGCCGACGGGTCCGCGTCCAGAGCGGCGATCTTCCCACGCAGGGTATGGATCAGCCGCAGCGTCTTGGCCAGGTGCGTACGCGTGGCGCGCTTGGGATCCGCCGGGACCGCCGGGACCGCCGGAGCCGCCGGGACCGCCGGAGCCGCCGGGACCGCCGGAGCCGCCGGGACCGCGGGGGCCGCGGGGGCCGCGGGGTCTGCAGGGGCCGCGGGGGCTTCCCACCGGTCGAGTTCGGAGGGGGGATAGTGCGCCAGGTTGGCCTCGACGGCGTCGCGCATGTCCTGGTTGAAGTTTTTTCGTGAGGTGAACATCTGCAGGGCGATGTGGTGGTTCTCGTCGCCTGCCACGACCGGCGCGAAGTGGTAGCCGGCCGTCTGCTGGACCGCGGGCGTGTCCGGACCGGTGCCGTGCGCGTAGTCCTCGTCGTAGAGGCGGACATTATCGGTCACCGCATGCGCGAGCGCCTGGACGACATAGCCGTCACCGGGCTTCTGGGCGATGGCCGACTCGTTGACACCGATCTTCTGGATCAGCTCCCACCAGCGCCACGCGGCCTGCAGATCATGCTTGGCACGGAACAGGGCCTGCCCGTACTCCCTGCCCACCGCGGGCCAGTCCTGCTCAACAGAGTTCCAGACATTGTCCAGAAGAGCGCGGCCCCACTCCACTCCAAGGACGTCCCGCCGGCCTTCGGGTGCGTGGAAGGCCTCCACCAGCCCCTGCGCCAGGTAGGCGGGCCCGGAGATCTCCTTGTCGTGACCGAAATGGGCCAGAGGCGCGGCGGTGGCCGCGGTACCCCCCTCCGCGAGGGGCCGGGCGTCGTGCAGTACCAGGTTCTGGTGCTGACCGCCCAGGATCTTCGCGGAGAAGTCACGCGTCAGGGAACTCTTCTCACCCCGTATCTCAGGCGTGACCCTGTACAGACGCTTCAGCACACCGTCATGCGCGAACTCGGCATACGTCGAGTGATCAACCTTCAGCGTGAGCTTCGCGCCGGTCAGGCCGAGGTGCCTGTGAGCGTCGGCCACCACCTCCTCCGTCGCGAAGAACTCCCGGTTCTGCCCCCCATGGACGGCCAGAGCCAGGTTCCCGTCCCCCGCAACCGCCAGCACGGGATGCTCCTGCACCTCCACCGGACGCATCGCCACGAACCGCGGGAAGACATCGCCAGCCTCCTGGCCCGGGGCCACACCCGTCCGGCTGGACAGACGGTACACAGACGGCGCCTCGGCCAGCTTCCGGGCATCGGGCACATCCGGCCCCCCAACGAACGGCGACGTCAGCGTGTAATCAGTCACCAGCCGCCGGGGCCGGGCAGTGCCATCCGTGAACACCTCACGCCGGCCCAGCACCCCGCCCAGATCCGCCGTCCCCACCCCGGCGAACCTCTCCCGACCCCCCGGATCCGGCTCCGTCCCGGAAGGCACGTCGCCCAGCACCTCCATCGGACGCGGCGGCGCGGACACCGCGGTCACCCGCAAAGGCCCCTCCTCCAGACCAGCGGGATCAGCGACGCCCACAGGCGGAATCAAACCCACCATGTAGCGCCCGTCCTGGAGGACCAGCAGCACCGTGGGCCCCCCCGCACCCCCCAGGTGCCGCACCGAAGAAGCGTCCTCCAGTTCCGCAAGGGCGACGCGGAACCCGAGCTTGCGGCCCATCAGGTCCGCCGCGAGCTCACTCACCAGACCGTCCCGCCTGTCCTCCCGGCCCAGCAGGAGACGCGCCTGGTCAGCCCGGCCCAGCCTCGCATCCCTGACCGTGACCGCACCCCCCTGGAGAGCGGCCTGGGTACGGACGACCACACTCGGCTCGACACCGGCCTCGAAAAGCTCCTTCAAAGTGAGCGACCGCCTGGACTCCAGGAGGGACGCCCCCGCCGGGATGTCCGGCTCGGTGACCGAGCGGCCCACCCACGCCAGCACCGCCTCAACGTTCTCAGGCAGCATCGCCTGCGGGTCAAGGCCCAGTTCACGACCGGTCGCCGTGTCAAACAACTCAGGCGCCGAATACAGCACAGCGTGCACGACACCCTCAACCAGACGCTTGCCGAGACCAGCCACCTCACGCAAACGCACCTCATTCCCCCCGAAACGCACAACCCAGTCCCCGGAGACACCGTCCCGGCCGTCCGCGACGAAGGCTCGTAGCATCTCGCCGTGGCGTATGCCGTCGACGAGGAACACGTCCGGCACGCCCCGCCTCTTCAGCCGGTCCAGCTCGACGCGCAGCTCCCTCGACGGCACGATCGGGTGGCGGGGTGGATGCTCGTAGGTCGATCTGAAGCTGTGGCCGCCGACGAACGCCGTGTCGTCCCAGCTGATCTCCGCCGGCAGGGGAAACTCCGGCCAGTAGGCCTCCCACGGAGATCGTTCCTCGGGCCTGGCGTAGACGGTCAGCTCGCCGTGGGGGCTCAGCTTCACCTTTTGATCGCTCGCCCATTCGAGGAACCTCGGCTCGATGCCGCGCCGTACCAGTCCCTGGGTCAGGGCCTGGCTGAGTTCTTCGGCAGCGAGAACCTGCTGCCCGTCGTCCTGGCTCACCTCACAGCTGAAGAGCACCAGGTTGAGCGGCGTCGCGGTCTTCTCGGCGAATCGCAGGAAGTCGATGAACTCGTCCATTTCCAGCAGTAGTTCTGCCAGATGCGCTGCCGTGGTGTGTACCGTCCCCTCCTCGCGTGCGTACGCGGCATCCGACACGGTGGGAGAGACGATGTCGCGCCACCCGTGGATATCGATGTAGAGGGTGGGTTCACCGCTCCAGGGGAGATCCTCCTGAACGATCCGGACCTGACCGTCCTCAGAGGTCAGGTCCGGATCGTAGGTGAACGTCGCTCCCTCCGTGGGCACATGGTTGCGCCAGGCCTCGGCATCCGCCGCCCGCTGCTCCGCCGGCAGGAAGCTCAGCACCTTGGCCAGCGGAGTTCCCGTGTCCAGCAGGCTGTACGAGATCCGGTCCAGCCCGGCCGATCCCTTGACCGGCAGCACCTTGCTGCGAGCCACCTCCCCGGCGGCCTCGGGGCCTCGCAGGTGCCCGGCGAGCGCAATGTCCAGCAGCAGCGACTGGTAGTCGTCGGGGGGCAGTTCGGTGGATGCCGGATTGTGCTCCTCCAGCACCTCTGCCGCCTGATCGAGCTGCTGGGTGAACTCCTCCTCGGTCAGCAGCCGGCCGAGCTTGTAGGCGGCGGCCGTGGTCTCGAACCGGCGCACCGCGGGGCCGGGGCCTTTCGACCACAGCGTTTCGGCCGACACCCAGGTGAGCGCGCGCGTCTCGCGCTCGCCCAGGCCCAGATCGGAGCTGAAGGACTCCGCCTTCGCGAGGAGCGCCGCCAGCTTCACTTTGGTGAGACGGGGCTCGGGTGCCTCGCCGCGCACGGAGGCGTCCTGGCTCTCCCACAGCTCGTACTCCCGCTGCCACCGCACGCGCTCCTGGTCGAGGGCGCCGCGCAACCGCTTCTCGGCCTCGCGTGCGGCGACCTCCACCATGGGCAGATACCAAGGCTCCGGGGCTTCCAGGGCTTCCAGGGAATCGGAGCGGGGTCTCTCGGTCTGTTCCACGGGCACGGAGACCAGGATCTCCGGGGTGTGCTGGTGGTGCTGGTGGTGCGGATTCGTCTGGAGATCAAGGTTGTCCAGGGTGTTCCGGACGTCCTCCGGGGTGTACTCGCTCTCGACGACCCGGCGCTGCTCTGACTGCGGGGGCGAGAGGACAGGTTCATCTCCGTCGAAGGCCACCGTCGAGGCCCTGCGCCTGGGCTGGAACCTGATCAGCGTCTCACCGCCGGGCTGCTGATGGGAGTGGAGGATGGTCTCGTATATCTGCCGGCCGAAGGAATCAGTGGGCCGCCAGTACTTGTGCGCACCGTGCATGACACCCATGCCAGCGGCCTTCATCTCCTCGATGATCGTCTCGTACTGGTCCAGGGACAGGGGCCGGCCCGTGTCCGGGCTCCGCATGTCGAAGATGTCGTGGTCGCCCGTCAAGGGCCGCTTGCCGCCCTGCTGGTCGACCGCCCACACCAGGCCGTCGGACACCTCGTACCGCCCGGTCGCGGTCAGCCGGGCCATCTCTCCGCGCAGCGTACGGTGCTCGTCCTCCCGCTGCCGGTGGCGTTTGATGATCTTGTCGGCCAGTGCTTGGTCCACCGGCAGCCGAGCAGGCATGACCGGCTCGAAGAACCCCACGAGGCCCCGGTTCTCCGCCTTCGCCCCGAGGTGTACGTCGATGGCGTTGATGGTCTTGGCCTTGATCTCCTGCGGTTTGGGCAGGGCACCTCTGTCGAGCCACTCCACGGCCTCGGCGTTCGTCGGCCGGACGTCGATGACGACGTCGTGCCGGTCCGAAATGCTCTGGAAGCGTGCCTGGTTGGCGATCGGCATGCCCCAGCCCATCTCCACTGCCTCCGGCGGTACGTCCACGGATTCGGGCGTCGGCAGCTCCAGAACGTGCTCGATGCTCGGGGAACGCTGCGTCACGGACTGCGGCGACAACTCGCTCACCCCCTCCGAGAGGATCTCCTCCGAGGACCGCCGCCGCGCGATCAGCCCTTGCCCGAAACCCATCTGAAGTGGGGAGAGGAAGGACGAGAGGTCGGAAGGCTGATCCGAACGCGCCGAGTCGAGGTCGTCCGTCGCATCGCCGTCCTCCGCGAGGAACGGCATCCACCCGTTGGTGACGATCCGCGGGAGCACGGGGAAGGTACGCGTCGTGACATCGGAGTCCGTCGCCCGGGTCTCGGGTCCGGTGGGGAACTCGACGGTCGTGGGCTCCAGTACAGGTTCCTCGTCGTGGCGCCTCGGGAGCGGCGCCCTCTGTTCCGGCACGGTGTCCGGTTCCGGTGGTGGAGTGCCACCTGACAGGCCGGTGGGAGGCGGCAGATCGAGGCCGAGGCGGAGGAAGCCCGCGAAGTCGACCACGGCTCGTACGCTGTCGGGGGTGAGCGGGCCGGCGGCGAGGTACTGGGTGAGCGCCATCGCCGTCCAGTACTCCAGGGGGCTGCGCTGCTCGAGGCCCTCGCCGTGGTCCCCGAGTGTCAGATCGAAGTGCATGGCGGACGCTACGATCCGGCGGCTCAAGAGGGCGTACTCGGGCCCCAGGTACTGGAACTCCCCGGTGGCGAAGTCCCGTAGCGCCTTGATGTCCACGAGACCTGCGAGCTGCTCCAAGGCCTCGATACTGTGCGGCGTCGGATCCACCGCCGGCACGCTCCACGATCCGAAGCCCTCGAGGTCGGACACGCCGGGCGCCGACGTGGAGCTCCCTTCGAGGCGCGTCCGGGAGATGACCTCGGCGAGCAGGGCCTCCGCGGAAGTCCGCCGGTCGGGAGGCGGGGCGATGTCCTCGTCGGGGAGCTGCGCCAGGAGCTCGTCGGGGGCAGGGGGTTCGTGCGGGGAGCCGAGTTGGCCGTCGGCGCTGTCGTCAGCCTGCTCGTCACCCCGTCCGGGGAGCTCCATCAGTGCTTCGCCGGGGCCGGGTGGATCCGTGTGCGGGTCGGTGGACCGCTTCGTCGCGGTGAACTCGGTGGGGGGTAAGGGGGGTACCTGATCCAGGACGGAGTGGTCGGGGTTGCCGGCCGGTGGCTCCCCTCGGCCGCCGGGAAGCTCACCGGGGGGTCCGGCCGAGGGGTCCGAGCCGACGGCTGCGTCCCGCCTGGCCTCGACTTTCGCCTCGAAGGACTCCATCAGTCCCAGCAGTGTGTCCATGTCGCCGCGCATGCCGGCCGCGTCGAGGGCCAGTTCGTGCATGCTGAGTTCTTCCGGACTGAAGCCGAGTTCGATCAGCTCCTTGCGCTTGGCCTTCGTGTAGGCCGCGGTTCGGGCGTCCGTCTCTCGGTCTGCCTTCCGAACACGACGGGACTCAGGCGTCGGCAGCATGCCACCACTCCCGACAATGCGCTCGATGACAAGGCTCTGCGGCCGCCGCGACCTCCGGTCCTGACCACGTACCGACCGAACCAGATCAGCGAAACCGTAAACATTGACGAACTCCACGGGCGGACGCGACGGCATCGCCTCCATCGTGACGAACACGCGACGGTCACTGGTCCGCTCATTCACACCTTGAGAAGGCGCCAGCAGGTCGAGCGCCTCGGCCGCGAGGTCGGCCTGTGCGGACATCCAGGCACGGACACGGTCCGTGACCACGGCCAACGCCCGGTCAATGCCCGCCCTGAGAGCGTCCGTTGGTGACCCTCTCAGGAGGCTCGCGGCATCACCGGCCAGCGCCCTGAAGTCGGGATCGGTCAGCAGTGATTCCGGAACGCCATCGGAGCCGCCACGGGCGTACTCGACCGCCAGGTGCCGGATCGCGGCTCTCATCAGCCACTCACCGTTCCGGTCCCCCAGACGGCTCGCCTGCAGGAAAGCGTGGAACAAACGGTCGTCCGGAGAGACGTACCCGTTCACCGCCGTCAGGTACGGCGCCTGTAGCTCGCGTCGGGCCTCGGTCGTCCAGTTCCGTGCGGGGATGACAAGCCGGGAGGAGATGCCGACCGCGTCGGCCGACCCGCTTCCCGCCAGCACCGAAGCCATTGCCGTGTGGTTGCCGGCCGTGTCCCCTACCACGCGCCCGCCGTTGATGCCGTACCGCTCGGCGTACAGGCGGTGGTGCGGGAGTGTCCGGGCCGGGGCGAAGTGCTGTCCGGCCCACTGGTGCAGGCGTGATCCGTCCGTCGCCAACGCGGTCGTCAGCGCGTCATCGGCCGTGCCCACACCAGCGCTCTGACCGTCGGCCAGCACCTCGGACAGGGACTGGACACCCGAGCGCACCGCCCAGGCCACAACCGCCCCCCGGAAACGAAGCTGTTGCTCCGCATCCGCCCCCAAAGCCCGGTAGGCCTCCATCAGCGCCAGCGCCGGCCCCCGCCTGCCCCCCGCATAACGGAACCCGCGCGCGTCATGCGCCAACCGGTACAGCCCGCCGTCCCCGCCCGGCGAAACCACCGCCGGCCTGGTGATCAGGCCCGGCACAGTCGACACCAGCGACGTGGGCGCATCCGAGTACACCGCCCGCGCGAACGCGTCCATCAGCGCAGCCGCACCCGGCTCGGAGCCGATGAACTCCCGCACGGACCACGCGCCCTGCGGCACACGGCCTCCCCCGGGGAAGAAGGCCGCATTCGCCCCGTCCGCACCATGGATCCGCGTCAGAACATCGAGCAGGCCCATGATCGCCCCGCTCACGACCTCGGCCGAATCACCCCCCGCAGCCTCCTCCGCCAGCGCCTGCTCGTACTCGAAGCTCAACGCCCGCCACCGCCGGTCCGCATAGAACGACGCGAACCTCACCGAGCCCGGGGACGCGGGCAGCGCAACGGGCGACGCCTCCGGCCGCCGCCCCGGACGTACCACCGTCCATCCCGTGGCCCGCCCCCGGACATCTTCCAGAACGTGAACGACAGGAAGATCCAAAACACCCGGTGACCCGCCGGTCGAAGTCGCGGTCGCGGGGGGGACGACTGCGATGCGGCCCTGCGGCCGCAAGACCGTCAGGCCACTACGCTCAGCGAGCCGCCGCAAAGATGCGTCCATCGCGGCCGGACGGCCGACGGGGAAATCCGGAGCACACGCGATGAACATGAGGGTGTGGAAGCCCGCGGCTGCCAGCCCGCCGTCCACAAGATCCCTCGCCCACGCCCACTCCGGGCGGACGGGGCCGTCGACGGAAAGCCCGGAGACCAGGGCGTCCGCCGTCCGGCCGTGCATCGCGAAGAACGCGGTGCCACTCCCCCCGGCGGGCATCGCGACCCTCACCGCCACAGCCTCACCCGACGGCGCGACGCTCCACTGCTCGTAGTGCGACACCTCCCGCAGACGCCGATACGCCTTCTCCCGCAGCCCGAAATCCCTCTCCCCGAACACCGTCCAGACAAACGCCCTCCCGCCACCGTCCGCCAGAACACGCAGCTGCGGACCCTGCTCCCCGAAACCCCCTGCAACCGGGCCGTTGACCAGCCCCGCAGACGGACGGACAGCCGCGGAAGCGGAAACGGAAACGGAAGCGGAGGCGGAGGCGGAGGCGGAGGCGGAGGCGGAGGCGGAGGCGCCGAGGTGGAACACGGGCGCCGGGTAGCCAGGGGCCGTCCAGTCCACCACCGGCACAGCATCCGGAATGTGGGACTGCGTACGTCCGCCGGGATGATGGACGAGCCAGCCGCCCGGCGTCCCGTCAGGAGCCTCAAGAAGATGCACGTAACCGCTCTGAGCACCCTCCGCCGCGGTAGCGGCCGCCCCCCAACGCGGCTGGATGACCGCAAGACCCGTGGCATCACTGACCAAACGACCGACCGCGGAATCCGCCGCTCCCGTGCCACGCTGGAGCAGCACGATGACCGTCCCGGAGGAAAGCGTCGCCAGGTGCGGCCGGCCCATGACCGCACCCGCGACATCCGCCCCCCGCAAAAGCCTTGTTCCTCCATCGGCGAGGGCCACGGCCAAATGATCACTGTCCCCGTTCCCCGCCAGAAGGAAACGCGTACGTGACTCCAGCGGCATCGGCACCAGCCGGGACACGAGGCGGCCATCCGCACCGCGGCTCCACTCCACATACGTGCCGGCCCCGGCCGCCTGCCGCAAAGCCGGCTCACGGCGCGCGAACTCCCCCGGGCTGAACGACGCCTCACCCAGGACCTTCCCCTTCACATCACGCACCACGTGCATCACAGCCGACACCGGCCACCCCGGCGCCGGAGCCAGTGCCGGCCGGCCCAGCCCAAGCCGGTTCCCGGAATCCCGCAACGCACCGGAGCGCACCATCGCGGCCGCCGAGCGCAGATCCATACGGACCACCACCGGAACCGGCAGCGGAACCTCGACCGTGCCCCGAACCTCCCCCGACCCGACACCAAGCCGCGGACTACGGCCCGCCTCCAACCGCAGATCCACATCAAACTGAACCAGCACAGCAACAGTGTTCAACCGCGAAAGCGGACTATGCCCCGACCCAACCCCCGAACCCAGACCAACAGCACCGCCAAGGATCGGCCCACCCGCGGTCACCTGGGCCTGTACATCCGGTTCCCGGTAGCGGCGCCAGCCGCCGCCGAAGGCCGAGGGCCCTGACGATTCCCCGTCCGTGGTGCTCGTGGAGTAGCCTCTCTCGACGAGCCGCCCTGTTCCCGGATCGCCCCCGCCAGTGACCTCGAACTGCATCCGGTCGACGCGCCCGAGAACTTCCCCGTTGGTGAAGCGGGAGTACAGGCGGACACTCACGTCGTCGTCGATCAGCAGCCCGGAAACGAACAGGTCGGGCAGCCGCTGGCCTGCGATGAGCCCGGGCAGTGCCGCGGTCGTCCACTCGGTGGAGAACAGTCCCTCGACCGCCTCCGACGCACTCGTCCCGACGGTATTGACCTCTGCCCTCGTTCCCAGACCCACGGCCAACTGCCGCAGAGCTGAACGGAGCAGCGGGGTACCGCTGCTGCTGTCGACCTGGGCCTCGGCCGGCAGTCGGATGCCTTGCCCCTGCCAGTCCTCAAGAGCTTGCGAGCGGCTCATCGGAAGCCAGAGCGATCCGGCCGGGACCCGACCCGCCCGAACGCGGGTGAGCGCGTGCAAGTCGGACTCCAGCATGTCCTGGAGCAGATAGCGATCGTCCTCCCCCTGCTCAGGAGCATCGAGTTCGACAACCGCATCCGGCGCCAAGTCCACCCCCCGGCCCGCCTTGAACACCTCCAGCCTCGCCGACACCGGGTAACGCATGCCGACCATCTCGACGTTCGGCGAGACCATGGCACGGACAGTGACCCTGTACTTGGAGCTCTCCGTCTGCTTGTTCGACCGGCGCTCCTCCGCTCCGGGGGCAAAGAGCGGGGCCGGGGTACCAGTGGAACTGTTCCCGATACTGGGAATGATGTTGGGCAGGGCAACCGGGCCACTCTGCCTGGCCCTGGCCACCCCTCGGCTCAGCTTCTCCTCGTGCGTCGCACTGTGAATGAGCTCCATGGTCCGGCGGTCCTGCGGGCGGCCGGCGAAGGCTCCCTCGCCACGGGTCACCGAGAACCTGACGACGTAAGCCGGGCTGCCGTTCCTCCGGTAGAGGGTGACGGTGCTGCCACCGTCCAGGGCACTGCTCAGCAGCGACCGCCCCCCGACCGCGTTCAGCAGGGCAGTGATCCGCTGCGTATTGCGGTACCGGTCGGCGAGGATGTGTGCGGGCAGCAGTGCGGTGTGGTCACCGCCGTCCAGGAACGCCAGCCGTGTCCGCAGGCCCGACAGCAGCCGGCTGAAGTCCGGCACGTGCCTGATCCGGCCAAAGCCCAGCGGCCCCTCGGTCGGCGGGCGCAACCCCGCCACCGGGTCGGTGACCAGCACGGCCGGGGCGACCGGCGCCTCTTGCGCGGCGGGCGCAGCCCGCTGGTTGAGCCGACCGTCCAGTTCAGCGCCCAGGCCGAGTGTCCGTACCTGGACCTCGGAGAGCCAGACCGAGACGCCGCCGGGTATTCTGCGTCCCCCCGAGGCGACCGACGGGGTGCCGTCACGCAGCGAGACCTCGGCCACCATCAGGACATCGAGATCGGCCCGGACCAGGACCATCCGCTCACTCGCCGGGGTCGCGTCCATACGCTCGATGGTGCCGCTGATGCCGTACGAGGAGGTGCGCGACGAGTCGCGGGCCGCGCCCTGCCCCAGCCCGCCGAACATCGAAAGCACTGGTGCCGCTCGGCCCACGCCAGCCAGCAGTGCGGCGCCCGAGAGCGTGAACCCGCCGCCCCGGGCCGCACCTGCCTGGTGTCCGCCGGTGTTGACTTGGTCGAGCTGAAGCGTCTTGCCGTCGGTGACGTGCACGACGGTGGGGTGCACCGCGTGGAAGCGGACGCCGACCGCCCCGCGGACACTGCCCAGCCTGCGCTCGAAGCGCAGCCCGTCGACCACCCAGACGTTGCGGGTGGCGAGCGGGAAAGCGGCCTCGACGGCCTCGGGGCTGAAAGCGTCCTCGACGAGGATGCCAGGATCCAGCTCCGGTACGCCGAGCGCGCTGTCGCCTCCCGCCGCCTCGGTCAGCAGTTCCCGGGCCATGTCCACCACGGCCTGGTCGGCTCCTGTGTCCTCCATCCACAGCCAGTCGGTGACCCTGCTCTCCTGCGGCCGGGCCGCCCACCGGGTCTCGTACATGTCAGCGATACCGCGCGCCGGGAGGACCGCGATGGGGATCGGGAGCTGCCGCTCGCGGACGAGCCCGGCAGCGGCCGCCGGCTGCTTGAGCGTCAGCGCGGTCGGTGCTGTCAGCATGACGGGTACGGCCGCGAGGGACAGGGCCTCCGGCGAGGCGGTGGTGTCCAGATGGACGGTGGACACCGGGGTCTCCCGGCCCGGGGCGCCCGGAACGGCCATGCGCTGCCACTGCCGCGGCCGCCGGACGGAAGTGATCTCCACGTCGAAGACGAGCACCGACTCGAACACGCTCACGGGCGGTGCCTGGCTGGTGGACACGGCGGCCGTGCGGTCCGCTGTCAGAGCCGTCTGCGATTCGCGCAGGCTGTATGCACCGACCCCGCCGGTAGCGATGAGGCGTAGGTAACCGGGGATGGGTTTGACGCTCAGCCGAGCCCGTAGGGAGGCGCCCATCCGGCTCGCGGCCGCTCCCTGGACGTCGGTGTTCAGGCCCGACGCCATCAGGATCGACCAGTCCTTGATGTCGCCGCGGTACGCGACGTCGTCGCGCAGCCGGCCCGTGACACGGACCAGGAGGTGTTCCGTGTCGTTCCAGTGCTTACGGCGCAGCGGGACCGCGATGCCGGAGGTCAGGAGCCTCTGCTTGCGCGCCATCAGGTTGGCCGCCGAGAGAGCGGTGGTCAGGGCACGGTAGTTCTCCCGTTCGCGGGCCTCGTCCGGCTTGAACAGGCGCCAGGTGGGCCGCAGGTCTGAGCCGTCGAAGCCCGGCAAGTAGCCCGCCAGCGCTGGCTGCTCGCGGAAGTGGCCCTCAAGGGCCGCCACCAGTTGACTGGTGTCCAGCCCGACGAGCTTCGCGCTGCTCCCCAACGGGCCCGCGGGCAGAACCCGGTCGAAGCCAAGGTGATCGAACAGTGGTGAGGGGGTCATGCCTTCGGGCAGCGGCAGACCCAGATGGGCCGCCTCCTGCGCACTCATGTAGAACCAGACGGTGACCTCCACCTCGCTCGGCCGGTTTCCCGAGCCGGGGCGAGTGCGAGGACGCGGGCCCATGCCGCTCACTTCGACCCTGACGCGGGCCTCGTAGGAGACCTGGGAATCCAGGATCTCCTTGCCCTGGAGGATGACGGTTCTACTTCCAGAGGATACCGACTGGCTCCAGCTCGACTCCAGACCGGGCTGAAGGAACACCCGCGCCATGGGGCCACCGGCCATGGCTCCGATACCGATACCGGGACCGACCGCGATGTCCCATCCACCGCTCTTGGTTACCTGCGTCCCCTGGCCGAGCGTGGACCTCTGAGTGAAGGCCATGGCCCCGAGGTGCGAGCCGCCGCTCACGGGGGGCCGGGGTGCGGCGGGACGGCCGACGGAAGAAGTCACTGCGGCGGCCGCCGCAGCTGGCGGAGTCGGCGCCCCGGCTCCGCCACCCAGCCGTGGGACGGGTGCCAGGGCGGTGATGGTGGCCCTCATCCGGTAACCACCAGTGATCATGTTGTGGGTGCTCGCCATGTCTTCCGACGGGACCCAGTCGGCCAAGACGCGCGGCAGGTTCCGGACGAAGTTCTCGGAGGAGGCTGCCTCGTACGCCACTGTCCGTCCCGGTGCGCCATGGCTGATGACGGAGGGGTGGACCTGGCTCTGGATCGCTCCGAACAGGCTGCCGTTGCCCGGGTACGGGCGCCCCGTGTCGGCGGACAGCGGGACCAGGGACTGGGCGGCCTTGAGACGGGCCGCCGTAGCGGGCGCCAGCCGGGTCATCGCCGGAGGCCGCGCCGTCACACCTTCCGGTACGAGTTCCTCGATCGCGACATGCGCCACGACCGAGCCCTGGCCCTCGCGCACCAGCGGGTACCGTACCCCGGCCTTCTGGACGCGTAGCTGCCACATCACCTGGCGGGGCACAGAGACCAGACCCTTGTGCGTGATCAGGTTCCGGCCCTCCTCGACGGCCAGCGACCGGTCCGTCTTCGCGGACCACTGGCGGACGGGGACGTTGACGTTGGCCATGGCACCGGCGAGGAAGAACGGATCGCTGGTGGGAACGAGAACAAAACCCGCGTGGCGCAGGCCGATACCCCGGGTGTAGCCGCTCCCGAGCGCAGTGCTGGACGCGGATGTCCGCTTGGCGCGGTTGTGATCGCCGGCCTGGTCACCGAGGTCAGCGGCGGTGATCAGCGTCCGGGGCTCCTGGGGGTCACGGCCCATGGTGACGGTGACGTCGTACCAGCCGTCGCCCCCCCGCACCTGGAACGGCTTCCCGTGCCCGAGGAACACCTCCGGGCCAGCGGTGATCGCGTCCAGGATCGCGTCGGGAGACCCGTTCGCGGTCAGCGCCCGGACCTCATCGGCGATCCACCGCATACCGGTCGGCGCCGTCAAACGGGCCGTACCCGCGGCCCGCATCTCCTCCAAGTAGGACGGCAACCGCCACGAACCGGGCCTCACCGCCCCTGGCTGACCGTCGGCCGGGGTCAAGGCCGGCGACGGACTTCCGCTATCGATGGCTCCCACGACAAGGCCGGACGGAGTGTGCGGCTGTGGCAGGGCCGGAGGGAGCGTCAGGATCGCGGCAGCCGCGGTGCCGGAGTTCGCGGTACCGTCCCCGGACCTCGACACGCGACCGTGCAGCGGTGCCGGATCGGCATCGGATCCGGGCAGCGGTGGCTGTGGGGTGTGGGTGTATTCGCCGATCTGCCGGCCGTCGATGCTGGGCGCGCGGCTGCTGACGTCATCACGCGCCCACGCCGAAACCGGGATCCGCCCGGCCACGGGGACCTCCCGAATCCTCGCGAGCACGTAACTGTGCCCGCTCCCGGCCGTCTCCGTCGCCCACGACACCACACGGAACTCCACCGGCCCCGGGTAACGCACGACCCCCTCCCCGTCGAAGTCGGAAAGGTCACGGCCTGAGGAGCGTTCCACCTCGTACAGCACCGGGTAGCGCGCCTCACCCACGCCCCCGCCGGACCCCGCGCCGGACCTCGCGAGCGTGAGCGCCCCGCGCACGGCGGCGTCCCGGTCCGTGGTCGCCCGGTGGAACCGCCCCACCTCCACCACCAGCCCCCCGGGACGCCCCAGGACCGGATCCCCCGACTCCTGCCCGACCCACCAGACGGGCCCCGCCACCTCCGCAAGCGCCTCCAACGCCTCCGTCGCCACCGCACGGTGCAACGGCGACTCATCACGCAGCCGGTCCGTGAGCACCTCGGCACCCCCGCCAAGGAGCCTCAGGGCCAGCCCATGCGGCGTCTCACGCGGCAGCGTGGACCGGCCGCCCAGTTCCCCGGCCCGCGCGGCATCGGCCGAGCCCGACCCCAACAGGCGTGTGGTGGGCACCAGCTCACCGAGGAGTTCCGCGTACACACGCAGGTGCGGCGGCCACAACCGCTCGTCCGTACCCAGCGCCGGCCAGGGAATCACGGCCCCCGCACGCCGAACACTGCTCCTCCGCACGGGTGTCCGGAGCCTGGATTCCACGGAGGGCCGCCGGGAGGAACCGGCAGAGACCCCCATGCCCGGACCGACACGCTGAACGTAACCCGACTGGCTCGCCGGACGGCTCGGGCCCCCTGAACCGGTGACCCGGCCGACCGGCGCCAGCACCGTCCCCGCCCAGCGGTACAACCCCGTGCCGTCAGCCGTACCGGGATCAGGATCGGTAGCACCGTACACACCCGCACGATGAGACGCCGCGAGGACCTCGGCCAGAGAGTGACCACTCGTGGCCATCAGCGCCTCACGGAACCGCAGCACATCCCCACCCGGCACGTTCAACCATTGGTGGACCCGGAGCAGCCACTCCACAGAATCGGCGCGACCACGCCCCCAGCGCAGTCCCCTCACACCAGGCGGGAAGGGCAGCTCGAGACCCTCGTCGGGGAGCCCGGTCGGCCGCGTCCCAGGATGGGGCCATTGGTGGGCTTCCTCTCCACTCAGTCGTGCATGGACCGCGGGGCCCACCAGCGCGCGGCGCAGCGTGTCCCGCGAGGCCGTGAACACGCGGCTGGCGCCGCGGCCCCCAGTAGCGTCCGGACGGTCGCGCCATAGGCGGCTCAGGGTGTGGGTGTCTTCGGGGTTGGCGTAGGCAGCGTTGCCGAAGGCGGTCATCAGCTCGTCCACGGTCGCGTCCGCGCCCGGATCCAGAAGCCGCTCCATCGCCGCCACCTCAGCGCCGCGCGCCGGAGCCGGGGCGAAGAAGGCCCGCCGGGCTGCGCTCTGCCCGTGCTGCCCCGACAGGTAGGTGTAAAGGCGGGCCACCGCTGCCCGGGCCTCCGCCACCACCCTCGCGTCCTCGCCCAGGAGTTCGGCGACGGCAGCCTCATACTCGCCAGTGATCTCCTCCCACCGGGCACTGCCGTAGACAGCCGCGTCGCCCAGGGCCGGTATCAAGGGCTCGAAGTGCCGTACCACAGCCTCCCGTACGGGCTCCACGAGGGCGTCAGCCCGTGCCAGGAGTGCTTCCCCGATCTCGTCCAACCACGCCGCACGATCGGGACCGGCCTCGATCGCGCGGGCTGCCAGTGCCAGTTCGGCGAACTCCTGGTCGCGCATTAGCAGACCGGGGAAGACGGGGTTCTCACGCGCCAGCCCTTCACGGACGGCCCTCTGGATCTCGCGGGCCAGTGCTGAGCGGCTGGGGCCCGCATCCCGGTTGGGTCCGTCGAGGAACCGGCGGGAGAGCAGTCGGGCGTCGAGGGCCTCGGCTTCGGGCCGGACCGCGAGATCCTCGTCCGTTCCCGAGTTCCGCTCGTCCTCGCGCGGCTGTGCCTCCGGCCCGGCGGACGGCCCCGGGGCAGAACCACGCGAAAGCCCTTCTGCCGCGTCCACGTCCTGATCAGCCACGCGCAGGTACACGTAGGGCCCTTGGGAGTCGTGGCGGATCTCCCGGCCGAGGACCTTAAACACGGCCCCTTCGGGCAGTACCGCCATGCCCCGGGCGGGGTCCGGTGCGTACGGCGACACGTCGCGGTAGCGGGAGGCCACCACTTCGGCCTGCACCCGGTGAACCTGCGGTCCGGCTCCCGACGAGGCCGCGAGGAGGTCCGTCGCCGCCACCCCGGCGTGCAGCGTGCCCGTGCTCAGGGGTGGCACCGCCAGAGAGCCGAAGCCGTTCGGGTGCCCCGCGGACTCCGTGTCCGCCGGCACGCCGGGCACGAGCAGGGTCAGCCACACCGGCGGCCCGCCCGAGGCCGGCTCGGGCAACGCCTCCAGTGCCTCTAGCGCCATCGCCAGGTGGAGGGGCACCTCGCTCCGCAGTCGCGCCAGGAGGCCGTTGGCGCGGTCGACCAGCTGATCCAGCAGCGCGGACTGGTCGGCGGACGGGGCCTGGTCGAGGGAGCGGGCCAACGCGCGGAAATCGTCGTCGCGCAGCAGCAGGGCCGGGTACCTGCCCGACCCGACGGCGGCCGACCGTACTGCCGTGATCAGCTCCGCGTCCGGTCCCCCACCCGCGATGAAGGGACCGTCCGGGCCACCGAGGAGGTATAGCGCCGCGACATGGGCGGGGTGCAGCCCGTCGAGCGCCGAACCCCCGTGGCGCTCGTGCCATGCGACGAGGGCGAGGTAGCGCTCACGCCGGATGGCCAGCGGCGCGGCAGCGTCGCCAGGCCGGGTCTGCGGTGTCCGGCCACCCTTCGCCAGCACGGACTCGCCCCGGGCCAGGGCCTCCCAGACGCCGTCCGGTACCGGGTCCTCCCCACTCGCCTCGGGGGGGAGCCTGCGCACGCGGTCGAGGTAGGCAGACCAGTGTGGCAGGTCCCGCGCGAGGTCGTCGGGCATCTCCGCCAAGCTGGGCGGCCGCAGCGCCGTGCGGGCCCACGTGTACAGGTGCACGGCGTCGCCACTCGGCAGCAAGCGTTCCAGGCCGTGCGCCGCCTGGGCGTTCACCAGGGCTTCGACGAGGTCGTACAGGCTGTACGCGTTGTTTTGCACCAGTCCGCCCAGCATGACCAGCCGCAGGTCGCCCAGCTCCTGAGCGGACAGCTTCAGATCCGTCACGATGCGGTTGAGTGCCCGCCTCACGCGGGTGGGGTCACTGACTGTGCGGATCCCTCGGGCCTGCAGACCAACCGCGTCCGCCGGCCCGGTCACCACGGCCGTGATGTCGCCGCCCCTGCTGTCGAGGAGGGCCTGGGCGTAATCCGTCAGGGTTGCCCCCGCGTTCGCGTCGAGCAGCCGGGCGACTTCCGCCGCGGTGTCGACGGTGTCCGGATCCACTGCGGGAACGAAGGCCTCGGCGGCCAACCGGCGATCGCCCTCAGTCAGGAGAAGGTGTGAGTCGTAGAGGCGGTGTACGAACTTCCGCGCCGAAGCGACGAGCTGCGGGTCAGCTGCGAGTGCCCGGCCGAGGGACTGCTCGTGGGCACGGATCCGCGCGTCCCAGTCGTCCGTACCGTAGAGCGCGGCAAAGCGGTACGGCGCTCCCGCGAAAGGCCGTCGCAAGGCGCGCTCGGCAGCCTCGGCCTCAGCCCGCCCCCGGGGAACGAACGTCAGCCAACGGGGCTCGGCCCCGCCGGGCTGTTCGGCGATCGCCGTGGTCAGGACACCATTGACGTGGACGTAACCGGTCGGCACGGACGCGGTGATCGTACGCTGCCCCGGATTCGCGTCGGCCACGGCCTGCGCCCAAGGGCTGATCCCGGGAAGGCTCCGCCCCGCGTGGCAGGAGTGAAGGACGATGTGCAGTAGTTCGCCGGGCCGCAACACCGGAACCCTGTTGCGCAGGAACCGTCCGACCTCCCCGCCGGTCATCGCACGTCTGCCCCTCCGGGACCCGGCGGCGGCCCCAAGGGCGTTCGGGTCGCCGTGGGCGACGAAGACGAACGCCTCGTTCGCGGTGCCGTACGGAACGGGATGCGGCCCGCTCCGCACCTCTGCGGCCATGAAATCGGCCACGACGTACTCGCGTCGGTCGAGGAACTCGCTGTCGGTCCAACGCTGGTCGCCGTTCTCCGAGTCGCTCTGGGCGATGACGCCGACGGGCCGGCCGGTGGTGGAGTCACTGAGTGTGCGGAAGACGATCTCTTGGTCCCAGGCATCCTTCGGCAGCGGCCGCGGGAGCTCGGCGAGCACGACATGCGTGTGCCACCGTCCGCTCGCCGCGTCCAGGACCTCCTCGCGCGATATCTCCCGCAGCCGCGTCGGGTACGGGAACAACGCCGGGCGACCACCCGGCTCCGCGGCGAACACGGCCACATCACGCGCCGTCGCCTCCCGGACCTCGTACAGCACGGGCCGGCCCGGACCGATGCCCGACACCTCCCGCAGCGCCACCTCCTTGCTCGTGGTCGCGGAATGCAGCGCGGGAACCTCCAGGACCGACTGCCCAGCGGGCGCCGCCCAGTACACCGGGGCCAAAACCGCAGGCAGCAACTCCACCGCCTCAAGCGCCATCTCCCGATGCCGACGCAGATCCTCCCGGAACACCTCGACATTCGGAACCAACCGCGCGGCGATCGCGGCCGCCAGCTCTCCCAGTCCCCGGTCCGGGCCGGAGCCGGGCGCACCAAGCACCTCGGCCAGGCGGTCACCGGTCATCGCGTGCCGACGCAGGAGCAGCGGCAGCGCCGCCCCTACATCCCTGCTCGCCAAGGCCGTGACCGCCGCCGACCACACCGCTGAGGCCAGCTCCGCCGGCCCCGCCTCCGAAGAAACCCGCAGCAACGGAGCATCCGGGCCCGTCACCAGGAACAAAGCCGGAACGTGCTCCACGTGCACGTTGCGTAGGAACCGAGGGTCACCGTGGCGCAGCAACCCCTCCCAAAGGGCCGCGCGCCGTTCGATGCCGGTCCTGCCCTCGTCGACGCCGGCGTGCTCGTCGGCCAGGGCGAACTGCGCGTAGTCACCGCGAGCGCCGGGCAGACCGGCGAGGTCCGCGATCGACCGCAGCAGGTTTCCGCTGCCGGCGGCATCGAAGCCTCCGGTGAGCGCGGGAACGAGCCAACCCGTGAGCCACCCGTACAGGCGGTGGTGCGGAGGGGTCAGACCGGCCGGGTCGAAGTCCCCTGGCAGCAGGCCACTGGTCAGCCGCGAGTCCAGCTTCAGGGCGTGGTCGGACCAGGCGTACAGGACCGTCGGGTCCGCGTCGGCGTCGGGCTCCGCCGCGTCCCGTACTCCCGCGCGCTGCGCCGCCTGGAGGAAGTCCGGCAGCGCCATCCCCCGGGAAAGCGACCAGCCCATCAGCGCGTCGCGGAAGGCCATGGGCTCCGGAGTGGGGACCAGGGCTTGGTAGACGCGCAGCAGCCACTCCACGGCAGCGCCGAGGGTGTCTCCGTCCGGGCCAGGAGGCAGCCCGTCCGGCTTGAGGCCGGGGTTGTCCGTCCACAGCTTGGCGAGGGTAAGGGGTGAGCCGGTGTTGGCGTACGCGGCCTCGACGATGGCGGTGACGAGCCGGTCCAGTGTGGAGGCGTCGGCCTCCTCGTCGGTCAGGGCGCTGAAGGCCTCCTCGGGATCGTCCACGGTCCCCGGTGCGAAGAAGTACTCCTCGAAGCTCGCGCTCGGGGCCCCTTCCTCCAGTCGGACCGCCAGTTCGAAGAGGGCTTCCCGCGCGGGGGGGACGAGCGCCGGGTCCCGGCTGATGAGCAGGCCGAGCACCGCATCGTACGAGCGGCTGAATTCCGTCAGCAGCGGCTCCCCTGCCCAGGGCGAGACGGCCGGTTGCGATTCCTGCCCGTCCTCCGTGTCCGAGCCGGAGTTCCGCTCGTCCTCGTGCGGCTCCTTCTCGGCCGCTTCGGCGGCGCGTACGAGTATGTACCGGCCGCCCGCGAGGTCCTGCCGCTCCTGCCAGTCCAGGACACGGAGGACCTCCGGTCGCGCAAACCGCCCCTCCCGGCGGCCGGGATCCGACGAGAACTCCGACACGTCGCGGTACGCCGTCGAGGACTTCACCTCGACCAGCAGCCGGGACGTACCAGGGGTCCCGCCCGCGACGGCGGCGAGGTCCCGCTGAGCGAGCGACATGTCGCGGGTGCCCGCGTACAGCTCGGGCACCACCAGCTCGTCCACGCGCTGCGCCGGCCCGGACATGGTCAGCCACAGGGGCGCGCCCGCAGGCACGGCCGGCAACCGGGCCAGTGCCTCGAGGGCCATCGCGCGGTGCGCGGATGCTTCCGGACCCGGGCCGTCGAGCGGGGAGCCCGTCCGGTCCAGCAGGTACAGGGACAGTGCGCGGGCCGGAGCAAGGCTGCCGTCGGGAGGTGTGACCCCGGGGCCGGCCAGGCAGAGGTAGGCGGTGTGGTGCGGGAGTTGGACAGGCGGATCGTCCCGCGTCCACGACGGCACGGCAGGTGTCACGAACCGGTGTACCCACTCGTACAGGTTCACCGCGTCGCCGTACCGGAGCGACAGTTCCAGACCGCGGGCCGAGTCACTGTCCACCAACGCCTCAAGCAGGTCGTAGGCGGAGTAGCGGTTGTCGGTGAGCAGTCCTGCCATGAACACGGTGCGCAGGGCCAGGAGGTCTGCTTCGGAGAGGTCGAGCCGCCTCTTGATCCGACGCAGGGTCCTCGCGGGCAGTTCCGGGTCGCCGATCGCCAGGATGCCGCGTGCCCGCAGGTCCCTGAAGGCCGCGCCGTTCTCGTCCCGCGGCTCCGCCTGGAGTTCGGGGGCGAGGCTGCCTGCCAGGACGGTCACGAGCTCTCCGAGCGAAACCTCGGAATCGGGGTCGAAGAGGTAGGCCCGTATCCCCTCACGGTCCAGGGTGGCCGGATCTGCCGTAGGGAGCAGCTTGCGCAGGGCCCGATCGGGGTTGTCCGGCGCCGCCGCCAAGTACGCTTCGTAGAGCCGCCGTACGAAGGCACGTGCTTGCCCGGCCAGCCACGGATCGCTTGAGAGCGCCCGGCCGAGAGCGTCCTCGTAGTCGAGGGTCAGCTCCTCCCAGCCCTCGGCCCCGTAAAGGGCGTCGTACCTGCCTCCGTGACGACCGAAGACATCGTGCGCGGCCCGTCGGGCGGTCTCGACGACCGACTGCTCCCGGGACAGGAACCGCAGCCACTGCGGGGCCGGTTCCCCGGACATGGCGATCAGCTCGTGACGCGGGTTCCCGTCGGCCCCTATCACGCGGCCGGTGAACGCGTTCGGTGCCCACACGGTGTGTCCGGGGTTCGCGTCGGCGACATGCTCCGCCAGCGCGCCGAAGCCGGGAAGATGCCGGCCCGCACTGCATGCCTGGACGAAGAGCGGAGGGCGCTTGCCGGGGCGGCGGTCAGCGAGGAACACGCGCAGGTACTGGCCGAGTTCTGCGCCGGTCGCGTTCCGAAGTCCGCGGCGGGACCCGAGGGCGAAGGACATCCCCCGGCTGGTGTGGGCTTGGAAAAAGATGCCGTCGGACGACTCGCTCCAGGGAGCCTGGACCGAGTCGGTCCGCCCATCCTGTCCCCTGCCGTCGACGAAGTAGCTCTTGTGGTCGAAGAAGGTGCCTACGGTCTGGCTGAAGCGGACGTCCCCTTCAGAAGGCGGAAGGGCGTTGGCACCGACGATCTCCCCGGTGCCAGGGTGCTCGACGGTTCGCGCGACGATCTCCCCGTCCCATGCTCGGGCCGGCAGCGGCACAGGGCGCTCGGAGAGGACGACGTGCGTGTACGAGCGGCCCGTCTCTACGTCGAAGACCTCCGTTTGCCTCTCGTGGTGCAGCGCCACTCTCCGGGGGAACAGGGCCGGGCGGGAGTCCGGATCCCCTGCGAAGACAGCCGTGTCGCGGGCCGTGGACGCCAGGACCTCGTAGACCACCAGCGGTCCCGGGTGCTCCCCGGCCGCGCGGAGTGCGATGTCCCGGCTCGTGGTCGCGGCATGCAGCGCGGGAACTTCCGTAACGGGCTGGTCCGCGGTGCCGCTCCACCACACCGAGCCCAGGGAGGCGGGAAGCAGCTCCACCGCCTCCAGGGCCATTTCCCGGTGCCGGAGCAGCTCGCGGTGCAGCCGGTCGACGTTCCGGAGCACCCCGTCGGCGGCCGTGCCGGCCAGCGCGGCCAGCCGGACCTGCCGGTCCGGGGCCGTGGCAGGGATGGTGGCGGCCTGCGCCACCAGATCGTCGAGCCCTCGCCGCCGCAGGATCACCGGCAGCGCGGCCCCTACGTCCGGGGCGGCGAAGGCCCGCTGCACCACCGACCGGACCACCGGATAGAGCACCGCCGGGCCCTCGTCCAGCGGAGCCCGCAACAGCGCCGCGTCCGCAGGATTCGTCGCCAGGAACAGGGCCGGGAGGTGCTCTGTGTGGACGTTGTGCAGGACGGCCGGTTCGCCGTGGCTCAACGTCCAGTCCTGCAGCGCCTCCTGACGTGCGCGCGTCCGCACGTCGCTGCCGGGTTCCGCCGACTGGCCGAACACGGTGTGGCTCTCGCGCGGGCCGGGGACACCGGTCAGCTCGGCGATGGACCGAAAGACGGCGCCACCGGTGAGCTCCGGAATGAGCCGTCCGACGAACAGGAAGTACCACCGCCGGTGCGGCAGGCTGAGGTCGTCCCTCCAGAAGCCCTCCGGGAGGCGCGAGCTGTCGAGGCGGCCCACCGGGTCCAGCGCGTGGTCGACCCAGGTGTGGAAGGTGGTCGGGTCCGCCTCTTCTGCGTCGGGCTCCGCCGGATCCCGTACCTCTGCCTGCTGCGCGGCCCGGAAGACGCCCGCCAGCGTCATCCGGTTGTGCACGAGCATCGTGGCCATCAGGACGTCGCGGAAGCCCAGCGGGTCCGGTACCTCCGGGTCCAAGGACCGGTAGGCCCGCAGCAACCAGGTGGTGACGGTTTCGGGAGCTCTGTCGTCCGGCCCCAAGGGCAGGTGGTGCCGGTTCAGATCGGGCCGCAGCGCCAGGGCGGCGCCGAGGGTGTAGCGCGAGGAGGCGTTTTGGGCGAAGGCTGCGTTGACGAAGGCCCTGACGAGGTCCTCCATCCCGAAGCCGCCGCGGGGGTGGGTGAGCCGGTACAGGAGTCCCTTCGTATCGGGTGTACCGGGCGGGAAGAACGCCTGACTGACCGGCGCAGTCTCGCCATGCGCCTCACGGAGCAGCTTCTCCAGGCCGGAGACCGCCTCGCGCGCGATCTGGACCAGGCGCGGGTCGCCGAGCAGGACCTGGCCCAGCGCGCTCTCGTAGACCGGGCTCAGGTCCGCCAACGACGGCAGGCCCGGTGCGTCGTCCGTCTCCGATCCGGATTTCCGCTCCTCCGCACCCGGCTCCGTCTCCGCGCCCTCAGCCGCCCCGGCGACGGCGCCCCGGATCCCCGCAGGCGCCGGGTACTGCTCGACGGGCGCGCCCTCCGAGGCCGTGACGTACCAGTACGCACCCCGCTCGTCCTCGCGCCAGGAGCCCTGGCCGAGGTGCAGCTCCGTCCTGCCCGGATAGAGGGCGAGCTGCCCGGCGGGTTGCGCCGCGGCGAAGGACACGTCCCGCGCCGACGAATCGGGTACTTCGATGAGGGCCCACTGGCCGCCCTCGCGGGCAGGCACCCCCGCGAGGGCCGAGCGTGCGGCGCCGTCGTGGAGTGACACCGCGTGGAATTGGGGGACTATGTAGGTGTCCACGCCATCTGGCAGCCACGCGCCGTACCAGACCGAAGAGCTGACGGGCGGTAGTAGCCGAAGTGCCTCGGCCGCCATGGCGAGGTGTACGGGGACGGCGTCGCGCAGCTCCGTGTCCAAGACGTCGACCTGGCGGTGTACGGCCTCTCCCGCAGCCTGCAGCCAGCCTTCGACGGCCGACTCGCCCGCCTGGACGGCTGCCGCGACCTCGTCGACCACGGCGCGGAAGCCGGGGTGGCGCATCAGAAGCAGAGGGAAGGCGGCCGGTTCCCCCGTCGCCGCCATGAAATTGAGGCCGCGTCCCACGGCCTCGTGGGCGCGCTGCCCCAGCCCCGGGTGCGGTTCGGCGAATCGCACATCCAGCAGGGCCCGGTCGCGAGGGCTGCTGAGCAGGTACAGTGCCGTGAGGTGCCCCGGCGCCAGGGCGTCCAGGGGCGAGGCACCGGAATGGCGCGCCCTCCACGCGACCACTGCGCTCTGACGGTCGGCATATCCGGATCCGCCGCGGAGCACACGCACGAGGTCGGCTGGCACGCTCTCGCCGCCGGTGAGCGTCGGCGTCAGCCAGTCGTTCCGGATGCCGTACAGCTCCTGGTACGGGGTCAGCTGCCGCCCGCCGTCGGCAGGATCCAGTGCGGCGAACGCCCATGCGTAGAGGTGGGCCGCGTCGCCCAGCGCAACGGCCTTCTCGGCGGGAGATGCAAGTACGGGCCAAGAGGAGGTCAGCGCATCGACGAGGCTGTCGAGGCCGTGGGCGAGCATCCAGCCGATCAGCACGGTGCGCGCCGCCGGAAGTTCCTCCTCGACCACCAGGGCTTGGTGAGCGATGACGAGGCTGGACACCAGATCCTGCCGGTTCGCGTCAGAGAGTGTGAACCCCCGGACGTCACGAAGGACCCGCGCGGCATCGCTCTGCGGGTCGCGGGCACCGTTCCGGAACACCACCCCAGCAGCAGCCGCGGCCTCCAGAAGGGCAGCGACGAGGGTGTCGGTGTCGGTGGTGGCGTCGTACTGCGCCGCCTGTCCACGATCCCACACCATGAGCATCCGGTGCGCGGCGTCGCGTACCGACGGGTGTGCCGTGAGCCTGCGGCCCAATTCACGTTCGTACGCGGCGCTGAGTGCGGGCCAGAGCTCATCCCGGTAGAGGCCGCGCAGCCACGCGGCGTAGGGGGCATACGCCCGCCCGCTCGCGCGGAGCCCTCCGCCGGATCCGGAGTGCGGAGGGAAGTGGTGGAAAGCCGCCCCATGTGTGGCCGTCGGTACCTTCTGTGCGAGGTAGGGCGTGCCGTCCACGGTCGTGGCGATCACTGTACTTCTCGTGGGTGCGGTGACCATCATCCCGCTGCCCGCGGCGACGCCCTGAGCCACCGGATCACCGCCGAAGACGTCGGCCCCTGCGCTGCAGGCCATCAAGACGATTCGGGAGTACGCGGGCAGCTGATGGCGGGATACCAGCCGCCGGACGTGCTGTCCCAGTTCTGTGCCAGTGACCGCTCTCGCACCGTGGGGGGACATGACCCTGATGACTTGCGCCGAGGCGTGGGCGTAGACGGTCAGTGCAGGCCGGTCCCACGGCACGTCTTCCCGCCTCGTGTGCTTCCCGGCCATCTTCCCGGCGGATTTCCCTGTCGGCACGGTGTACCAACGTTTGATCCTGTCCCAGTCCGACCTCGCCCGCGCGTGGGCGCGCCAGGCGTCGATCGGGAAGCTGGTGAAACCCATGAGGCGGTGAGGGCCGATTTCCGGCAAGGTGAGGATCTCCGGACCCCAGTGTTCGTCCCGCCGTTCGAGCTCCGTGAGGACGACGTGGACGAACTCGATCCCGGTGGCCCCGTCGACGTGTGACGTGAAGGATTCCACCCGGAACTCGGTCGGTCCCGGGAAGAGCACCGTTCCCTCCCCGGGCGTCCGGCTCACCGGACTGATGTCACGCCCGCTGGATTGGTCCACTGACCACACGACGGCCAGTTGGGGGCCGGGAGGGGCGGAAGCGAGTTCGGCAAGTGCGCCCGCCACGGTGGTCCGCGCCCGGTGGAACGGCGGCAACTGGAACTCGGACCCCGGGATCGGCCACTCGCCCGTCCATGTCGCCCAGGTGACGGGGTGCGGCACCCTGGGAAGCACGGTGAGGGCCTCGGCAGCCATCTCCCGATGTGAGGTCAGTGCCGGGCCGAGGCCATCCGCTAGGTCCATCCCCCGCTGTATCAGCCGCGCGATCTGGTCGGTGTCCCTTGCGGACGGTGTCGCGGTCGTATCCCCGAGCAACGTCCGGAAGGCGCCGTCGCCGAGCAGCAGCAAGGGGAGGTGCACTTCCGGCGATTCGTGCCGCAGTGCTTCCTGGATCACGGCGGCGGCCACGTTCCTGCGGTGCGAGGCCGCTTCAGCCCCCCTTGCGGTGAGCGCCGGGTCCATCAGCCTCCGGTCCGTACCGCTCACGACGTGCAGCGCGTTCAGGTAGGCGGCATTGAGGTTCTGGGAGAGCAGCTCGGACGATCCGTGACGCAGGATCCAGTCGGCCATCGCAGCGCGCCGCTGCCGGCGGTCTTCGACCACCCGGTACGAGAGTGGGGTCCGCGCGGTGTCCCGCGTACCGAGGGTGAGGGCACTGATTCCCGACATGATGGCGGAGCCTTCGGTCAAACCCCGGGTCAACTGCTCCCGTCGAGCCGCGTACATGCGGTGGTGGGGCGGCTGGAAGTCGGTGCTGGACAGCTGGGCGTCCGCCAACGCCTGGACAACGGCCGGATTGGCCTTGGCGCGACCGTATGGGGCCAGGACGCCGTTGACCCATCCGTACAGGGCGGCGGCGTCGTCGTGCGCCATGTCGGGCTCGGGGCCGTGGCGCACACCTGCCGCCTGAGAGCCGTGCAGCGCCTCCGCCAGCGTGAAGTCCCCCGAAACCGGAAGTCCGGCCATCAACACTTCACGGAACAGCGCGGGGTCCTCGCCCTCGATGTCCAGTGAGGTGTAGACCCGTTGCAGCCACGCGATCATCGCCACGGCCTCCGGCCGCATCCGGATGCCACGTGCGGCCTGGTTGGCGGGCGTCTGGCCGTGCGGGGGGACCGCGGGAGGCTGCAGGGCCAATGCCTGGGTGTTGGTGTCCGGGGCAGCGAGCCACATGGTGCTCAGGGTGGCGCCGGACGGGCTCTGGAAGGCCCCCATGGTGAACATGGTGACCAGCGCGTCCAGTGACAGTGTGCTGTTCGTCGGTTCCGTCCACGCCATCAGCGACGCCCGCAGGTCCGTCCATTGCTCCGACGGGCCGGGCGGTACGAAGGAGAGCGCCGCGACTTCGGGGCCGAAGTGCCGCTCCAGGGTCGCCAACAGGCCGCGTAGGGCAGCCTTGGCTCCCGTGAGCAGCTGTGGGTCGGCGGCGAGGACAGTCCTGACGGCGGCTTCATACAGCTGGCTGTACACCTCCCAAGCCTGGTCGGCGTACAGGTCCGGGAAGCGGTCTGCCCCCGTGTGTTCCGGGCTCTCCGTCTCGGCTCCGTCCTCCGGGCCGCCTGCGTTCCAGTCGGCCTCCGACGGCCAGTCCGCGCTCGGCGGACGGTCGCCGCTCTCTGGACGGTCCGCCTTCTGCGGGCGGTTCGGGACGCTGGGCGTGGGGGGCGGGGGTGTCGCATCGGGCGGCACGTTGGCGGCGGTCCGGGGCTGGAATTTCCGCCATTCGGTCGCTCTGCCCTTGTCGTCGTGTCGCATGGTGATCTGGTAGTCGCTGTCTGGCTCCGGCTGGTGCAAGGCGACTTTTCCGGTGGGGGCGTTGACGGTCAGGCCGGAGATGTCGGCGACGATCTGGGCGTCGGCGATGGTGTTGTGGGCGCCGTCGGCTCCGGCTGTGCAGGAGAAGAGGGTGATTTCCTTGAAGTCTGAGAGTTGTGGTTTGAGGTCGCGTACGAGTTCGCCGAGCTGTTGGGCGCTCATGTGGATCTGGCGGGTGCGGGGCGCTGTTCCGGGGCGGCGGGGGGTGTTGGGGTCTTCGACGACGACGACTTTGAAGCCGTGCTCGTCGTGGTGCAGGCCGAGGAAGAAGGAGTCCTTGAAGTTCGGCGGCAGGTCCTGCCAGGAGCCGTCCCCCTTTCCTTCGCTGTTCCGGACGCCCTGGTAGAACCGGGTCTGGTCCGACAGCTTTCCGTAGCTGCCTTTTCGCCGTGCCAGGTCCTTGTCGTCGAATGAGATTGCTCCCGTCACCTTGCCCTGTGCGTCGGTGATGGGCTGAACACGCGGTTTGGGTCCGGCCCAGTGGCTCGCCGGGGGCTTCGTGGACTTCTTCGGCGGTTGCCCGGGCTTGCGGGGCGGGACGACGACGTGCGTGCCTGCGGGGGAGGTTACTGCGGGGGAATGGGCTGTCTGCGTGCCGGGGGAGCCGGTTGCGGCCCCGGTGGTATCGGTGGCGGGCTGGGCGGTGGCGGGCTGCGCGGGGGTGGTGGGTGTGGGGTCGGCGGACTGGGTGGGGATCATGCCGACGGTGGGGGGCAGGCCGGGGGTGGTGGGGGCCAGGCTTGTCCTGCCTGGGGTCGTGGGCTGCTGCGTGGCTGTGGTGTTCGTGTGGGGGATGGGCTGTGTCGTCGGGGTGGAGGGGGTGGCGGTGGTGGACGTGCTGCCCGTGGTTGCGGCCGGGGGGAGCGGGGTGGCGGTGGTGGGCGGGACGGTCGTGCCTGGCACGCCCGTGGGAGCGGTGGTGACGGGGTTTGTGTGGGGAGTGGTGTGCGGCGTGCGGGTCGGGTCCTGGTCTTCTGGCCGTGCGGGGAGCCCGGCCGGGGAGCCGGTGGTGGCGGAGTGGGTGGGCAGGGGAAGGCCGGTCTGGGCGGCGGTGGGCAGGGGTCGGGTGTCCGTGGGCGCGACGGTGGGATCGGACAGGGGGTCCGGCACTCCCGTGACCGGCACGCCGGCGGCCGGGGCTCCGTGGACCGGCACGCCCGGAACCGTCGTGCCCTGAGGCAGGCCCGTGACCGGCAGACCTGCGAAGGGGGTGTCCGTGGCCGGCTGGCCTGTGACGGGCAGGTCCTGGGGTGTGTCCTGGGCCTGGGCGCCCTGGGGCAGGCCGGCCACGGGTGTGCTGTGCGGCAGGCCTGTGACCGGCAGGTCCCGGGGCTGGGTGTGGGGCGTGTCCTGGACCGGGGTGGTGGGGTCGAGGATTGCCGTGGGGTCGGGAACCGCTGCGGGATCGAAGGCCCGGGTGGGGTCGGTCGTGGACCAGGTGGGGCTGGTTCCGGCCGTGAACGCCTCGCGGCCGGGTGCCAGGGGCAGGCCGTCGGGGTCGAATCCCGTGATCGGTGAAGCGGTACCCGGGTCGGTGAAGTCGGTGGTGACGTCCTCGAGGTCGGAGAGGTTGGCGACGTCGTCCGACAGGGCGCTGACATCACTCAGGCCGGAGGGGATTCCATGGATCCCCGAGAGCGCGCTGACGTCACTGAAGACCGACTCGGTATCACTGAAGTCGTTGGTGCCGTCGTTCTGGAACCCGTCACCCGGGTCCACGACCCCCTCGGCGGGGACCTGTTGCGTGGTGTCGTCGATCCTGCCGGTGAACGGCGCAACGGGTGCGGTCCCGGCCGTGACCGCACCGGGCACCACCGGAACATCCTGCCCGACGGTGAAGGCCGGCGGGACCGTTTCCGCGGCCACGGTCGGCAGCGGCACCACCACGGGCGGCACGCCCGGCCGCGTGACACCGGCCGCGGTGCCGGGCGGCATCTCGACCCCGCCGCCCACGGGCACTTCCGGCAGATCCCCGGACGCCACCGACGGCCGGTCCACCCGACCGCCCGCACCACCCACCACCGTGTTCGTGTTCGTAACGGTGTCGGGCAGGGTGACGTCGAACTTCCGCTGGAAAATGTCGTGGACCGCCTGACCGGTCCACTCCGCCAGACCCTCCGCGACCGTGAACAGAACACCGCTGGTACCAGCACTGACGAACGTGCCGAGGTCGACGGCGAACTTGCCCTCGAACATCCACTCCACCAGGGTCTTCGCCCCGGTCTCCGCGAAACCCTCGTTGACGAACGACTCCGGGACCTCGAAGACCTCCTTCACCCACTGCGGCTTGTCCCTCAGGAAATCCTTCGTGAACTTCGCGGTGACCTCGCCCAGCCCGCCCCCCAGCACACCGGCCACCAGCCCGAACACAGCCGACTTCCCGATATCACGCCAGTCCAGCGCCGTCCGCCGACGGTCCGTGTCCTCCGGCGCCAGCATCGAGGTGACCTGCGCCAGAAACGTCACGAAGGCCTCCTGCAAAGCCTCCATCACACCCGACACAGGCGTCCCCAGCCCATGCCCCATCCGCTGGAGGATCAACAGCATCCGCAACGCCGTACGCGACTTCGCGGTGATGATCTGCGTCAGCGACGACCCACCCGTGAACACCGACAACGCCAAAATCAACGCGATCTCCAAGTTCATGAAAATGAACTCAAGGAGGATCTCGTACTTGCTCTCACTGAGCTTCCTCGACCGGTCGACCTGCGTCCAGCCCAACCCGTCAAGCTGATCAGCGAAATCCCGAAGATGATTCCGCCCACCATCATCGACAAACAAATTCAACGCGGCAATGAACTCCCGCGCCACCCGCGGCGGAAGAGAATTCCCCACCGTCGACACCGCACTCGTCAACGACGTCGACAACTCACGGAGGTCATCAGCCAGATCCTCATAAGGATACCGGCTCGCATAACCCAGGTCCTCATTGCCGGTCGCAACATTCGCACCGACCCAGACCTCAATAAACCCCCGGAGCTCGGGCGAGAAATCAATCACCGTATATTACCGCTTCACATCGTCTTCAGAAGCCGTGCCCTGCGCGACAGGTGCCACCTGTAGTACCGCTCAAACGAGACCTCAAACTGCATGTCCCGCCCGATCCGTCTCCATCCGGGCGGGCGTTCTCCCGGCCCAGCTGCTGCGCCTGCTCCCACTGGTCCTCGGCCGCCTCCTGCCGGGACTGCTGCCGCTAAGCCCAGGCATGGGTCGCCCGTGCTTACTCGGAGTTGAAGGAGATGTTCGCCGAGCCTTGGGATCACGCCGCGCTCCGCGAGTGTGGTGTTGAGTTCGTCCAGGAGCTTGCCGTACTGGCTATGGTCAACACGTTCGCGTCCGGACGAGAGGGTGTGCCGGGTGGACCCGACGTCCTGCCGTCGTTTGAGGACACCCAGCAAGCCGGTCCAGCACCATGATTCCGTTTCGTTCAGCGCCCTCTTCAGACTGCTGCATCGCCACTGGAGTTCCCCCTTCGGCTGAATTCGACTCGGCATCCCGGACGCGACATGTGACGGGCCAAACGATAGACCGCGTCAAGTCCGGGAGCAATCTTTCGGACACGGCCAACAGACGTGCTCGACTGAGCACTTGCCGCAGGAGACTGCGCTCAATCGAGCAGGCGTCGAGGCAAGACGGGGCATTCCGGGCAGCGCCCTGGATGATCGCTCCGGGTAGCGGAATCTACGCGTTAACCAGCAGCCCGGCGGCCGCGGCTGCATCACCTTGATCCATCCCGCAGCCCCGGGCAGAGCGCGCGACGAGGCCGAGCGGCGGCAGCGAGGCACTGCAGCAAGCGCCTGCCGGCATCGGCGGGCCAGCCGCGCGGCTGGTTTGCGTCGTGGTGGAGATGCCGTCAGGAGCAGGCCCGCTGGCGGCACCGACCGGCATAGCCCGCCATGACATAGCCCCCTTCAGGCAGCAGATTCGACTCTTCGGGCAGGATGCCGACTCATGGTCTGCTACGGCGATAGCGCCGGAAGAGGAGGCGGCGGCACCCGAGTCGTTCGCAGGGCTGGGTAAACGGTCAAGAACCGGGCCCTCTGAGATCGCAAACAGGCATGCGACTTCCCGCCATGCTCCGATAGGGTCCAGATCCGGCCACCTGGCCATGCACCTCCACGTCAAACTATCCATTGCCGCCCGACTCACCAGGATCCGCCCCACAGGAGCCTCGAAACCGGGCACTGGAGACCCGGAAATCCTTCGCGTGATCAGCCAACCCGGCTTCCACCACGGTTGGAAGCGCCCCCCGAGCGTGCCGTCTGCTGCCACATGAGACCCGGGCCAGGCGGAACCTGGAGTCGAACATCCGAGCGGGCCGGGATGACCTCGAGCCACCTTCCTGGGGATGGTGCGATGCCGGCAGTTCGTCCGAACGCACGGCAGGCCTAGGCCGGCGATCTGGAGTGTGTGCTATGCCATTGAACTTTTACCGATTCGACGTCAGATGGGATGTGTCACAGCCCAAGAACGCGGTGTTCGAGGCCCTTTCCGACCTCATGAGCTACCCCCAATGGTGGCCGGACTATCAAGCGGTCAGACGCCTCGACGGCGACGTGTTCGAGATCACCGTGCGATCGACCCTCCCCTACTCGCTGGTGGTGACGAACAAATTCCTGATCCGGGACCCCCATCGTGGACACTTCCGGCTTGCGCTGGGCAGGGACCTCGTCGGTTGGATCGACTTCCTCGTCACCGACCAAGGGAACGGGCGCAGTTCGGTGCACATCACTCAGGAATGCACCGCGACCAAGCCCCTGTTGAAGATTCTCGCGCCCGTGGCAAAATCGGCATTCCGGCACAACCATGCACTGACCATGAGGCATGGACTAACAGGCCTTGAGGAGCGACTGGCATCCGGGAACAACTGACATGGCCATAGGGGCGAATCACGCTCCGCTCGGGCCTGATTCAATCACATGGAAATTCTTCGGTGACTGGCGAAACGTACTCGTCACCCTCTGGGTAGGGTCGATGCAGAACATGCATCCCGGCCTTGGCGCGGGCGTGGAGGAGCATTCCCGATTCCTCGAAGAAAGATGGGCAAGGGTGTTCCGCTCCTTCTATCCCATCATTGGCGTTGTTTACGATGGCCCGCGCGCACATACCACCGCGTTGAAGATTCGCGGCTACCATAATAATATAGGCGGAATCGACAACCTCGGACGCCCTTATCATGCGCTCGCCCCAGACACCTTCTACTGGGCACACGCAGTCTTCTTCATGGCCATGATTTGATTCGGTGACCGATTCATGGGAGGGGTGACAGAAAGCGAAAAGGAGCAGTTGTTCTGGGAGCATGTGGAATGGTATCGACTATACGATTTGAGCATGCGTCCAGTTCCTGAATCATGGGACTCTTTCAAGGCGTACTGGAATCACATGTGCACGCACGTGCTGGAGGACCACCGAGCAGCGCGGGACGTGCTGGACCTGCGCGGCGTCGAGAGACCACGCCACTTCCAGCGGATACCGCGGTTCGTGTGGACTGGATCGTGGGAACTGTGCGCGCGGGCACTGATGTGGATCACCACTGGGCTCTACGAACCGGTGATCCGTCAGCGCCTCGGCCTCACGTGGACCGAGCGGGACGAACGGTGGCATCGACGTGTCGGTTGGCTTGTGCATCACGGGTTCATGTACGTCCCTCGCAGCCGCCGCTATCACCCGCGTGCCCGGGCCGGCCGGCGCAGGGCCAACGGCCAAAACGCGCCACTGGTCGAGACACCGGACCGCAATCTGCCGAAGTCGACGGCTCTGCCCAGGAACCGGCGCGCGGGCAGCTCGGGGGTGTCCGGTGGATCAGGGTGTTTCCTGCACAGAAAGCGCCGTGGCCGAAGCGAGTCGGAAGGGAGACGGCCGTCCGCAGCTCCGGCCCCGAAGGGCGGGGCCGAGCAGAAGGGACCTTGACGACGACACGACCTGAGACACGTCCGATCAGCAGACCAACCCAGCGGGGAGGCATGCCCTAACGTGCCCTCGAACGGCGCCCCGTACTTGGTCCCTTGGGACTTGCCCGGTTGAGCGTGTGACCGCTCTGCGCTTGAGCCGTCAGGCCACGTAGGTAACAGGCCGGAGGGAACGGCCAGTGGCCATCTGGTCACGAGCAGCAAGAGGCGTCCATCGTATTGACCGGTGACAGCTTCAATAGCAGCACCTTCGCCATCGAGCTCGGCAAGTTCCAGGTGGAGACCCAGGGCTGATTCAAAGTCGTGGTCTTGACGAGAAGCGGCTGGTCACGGACGTATGACGATGCGGGAGGCGGCCGCTACGCAGGCAAAGAGGCTCCGGTTGAAGGGTGACCTTCCCAAGTCGCCCTGTACAACCGGAGCCTCGATGTGTCGTCAGTCTGCCATCGTCTGTCTGACCAAGACGCTGTCCCGTCAACACCGCGCCATCCCCGCACCGGCTGAGCGGCTCTGTCATCTGGCCGACCCCCGTGATCGACGCGGACGGCGCCACACCCTGGTCTCCGTCCTGCCAACCGCGGCCAGCGCGGTCCTGGCCGGCGCCCGCTCCTACCTGGCCGTGGGCCAGTGGGCCCGCCACGCTCCCCAGGACACCCTCGAACGCCTCGGCATCCGTCCGGGCGGGCCGTTCGCAGTGCGTCGCGCCCCCTCCGCCTCCACTCTCCGCCGCGTGCTGACCCTGGTATGCCCCGGCGCCCTGGCCGACCTGCTCGGATGCGACCCTGCGGGGGCCGCATCAGTTGCGGTGGACGGCAAGACCGTGCGCGGCTCGCGCATGGATACCGCTCCGGCCGCCCACCTGCCCTCGGCCGTCGTGTCCGGTGGACGCACCGTCAGCCAGCTGCGGGTACCGGACAAGACCACCGAGGTCACCGGCTTTACACGCCTGCTGGCACCGTTCGGCCTGACCGGCGTGGTCGTCACCGCCGACGCCCTGCACACGCACCGCGAACACGCGAAGTGGCTGGTGGAGGCGAAGAAGGCGCACTGCCTGCTGATTGTCGGCGTACGGGCTGTAGTGCAGAGGTGTGTACGGGCTGATGTGCAGAGCTTGATCCTGTGTCAGCTGGCCGCAGTGATGCCGCCTTCGATGGCTGTGAGGCGGTTCTTCAGGCGGTAGCTGGCGCCGTTGATGGCGAGGATCTCGCAGTGGTGGAGTAGGCGGTCGATGATGGCAGTGGCCAGGACGTCGTCGCCGAAGACCTGACCCCACTCACTGAAACTCTTGTTCGAGGTCAGCAGGGTGGAGCCCTTCTCGTAGCGCTTGGAGAGCATCTGGAAGACGAGGTTTGCCTCGTCACGCTCCAGCGGGAGGTAGCCGACCTCGTCCACCACGAGAACGTGAGGCCGCAGGTAGGTGCGGAGTTTGCTGGCCAGGCGGCCGATGGAGTCGGCGGCCTTGAGCTGGCGGACCATGTCGTCGAGGGTGGTGAAGTAGATCGAGTAGCCGGCCCGGCAGGCGGCGACAGCCAGCGCGACGGCGATATGTGTCTTGCCGACCCCGGGCGGGCCCAGCAGCGCGACGTTGGACTTGGCCTCGACGAACGCGAGGGTGGCCAGGTCCTTGACCTTCCTGGGGTCGAGTTCGGGCTGGTAGGAGAAGTCGTACTCCTCAATCGTCTTGTGGTGTGGCAGGCGGGAGACCCGTAGCGCGTGGCGGAAGCGGCGTTCTTCACGGACGGCAAGTTCTTCTTCCAAGACCAGGTCGAGGAAGTCGAGGTAGGCCATCGACGCGGCGTCGGCCCGGCCGACGTGCTCGGCCAGGGCCTCGGTGAGGTGGGGCAGGCCGAGTTTGGTGGCGGTGGTGCGGATCCGGGCGGTGACCAGCTCGCTCAACGCATGTCCTTGGGGTCGATGGGGGCGGGGTTGAACGGGCGGGTGCCGGCGATCTGGTCGTAGAGGGCCAGCGGACGGGTGCCGACGTGGACTTGCGCGGCTCTGGCCCGGGTCAGCAGCGAGATCAGACCGCCCGGTTCCTCGGCGCCGGAGCGGGCCGGCCTGCTCACGGGTGGCGGAAGGTCGGTGGTGGTGGCGCGGGTGTGTCCGTCGGGCAGGGCCTTCCAGTGGGCCTCATCCACGATCCTCGCGCTGCGTCCGACCGCGCGGGAGTGCACGGCCAGCAGCGTGATGCCCTGCGCGTCGGGCACGGTGGAATGCAGGGCCACGGTGCCTGCGGAGGCTCTGACCTCGACGAGCTGGCGGTGGCGGACCTTGGTGGCGGGCACCGAGTAGAGGTTGGCGTCGAAGGCGACCAGGCAGTCCTTGGCCACGTGTCGCAGGTGCCGATCGGCCACGATGTAGGGCTTGGCGGGCAGCGCCCGCAGCGCGGCGTGATCCCGCTTGGCCCGCACGCCGATCACCTCGCCGTGGGTGCGGTGCGTACGCGCCCGGCGCTGGGGCACCCAGGCCATGAACGCCCCGTCCATGTCATCCAGGCTGGAGAAGGACCGCCCCGCGAGCACATGATCGCGGACGATGAGGACCTGGCGCTCGACGCGGCCCTTCCCCGTCGGCCGGTAGGCGGCCAAGACGTCGATGTCGAAGTCGTAGTGCCCGGCGAACGCCACGGCCTCCGGATGCAACGGGACCGCCTCGCCCGGGGCGACGTGACGGCGCACGACAGTCTTGGTCCGGTCGTAGACGATCACCCCGGGCGCCCCGCCGAAGTGCGCGAACGCCCGCCGGTGGCACTCGAAGAACGATGCCAGATTCTGGCTGGTGGTGAAGCAGCAGAACGGATCTCGGGAGTAGGACAAGGTCATGTGGAAGGAGTAGACCTTCGGGATGCCGACATGGGCCAGGATGTTGCCCTCGTCGCCCCAGTCGACCTGGGCCTGGGCGCCGGGCACCACCTCGAAGCGGCGGTGCAACTTCGCCAGCTCGCGCGGGGTATATCCCAACTCCTCGGCGATGCGGGGTCGGGCCTGCTGCACGTACATCTTGACGCGCTGGTAGTGGTGCGGGAAGGCATACTGCTCGACCAGACGCTCATGGATGACCGCGGCCTTCAGCAGCACCTCAGCCCGTAGCCACGCATCAATCACATGCGCCCACGGCTTGATCACCTGGTTGCCGAGATCCGAGCGCGGCGCCGGAGCCGGCGGAACCGGAGGACCGTCGCTCTCCAGATACTTCTTGACCGTACGCCAGTTCAGACCGGTCTCCCGAGCGATCTCCGAGATGCTCGCGCCCGCCTCATGCAGAGCCCGGAAACGCCGCAGCTCCAGCCACCGCCCCGGTTCCAGCAACATCCGACAGGCCCTCCTCGACGCTTCACAAGATCAGCGTCAGGCTCCTCTCATCGAGCCGGGCCCCACCCCGACACGCCGAGTCACCTCTGTAGATCAACCCGTACGCACCTCTGCATCAGAGCCCGTACGCCGACACTGATCGTCAAGGGAAACCAGCCGGGTCTGGCCGCCGCGCTGCGTGCGCTGCCGTGGAAGGAAGTGACCTCCCGCCGCTACGACCGCGAGGCCGGACACGGCCGGCGCGAAACACGCTCGGTCCGCACGCTTACGGTCACCGATCTGGGCCTGGACTTCCCACACGCGGTCCAGGCGGCGAAGATCCTGCGGCACCGCACCGACACATCAAGACCGGCACGGTCACCCGGCAGACTGTCTACGCGATCACCGACATGACGGCCCGTGAGGCGTCGCCACAGGCCATCGGCCGGCTGGCCAGGTCGCAATGGGAAATCGAGGCCCTGCACCATGTCAGGGACGTGACGTTCACCGAGGACGCTTCGAAGATCCGGGCCGGGCACGGACCGGAGAACATGGCCACGCTGCGGAACTTCGCCATCACCACCCTGCGGGACGCGGGCCACCGCAGCATCGCCGCCGGCCTGCGGGAAACCTCCTACGCCCCCTTCACACGCCCACTGGACCTCCTCGACCCGGCCTGACCAGCAACCCAACATGATCATCTGGACTTTGAATCAGCCCTGGGTGGTGGGGGGTCGTGACTATTGTGCTGGCGACGCAGCCGATCAACGCTCGTGATGAGGAAGATCGTCTTCGCGGATGGCGAGGTAGGTCTCGGCTGTCGCGGCTTCGAGGAGGCCGGGGTCTTCGTCGAGGTCGAGCCGGGGGTCGTTCTGGGTGTGGAGCAGTTCTCGCCAGGGGCGGTCTCTGCCGTCCTCGAAGGCCGCACGGACGCGGGGCTCGATCCGGGCGCGCTCTTCCTCTTGCTGTTCGCGGAAGACCCTGCGCTGGGTGTGGCGCCGGCGCTCCTCGGCTTCCTCGCTGGCGGGCTCGTCGGCCCGAACGTCCTCGGCCCGCATGCCCGGGGTCCGTTCGGCGATGAGCTGGCCCTCGCGGTGTAGTTGGGCGCAGGCGGCGAAGAGCTGCCGGGACATGCCCAGGCGCAGTTCGGTGCCGGGTACACGGTAGGTCAGGAAGTCGTCGAGGCCGAGGGCCCGGGCGTACTCCCGGCGGCCGGGCTGGGCGTCGTCGGCGAATTCGGCACGGACATCGCTGCGCATGGCGTGGGCGTCCGTGTCACGCTCCAGGGGCGTGGTGACGCCGCGGGCGCTTCTGCGGCGGTTCGTGCGGTCGGCGGGCAGGGCCACGGTCTTGAGCCGGGAGGGCTGGGCGCCGCTGAGCGCGAGGTACACCAGCATCTGGGCGCGTGCCGTGCCCATGAGGGCGTCGTCGCTGTCGCCGAGATGGTCCTCGGGGGACCCCGGTGGCTGGGGACTGGTGGTGCTGACGGTGGGAGGGAGCGGCGGTTTGCCGGGGTGGTGGTCGTGGTCGATGGTGAGGAACAGGTCGCCCTGGGGCTGGACACTGGCTCCCACGAGGATTCGCCGGTGGGCGTATTCGTGGAGGACCTTGCTGCCGCCCTGGAGCTGCTTCCAGCCTTCCCAGAGGCGGGGGCTGCGGACGTTCCCGCCCTTGGCCTCGATCATCCAGTACAGGTTCTCCTGCTCGTGCAGGCCCCACAGGTCCGGCAGTTTCGCGGAGGTGCTGACGAACTTGTCGCGGAGGGCGGGAATGGGGCCGCCGTCCTCGATGTGCAGGGTCTGGCCCAGCCCCATCAGTGAGTGTGTTGTGGCAAAGGGAGTCCCTGTTCGATGAGCAGGGGCTTCTTCGTGTGCGGGGCATGACTGGGGCGGGGTAGGGGCAGGCAGCGGACGGCTTGTTGTTGATCGAGGAGGGTGCGATGCCGTCGGTGCTGGGGTTGATGGAACAGCGTGAGGCGCGGGCGAGGCAGGACCTGGAGTCCTGGACGGAGGTCCTGGAGCAGGCTCAGGCGGAGGTGGATGCCGCGCGGGAGCGAGTCGAGCGGGCCCGGGTGGGGCGTGAGGAGCTCGTGTCGGTGCCGGCCGAGGAGAGCCCCGTGATCACGCCGGTTTCCGTGCCGTCGGGTGGTGAGATGGCTGCCGCCGTGGGATCGAGCGGCCCCGGCGCGGGGCATGGCGAGAGGCCGCCGGTGCGGCGGTCGGGCATGGGCGGGGAGGTGCTCAGCGGCCTGTATCGGGAGGTGTTCGCCGCGGTGGTGGCCGCTTCGGGGCCGGTGAACGGAGTGGAGCTGACGCGGGCGGTGGGCCGGGAAGCGGAGATCAAGAACGAGGTGGAGAAGATCCGTCACCGTGCCTACGTGCTGGAGAAGCGGGGCTGGCTGGCGCGGGCGAAGGACGGACGGTTCATGCCCGCGCCCGGGGCAGTCGGCCGGGACGCTTCTCCGGCCAGCGCGGAGCGTCCGCGGCCAGGCGCCGGGACAGCCTGATCACAGCGGCCCACCACACCATCTGGGCGTGGTGGTCGAGGCGGCGTTCGTAGTCGCGGTTGAGGCGGCGTGAGCGGGAGAGCCAGCTCAGCGTTCGCTCCACCACCCACCTGCGGGCCAGCACGACAAACCCGCGGTGACCGTCGGATCGGCGCACGACCTCGATCCGCACTCCGTGCAGGGCGAACGCCTTGGCCAGGGCCGGGCCCTGGTAGGCGCTGTCGACCCACACCAGTTTCAACAGCCGGCCCGGCTGGTCCATGAATGTCTCCAGCAGCGCGGGAGCGGCCTTGGAGTCGTGCACATCGGCTGTGGTCACGGTGACCTCCAGGAGCAGGCCCTCGGTGTCGGTCAGGATGTGACGCTTACGCCCGTCACGTGATTTCCCGCCGTCGTATCCGCGACTTTCCGCACCGACGGTCTCGGAGGCGTCCACCGACTGACTGTCGATGATCCCCGCGGATGGCTCGGCGTTGCGCCCTTCGTGTTCCCTGGCCGTGCGACGCAGCCGTTCATGCAGTTCACGCACGTAGTCGTAGGCCCGCCAGCGGCGGAAGAAGTCGTAAACCGCCCGCCAGTACGGGAAATCGACCGGCAGGGCCATCCACCTCACACCATTGTCGACCAGGTAGCGCACCGCATCGAGTATTTCGCGGTGGCAATACCCCTCGGGACGCCCGCCCTGCTTGAGGAGCCAGGACGGCACCGGCATCGCGGAACGGACCTCGGCCCACTCCGCATCCGTCATGTCACTCGGATAGCAGTCCGCCCGCCGCCCCGGAACGATCGAACCGAACCGGTGCACGTAGCAGTCACACCCAGGAGTGACCGTGGTGGACGAAGTACACAGAGATACTGCTCAACTGATCGGACAACGGGCTTCCTTGGGCGTGCTGGGTGTCGTAACCGCGTCACTACCAAGGGGCCCGTTCTTTCATGCCCGCGGTCGCACCCGTACCTCCGTCCAGATGATCACCCGCGCCCGCATGCCTCGAACGAAATCCGGTTTGCCACAACGCACTGAGAAGTGCCGAGGTGGGCGGTTCGCCTGCTGAGTACCGGATGTGACGGCTTGTCGACTTCTGTCAGCGTCGGCCCTGGACGCAGAACAGGCATGGCCGCTGGTGATTATGTGGGTGTCTAGTTCGTATGAGCACCGAGCGAGTTCATGCCTGCGCACCCATCTTCCCGCATACCGACATGCCTCCGGCAACTGGGGGACGCCTCCGGCCCAGCCCTGCTGGAGACAGCCGTCGACCTGCGCAGTTATCTGGCCGCGGTGCCTGACCCGCGGGCCCGTCGCGGCATCCGCCATCCATGGACGGCGCTGCTCACCGCTTCGGCCGGCGCCGTTCTGGCCGGCGCCGCCTCGATCACGGCGATCGGTGAGTGGGTCACCGACGCGCCGCAGCGCGTCCTGGCCCTGCTCGGGTTCCGCCCCGACCCGCTGACCGGCCTGATCCGCCCGCCCCATGCCACGACCATCCGCCTCGTCCTGGCCGCCGCGGACGGCGACGCCCTCGACCGCGCCATCGGCGACTTCCTCCAGGAACGCAAGTCCCCGGCCCCGGACCCGGGACGGAAGGTCATCGCCGTCGACGGCAAGACGCTCCGCGGCTCCCGCACCGCCGGCCGGACGGCCATCGCCCTGATCGCCGCGATGGCCCACAGAGGCGAGGTCCTCGCGCAACGACAGATCGACGGGAAGAGCAACGAGATCCCGGCCTTCGCCCCGCTCCTGGACGGCATCGACCTGACCGGTGCCGTCATCACGGCGGACGCCCTGCACACCCAGCACGACCACGCCACCTACCTGCACGAACGCGGGGCTCACTATCTGGCCGTCGTCAAGCGGAACCGCCCCGGACTGCATGAGCGGATCCGTGGCCTTCCCTGGCGAGACATCCGCCTGGACCACATCGAGCGCACCCGGGCCCATCACCGCGACGAGACCCGCCGATTGAAGACCGCCGCGTTCGCCCACATCGACTACCCGCACGCACGCCAGGCCCTCCAAGTCGTGCGCTGGAGACGGGACCTGGGCACGGGCAAGCTGACGATCGAGCGGATCTACCTGGTCACGAGCCTGCCGCCCGGTGCAGCCGACGGCAGCGAACTCGCGGCCTGGATCCGCGGCCACTGGCGTATCGAGAACCAACTGCACCACGTCCGCGACCGCACCTTCCACGAGGACGCCTCGGACGTCCGCACCCGCCATCTACCCCGCGTCATGGCCGGCCTGCGCAACCTCGCCATCGGCGTCCACCGCCAGGACGGCCACACCAACATCGCAGCCGCCCTTCGCCACACCGCCCGCAACCACCTGCGGCCCCTCACCACCCTCGGCCGCCGCGCCGGCCGGGGCCTCTACACCCTCGGCCCCGAGTGGACCACCCCAACCTCCACAAGCCCCCGTTGACAGCGGCGGACAGGCCATAACTCCGTGGTCTTGGGGTACTTCCTCGGCGCAGGCATCGTCTGGACTCCGCTCATGAGACCCATCTGACCCTCTGCCACCCACCCCCGCATCTCGGGGGCAGGGCTCCGGCATGAAGCAGGTATGACCGTTTTTTGATCACGGAATGGCCAGGATTCGCAGGGGCCGGGTGGCGTCGCGGGCGTTTCCTCTGAGAGCTGTGGCGATGCTGCGGAGACCGGCCAGGCGAAGGGCTCCGATGGCGAGGTTGCGCCAGGTGGCCATGGCGCGGGGCGCGTTGCCGGTCCGCAGCTGTGAGGCGTCCTCGGCAAAGGTCGTGTCCCTCACGTGATGGAGCGCCTCTACCGACCAGTGGCCGCGGATCAAGGACGCGAGCTGGGCCGGATTGGCCTGCTCGGCGGTCAGGCTGGTGACCGCGTACACGGTCTTGGTGCTGACCTTGCCGGTCTTGCGGTTGACTCGGCGCCGCTTGAGTTCGATGGCCTGGGCGGCGCCGGGGAAGAGCAGGCCGGCGACAGTGCAGACCTTGATCCGGCGGATCTCGCTGCGGCCGTGGCCGGTCCCGACGGTGCGGTTCTGGAGTGGGATCTGCTTCCAGGGAAGGGACTTCATCTGCTTGCGGAGCTTCTTCTGGTTTCCCTTGACGATGACGATGTAGTGGGCGCCCCGGCCTCCCAGGTACTCGGCGTGCTCGCGTTGGGTATGCATCGCGTCGCTGGTCACGACCGCTCCGGTCAGGTCGATGGCATCCAGTAGTGGCTGGAAGCAGGTGATTTCATTCGTCTTTGTCTCAACGTCGACCTGGCCCAGGACGGCGGAAGTGGCGTGGTCGACGGCCGCCAGCAGGTGGATCTTCCGGTCGTGCGCGCGGGCGGCGCCGCGCAGGGATTTGCCGTCCACCGCGATCGCCCGCAGCAACCGCTCGCTGGGTTGCGGGCATCGGGCGGACAGCCAGCTGCCGACGGCTCGGTCGAGTACGTCACCGTCGACCTGGGCGAGTACCCGGCGGATGGTGGCCTCACCAGGGGCGTGGTGTTGGCCGGTGAAGGGGTCGCAGCGGGCACCGAGCCGGGCCAGGACCGACTGCGAGGCGTCAGCCGCCCACTCACTGATCGCCAGCAGAGAGGTCGCGCCGGTCAGGACCGCAGCGGCGCAGATGGCGAGCACGCCGACCAGGGGGTGAAGCCGGCCCCGTGGGTCACGGGGGTCCGTCACCGTCGCAAGGCAGGTCAACAGGCCCGGGCACTCCTCAACCGACAGAGACGATGCGGTGGCGAGTTGGTCAAGCGAGGCGGGCATGAGGGATGATTCGGCAACGGCAGGCACGGTCTTCCAGCAGGATCATGGGACGTAGACACTCACATGATCGCCGGTGACCGTGCCTGCCACATTTCGTCACGAACCCTCCCAGCAAGGCAAGTTGGGGTGAACACCCTCAAGTCACCTTCGTGCCGATGCCCTGATCTCGGGGGAACCTCAGTGGCGCCTGGCCCCAGGCTCAGGATCTGCGCCCGTTGATGCGTGCTGGGGTACAACACCCTCCGCCAGACTCAAGTTTACTGGAGAGGCAGCCGGGGCAGGTCCACTCCATCAGGCCGATCACTTCCAGCCAAAGGGGGTTTCATGTCCTTATTCATCATTCCCATCGTTGGCGTTCTCTCTGTCCGTGCTTCCGGTAGGACCCAGCGCCGGGGCTGCTGCTCGGCATGCACTCCAGCGGATCGCCTCTTTGGTTTGCGAACGGGGGACCCGCAAGCAGTTCTACTACGGGAAGCTAGCCCAGCTCCCGCCACAATTGCATGTGGACGCCACTCGGACTCTGGAGCGGCGCAAATAAGCCGCGCGGCCCGCTGGCGCCGCGCCTCCGGAAGGGTGGGGAATCGCCATGCGGTGTGATGTTGACCGGTCCATAGCGGGTAACCGTAGGCACCTGATCTTGATAGGTTACTCGCCCGCCATTGGCCACGGGCGCTGTGCCCACCCCGGGGGCGGCGAGCCCGAGAACACGTCGGAGAGATGAGGTGGCCAGCCGTGGCCTGGAGGCCATCCCTGTAGCCTCACACCGAGTACCGCTGCTCGGGCACTCTCGCCAACTCCAGTACCAGCCTCTGGAGTTCATGCGGTCGTTGCACACTGGTGAGCCCTTGAAGCGGATCTATCTGGGGACGCACGCTGTGTGCGTCCTGACAGACCCCGAGTTGATCGTGCAGGTGCTGCGGGCGGATCGTCGGCATTTCGACAAAGGTGCACTGTTCGACGAACTGCGCCCCTATATCGGAAACGGTCTGGTCACATCCGCAGGAGACGTGCACCGACGCCAGCGGCGCATGGTGCAGGGGGGGTTCCATCGTGAACGAATCGCTGGCGTCGTCTCCGTAATGGCCCAGCGGGCTGACGCGCTGGCAGCCTCATGGCAGCCTGGCCAGCACATCGCTGTCGAAAGAAGCATGGACGCGCTGGCATTCGACATTCTGACGCGTGCGATGTTCGCCGGGCCTGTGCACCCTGACATCCTTCCCATCATCCAGACGTGGCTGGGTCGCCGCATTGGTGCAATGCAGCAAACCCTTTCCCCAATGCCCCGCTGGATTCAGTCTCTGCCCATACCCGGGCGTGCCCGATTCCAACCTAAGGCCATAGCTCCACTGCATCAGGCATTGGATAGGATCACAGCCAGCTATCGGGCCGACGGCGCTGACCACAATGACCTGCTGACCTTGCTCATGAACGCGGAGGACGAGACCGGCGCGAAGATGACTGACCAGCAGATCCGCGAAGAACTGGTCACGCTGCTAGTGGCCGGCACCAAGACCACAAGCAGCTCCCTCTCCTGGATCCTGCACTCTTTGGCCAGCTACCCGGAAGTGCAGCGACGAGTTCAGGCCGAGGTCGACGACGTACTGGGCGGCCGCCTCCCTGTCGCCGCAGACCTGAGCGCCCTGGACTACCTACAGCGCACCATCCGTGAGGTGCTCCGCATGCGGTCGGTGTGGTTGCTGATGCGGCGTGTTATCTCCCCCGTCACCCTCGGCGGGGTCACGCTCCCACCCGGCACCGAGGTCCTCTACAGTCCCTACGCCATCCACCACGACCCGCGCTTTTATCCCCGCCCTGATCATTTCAATCCAGATCGGTGGACGAAGGAACACAGCGCCAACTTGCCTAAGCACGCCTACATGCCCTTCGGCACGGGAAGCCGGATTTGCATCGGTGAGGGTTTTGCCCTGGTGGAGCTCGCGACGGTCATAGCGATCATCATGACTCGATGGAACCTTCATCTGACTTCAGATACCCCTGTGCGTCCAGTGGTAGGCACACTCGTGCGTCCGGGACGGCTGACGTTGTCGGCGTCGCCGCGGACCGCATCCGCGGACATGTGACGCAAGGCTGGGCCGGGCCTGGCAAATCTGGATTTACAGGGCCCGGCCCAGCCCATTGATCGTCGAATCCTGTGATATCCCGGTAGAGAGTTGACCGAAATTATGAAAATTGGCATTATCGCCCTCATTACCGATGAAGGAATGGGTCCGGTTAGGCTTGCTCAGGAACTAGAACAACGAGGTTTCAGTTCAATGTTCGCTGCCGAACATACGCACATCCCTTATCTACGGGAGACGCCATATCCGGGTGGCGGGACTCTGCCCTCGCCTTACTACCGCACCCTGGACCCGTTTGTGGCGCTAGCAAGCGCTGCAGCCGTCACCACTCAGATCAGACTGGGAACGGGTATCGCACTTGCCGCTCAGCGGCATCCAATACTTATGGCAAAAGAGGTGGCGAGCCTTGACTTTATCTCTAACGGCCGATTGATTCTCGGTGTCGGTGCGGGGTGGAATCGCGAGGAGATGCGGAATCACGGAGTGGATCCAGCGGCCAGGATGGCCGTATTACGAGAACATGTACTCGCAATGAAATCAATTTGGGCGAATGAGCGATCCAGCTTCAACGGTCACCACGTAACTTTCCAGGCTATTTGCTCCTGGCCAAAAACCGATCAGAAACCACATCCCCCAATCCTTATGGGTGGCTCCAGTGCTACATCGGTTGAGTTCGCACTAAACTACTGCAACGGCTGGATGCCTATCTATAACGCAGAAGACGGGCCCCTACTCAAACAGATAGCGGATCTTTGCGGTATGAATTCTGGATCACGCGGGAGCGAGTTCAAGGTCATCGCGTGCGGAGTTCCCCCCGAGGCTAGAGCTATCCGATTCCTAGCAGAATCCGGTGTGGACGAGATACTCATCAAACCTCGCGCACTGTCGGTCGATGACTCTCTTTTTGAATTAGACAGGATTGCATCCCTCATTAATTAGCTCAACCTGAGTGACAGCCAGTCCACCACCGGAAGGTTTCAGGATGCTTATCTCGGCCTCCGATTTCTACTGCCCCCTCACAGTTGAGCGACATTCACAAGCTGAGGAAGTTGAGATTCGAGCAATCCGCTGGCTGGAAGACCGCGGATTCTTTGACGACATGCCTGCTGACGATCGAGCAGCCCTCACCGGTACCCGCATCGCGGAACTCTGCGGGATGGCAACTCCTCACGCTTCTGAAGAGAAACTTCTCAACTGTACCAAGTGGCTGTACTGCATGTGGCACGTAGACGATAAATACTCTGATGCCTCGCATACTTCACAGGGGGCTCTTGTTCACTTTGTGCGAATGGCATCCAACCTGCTCCGTGCGATCTCAGTTCCGAAACTCGCCACCAACGATCCACTCCTCATCGTCGCGAACGAAATTTCCAAGGACATGCGCAGATATGCCAGCGATGTTCAGATGCGACGCTGGCAAGACGCGCAACGGCGCTGGCTGATGGGTGTGGCGTGGGAAATCAGCAATGTGGTAGACGGCGCACTCCTAGGAGTCGACGAATACCTGGCGATGAGATTGAACTCATCAGGAGTGCTTCCTTCGATCGCGACGTTCGACATCGCTCAAGGTGGCGGGGCGTGTGCAGAAGAGATGGACAGCAGCACGGTGCAGGCGCTCACGGAAATGACCGCTCTCATTGTCGCACTGGACAATGATATCTACTCCCACCCTATGGAGAAGGGGTGTGCCCGCAACTCCCTCAATGTCATCGAATTGATTCGGGGACCCGAGGATGAATACGACGGTGAACTGGTCACCCGGGTTCGGGAAATTCGTGATCCGATGATGTGGCGCTTCTTGGAATTGCGCGAGCAAGTCGGTAAACAATGCTCGCCCGAGCTAAGCGAGTACTTGAGCTGCCTAGAGAACACTATTGGTGGATGTATTGATATCGGGCTTAAGGCTCCTCGTTATGCAAAATGGTTGGACGGAAATCCACAAATCTCGCTCGCCGCCCCCAATGTGCCACTCCGTACGGACAGTCTCGACTATCCATCCGTCGAGTGGTGGTGGCCCGAGAAATGAGCCCAGGAAAATCTACAGAAGGTGCGGCTCGGATCCGTGCCGATACGGAAGCCGCGCGATCGCAGGGCGGTTTCAAAGTCCCGGTGAGCGCATGAGTCGGCTGGTCACGGGGGTGTGAGAGGTCCGGGTCGGCCCGTCACGAACTCAACGAAGCTCCGGTTGAACGGGGTGACCTTCCCAAGTCGCCCTGAACCACCGGAGTTTCGATGTGCCGCCAGTCTGCCACCGTCTGCCTCGTCAAGTCGCCCTCGCTGGAGGGTGTAGCGGGACTCCCGCTCGTGGATCGGTTGCGGGTGCTGCGCGATCCGCGTCGGCGGCGCGGGGTGCGTCACCCGTTCGTGGCGGTGCTGCTGGTTGCCGCCTCGGCGGTGATCGCCGGCGCGCGCTCGTACGCGGCCATCGGACAGTGGTCCGCGAACGCTCCGCAGCACACTCTGGCCCGGCTTGGCGCCCGCGTGGTGGGCGCGATGGGCGTGCGGGTCGCACCAAGCGCCGCCACGATCCGGCGGGTCATCGGCCAAGTCTGCCCCGGCGGCCTGGCGCTGACCTGACCGGCACCGATCCCGGCGGCACCGAGTCGATGGCCGTGGACGGCAAGACCGCCCGCGGATCCCGCAACGGCCAGACGCCTGCGGCCCACCTCCTGGCCGCGATGACCGGCGACGGCCGGACCGTCACCCAGCTGCGGGTTCCCGACAAGACCAACGAGATCACCTGCTTCGCGGCGCTGCTGGAGCCCTACGAACTGACCGGGGTCACCGTCACAGCTGACGCCCTGCACACGCAGCGCGGCCACGCGCGTTTCCTGGTGGAGGCAAAGAGGGCGCACTACCTGCTGTGGTCAAGGCCAACCAACCCGGGCTCCACCGGCAGTTACGGTCACTGCCGTGGAAGGATGTGACCGCACGCCGCTACGACCGAGAGATCGGCCACGGCCGCAAGGAGACCCGCGTGACCAGGGTCCTCACCGTCACCGGCCTCGACCTGGACTTCCCCCACGCCGTCCAGGCCGTGCGCATCCTGCGCCACCGCACCAACCTCAAGACGGGCACCGTCAGCCGCCAGACCGTCTACGCGATCACGGATCTGACCTCGCAGCAGGCATCACCCCAGCGTCTCGGCCAGCTCGCCAGGTCGCAGTGGACCATCGAGAACCGGCTGCACTTCGTCCGTGACGCCACCTTCCGCGAGGACGCCTCGAAGATCCGCACCGGCCACGGACCCGAGAATATGGCCACCCTGCGCAACCTTGCGATCAACAAGCTCCGCGCTGCCGGGCACCGAAACATCGCCTCTGGCCTCCGGCACACCTCCTACGAGCCCTTCACCCGCCCACTCGACCTACTGGGCCTCGCCTGACCAGCACACCTACAAGATCACACGACTTTGCAACACCCCTGGTCGGTGATCCGCAACTGGGCGCCGGGATAGGGCCGTTCCTTCCGCACGATCAGCCGCATTCCCTTCGGCCAGCCCTTGAGGCAGCCGCCGGTGATCTCGGCGACCCACGCCCCGTCCCGGATCTCGCCGCCGGGCTCGATCGCTGCCGTCCAGGCCGGGGCGGGAACCTTGAGGACGGCCTGGTGAATCTGCTCAGTGATGGTCATGCCGACCGAGTACGACAGCCACCGGCCGCGCTGGGCGAGCCAGGCGACGAACTCGTGGGTGCCGCCGCCGGAGTCGGTACGGATCAGCGTCCGGCGTCCGCGCCGGTACTTCTTCGGTAGTTGCGCCAAGGCGAGTTGGGCCGTGGTGATGTGGTCGGCGGCGGTGTTGCTGCCTGCGTTGCCCGGTCTGAGCAGGCCGACGACCGGCTCACCGCTCCCGCCGCTTCCGTGATCCACGAAGCCCATCAGGGGGTGGTGTCCGAAGGTCTTCTTCCAGGTCGCGGTGGCGTCCTGCTTCTCGGAGTGGGCCAGCACGAGCACCCCGTCCAGGTCCACGATCACCTGCCCCGCGGCATCCGGCGCCGCAGTGCCGGCCAGCTTCCAGACGCGCTCACGCGCTTCGGCCCGAGCGACCCTTATCGCGGACAGGGCCTTCGGCCCAGCTGCGGCGAGGGCGTCGACGAGCCGGGAGACCGTCGGGTCGGAGGCCACCGGCCCGAACACGCCGGGCTCGGCCCGCAGCGTCCCGACATCCGCGAGGCAGTCCCCGCCCATCGCGACCGCGAGGGCCACGTCCAGCAGGATCTTCCCCGGATCGTGCACCGCCCGCGGACGCCGCCACGGCGCAAGCGCCGCCGATATCACCTGGTCCAGCCCGGCCTTGCGGACCGTCTCGACCAGCAGCACGGCCCCGGCCTGGGACACCACCCCACGGCCACCGCCCTCGATGCGGACGCGTGGATAGGACCCGATACGCTTCTTCACCTGGGAAGTGCCTCCGACGGTGGCAGGAACAAGGACCTCGACAATCCTCATTCTTGCTGGTCAGAGGCACTTTTCGCTTACCTGACCACCCGTCGGACAGCCCGCTTTATGAAAGCGCGAGGCTAAGGCCAATACCAGTGACTTAAAGATCTCGGCTGGTAGGGTGTTGGCCAGGAGGTGTCTGGATGCCACGCCCTGGACAGGTCAAGCCGGAGACGGACGAGCGGTTGTCGGATCGGATCGCGATCGGACTGCTGACGCGGACGTTCCCGCCGGAGCTGGTGGACCGGGTCGTGGAGGAATCCGGGAAGGCCGGGCAGCGCAACCGGCTGCTGCCTCCACGGGTGGTCGTCTACTTCGTGCTGGCGATGTGCTTGTTCTCCGGTCAGGGCTACGAAGAGGTCGCACGGCTGCTCACTCAGGGTCTGGCCTGGGCCAAGCACTGGTCGGGTTCGTGGCAGGTGCCTACGCCCGGTGCGGTTTCCCGGGCCCGGGCCAGGCTCGGGCCCGAGCCGCTCAAGGCTCTCTTCGAGCAGTCCGCCGGGCCTGTGGCGACCGAGTCCACTCCCGGTGCGTGGTACGGGTGTTGGCGTCTGATGGCGGTCGACGGGACCACGTTCGACGTGCCGGACAGTGAGGAGAACGACGCCCGGTTCGGTCGTCCCGCCACCCACCGGGGCGAGCGGACCGCGTTCCCGCAGGTGCGGGTGGTGGCGCTGGCGGAGTGCGGCACGCACGCCATCACCCGCGCGGCTCTGGGGCCGTTCACCACCGCGGAGTCCGTGATCGCGCGGGAGCTGTTCGACGCCCTTGGACCGGATGACCTGCTGATGGCCGACCGGGGCTTCGCCGGGCTGGAGCAGTGGCGAGCGGCATCGGCCGGCGGTGCGGACCTGCTCTGGCGCATCAAGTCCAACGCCGTCCTGCCCGTGCGGCGCGAGCTCCCCGACGGGTCCTACCTCTCCGACATCGTGGCGGCCAAGGACCACCGCAAACGCACCGATCCCACCGTGGTGCGGGTCATCGAGTACACCCTGGACGACCCCGGACGCCCGCAGCACGACGCCCCGTACCGGCTGATCACCACCATCCTCGACCACGAAGCCGCACCCGCGGCGGAGTTGGCGGCCCTCTACAACGAGCGATGGGAGATCGAGACCACACTGGACGAGCTGAAGACCCACCAACGCGGCCCCGCCCAGGTCCTGCGCTCCCGATCGCCCGACGGCGTCGAACAGGAGGTCTGGGCCCACCTCCTCGTCCATCACGCGATCCGCCAGCTCATGCACACCGCCGCCCGGGACACCGACACCGATACCGACCGGCTTTCCTTCACCCGCACCCTCCGCCTCGCCCGACGCCAGGTCACCGCGCAGGCGGCCTTTTCCCCTGACCGCCTGGCCACAGCCCTCACCGACGGGATACGAGAGATAGCCCGTCACCTCCTGCCACCGCGACGACAGCGGTCGAACGCCCGCGTCGTCAAACGCAAGATGTCCAACTTCGGCGTCAAGCGCACCGCACACCGGCTCTGGCCACAGCCGACACTCGACCCAGCCCGAGCCGTGGCCATCGCCCCACACCACAAAACGGCCCCGACCAACCCACCGAAGACCCCAGGCACCCCGGACCCTTAAATCACTGGTATTGAGGCTAAGCTCGACGATCTTCCAGTGGACAAGAAGCGGGACTTGCTCGAACTGCTGGATGTGCAGGTCGTCGTGACGAGCGAGGTCCCGGGCGCGCTTCGCAGCGGCGGCTGCCTCTTCGAGAGCTGGTTCGCCCGCGAGGGCCGCTTGGTGCCGCCGCAACTTGCTGAGGATCAGTGGTCGCAGGTGGAGCACCTCTTCCCTCAGCCGAAGAAGCAGTCCCGGGTTGTTCCGCCGCGGCTCGCGTTCGAGGCTTCCTTGTACAAGGTCCGGCACGGCCTGATGTGGAAGGACCTCCCTAGCGCAGTCACCCAAGGTCAGCGACTCTGTTGCTCAATTCCGGCTGCGTGGTTCGGTTGGTGCGTGATGATCTATCGTGCGGTCGCTTCCCTGTCGTGCGGCCGTGGGGGTGATGTGGATGTCGCTGCGGTCGAGCGGGTTGCCGCCAGTGCCGGAACGGACGGCGCGGGTGGCCCGGGCCGCTTTCCCGAAGGGGAGTCTGCCGATACGGGTGCGGGATCGGCTCGGTGAGGTGTTCGCGGACGAGCCGTTCGTCGAGGCGTTCGGGGTTCGTGGGGCCCCGGGATTGTCGCCGGGGGTGTTGTCGCTGGTCACGGTCTTGCAGTTCGCGGAGAACCTGACCGACCGGCAGGCCGCGGTGATGGCGGTGCGGGCGATCGACTGGAAGTACGCGCTCGGGGTGGAGCTGGAGGATCCGGGGTTCGACTTCAGCGTGCTGTCGAAGTTCCGGGCCCGGCTGGTCGAGCATGACATGGAGCGGGTGGTCTTCGAGAAGTTGCTGGAGCACTGCCGGGAGGCGGGGCTGGTGGCGGCGGGCGGGAAGCAGCGCACGGACGCGACCCATGTGATCAGCGCGGTGCGGGACCTGAACCGGCTGGAGCTGGCCGGGGAGAGCGTGCGGGCCGCGCTGGAAGCCCTCGCGGCGGCCGCGCCGTCCTGGCTGGCCAGCGTGGTAGACGTGCCCGAACTCGCCCACCGCTACGGGCAGCGGATTGAGGGCTGGACGCTTCCGGCCTCGAAGACGAAGCGGGAGCGGCTCGCGCTGGTCTTCGGGCAGGATGCGCTGGCCCTGTGCCGGGCGGTCTGGGCACCGGGGGCGCCCGGGTGGCTGCGGGAGATCGAGCCGGTCGCCCTGCTGCGGCAGGTCCTGGTCCAGACGTACGTGATCAGCACCGATACGCGCGGGCGGGAGGTGGTCAGGAAGCGGGAGGCCGACACGGACGGCGTTCCGCCCGGTCATCTCCGCCTCGCCTCGCCCTATGACGCCGACGCGCGCTGGGCGGCCAAGGGCGAGGATCTGTTCTGGCTGGGCTACAAGGTCCACCTCACCGAGACCTGCGACACTCCCGCCGAAGCCGAAGCCGAAGCCGAAGCCGAAGCCGAAGCCGAAGCCGAAGCCGAAGCCGAAGCCGAAGCCGAAGCCGAAGCCGAAGCCGAAGCCGAAGCCGAAGCCGAAGCCGAAGCCGGGGCGGTGGGGAGGCAGGAGCCGGTCCGGGCGGTGAACCTGATCACGGATGTGCTGACCACGGTGGCCACCGTCCCGGACGTGAAGGCGACCGCCACCGTCCAGGCCGCGCTCACCGCCCGCGGCCTGAAGCCGGCCGAGCACTACCTCGACTCCGGTTACCCCTCGGCCGACCTGATCACCCAGGCCGCAGGGCAGGGCATCATCATGGTCACCCCCGTGCTCCTGGACCACTCGCCCCAGGCCAAGGCGGCCGCCGGCTATGACAAGAACGCCTTCGGCATCGACTGGAAGACACGCCAGGCCACCTGCCCCGAAGGCCGCACCAGCACCGGGTGGCACCCGGTGAAACAGCACGGACGCGACGCCATCGTCGTCGAGTTCGCCCGCTCCGACTGCCGCGAGTGCCCCGTCTTGAAGCTGTGCACCCGGTCCCGGCGCGGCAACCGGATGCTCACCCTCTACCCCGAACACCTCCACGCTGCCCTGACCACGGCCCGCGCCGAGCAGAAGTCCCGGACCTGGAAGGACAAGTACGCCCTGCGCTCGGGCATCGAGGGAACCATCAACCAGGCCCTCGACCTCACTGGCCTGCGCAGGGCCCGCTACCGCGGCCTCCCGAAGGTCCGCCTCCAACACACGTTCTCCGCCACCGCGATCAACATCGTCCGCCTCGACGCCCACTGGACCACCACGGACACCCCACCCCGAACCGGCCGCCTCGCTCGCCTCGGCTACCAGCTCACAGCCTGACCCCGGAATTGAGCAACAGAGTCGTCAGCGCCCCCAAAGTCTCTATCAGCGGGCACTCGACTACCTCAAGACCGGCATCTGGGAGAACGCCGTCCTTGCGCTGGGCGACTGTGGCGGGACATCGGTTCCGCCCCTCTACGGGCTGCCCGACCTGCACATAACAGGAACCTTCGATCCGCGCCTCAGCGGCCCCACCCCCCGTGGCGGAGCTAGCGGCGACGTCACAACGCAGGAGGGCGCACCCGTACACGCTTCAAGCTGTTCATGGCCTACCCGGGCGTCTTCTACAGCGACGACGGGCAGATCCTGCGCGCCATGCAGCGGGGTGCCTCGAACGGCGGGCTGATCATGATGCATGCCGAGAACGGCATCGCGATCGACGTCCTCGTCGAACAGGCCCTGGCCCGCGGCGAGACCGACCCCCGCCACCACGGCGAGGTCCGCAAGGTGCTCCTCGAAGCCGAGGCCACCCACCGCGCGATCCAGCTCGCGCGGGTTGCGGGGGCCCCGCTGTACGTGGTCCACGTCTCGGCCGAGGAGGCGGTGGCCGAGCTGGCCGCCGCCCGCGACAAGGGCCTGCCCGTCTTCGGGGAGACCTGCCCGCAGTACCTGTTCCTGTCCACCGACAACCTCGCCGAGCCCGACTTCCAGGGCGCCAAGTACGTCTGCTCCACGCCGCTGCGACCGAAGGAGCACCAGGCGGCACTGTGGCGGGGGCTGCGGACCAACGACCTCCAGGTGGTCTCCACCGACCACTGCCCCTTCTGCTTCCGCGGCCAGAAGGAGCTCGGCCGCGGGGACTTCTCCAAGATCCCCAACGGACTGCCCGGCGTGGAGAACCGCATGGACCTCCTCCACCAGGCGGTCCTCGACGGGCACATCAGCCGCCGCCGCTGGATCGAGATCGCCTGCGCGGCCCCGGCCCGGATGTTCGGCCTCTACCCCCAGAAGGGCACCATCGCGCCGGGCTCCGACGCCGACATCGGCCTCTACGATCCGCACGCCGAGCAGGTCATCTCCGCCGAGACGCACCACATGAACGTGGACTACTCGGCGTACGAGGGCAGGCGGATCACCGGGCGCGTCGACACCGTGCTGTCGCGCGGCGAACTCGTCATCGACCAGCGCGAATTCACCGGACGGGCCGGCCACGGGGCCTTCGTTCCCCGCGGCACCTGCCAGTACCTGTAAGCGTCAAGGAGCCGCCCCATGGACTTCGGCCTCGTCCTGCAAACCGACCCGCCCGCCTCGCAGGTGATCAGCCTCATGCGCCGTGCCGAGCGCAACGGCTTCCGCTACGGCTGGACCTTCGACTCCGCGGTGCTGTGGCAGGAGCCGTTCGTCATCTACAGCCAGATCCTGGAACACACCCGCAAGCTGCACGTGGGCCCCATGGTCACCAACCCGGGCACCCGCACCTGGGAGGTCACTGCCTCCACCTTCGCCACCCTCAACGACATGTTCGGCAACCGCACCGTCTGCGGGATCGGCCGCGGTGACTCGGCGATGCGGGTCGCCGGGCGCAAGCCCAACACCCTGGCCCGGCTCGGCGAGGCCATCGACGTCATCCGGGACCTCGCCGAGGGCCGCGAGGCGGAGGTCGACGGCAACCCGATCCGGCTGCCGTGGGTCCGCGAGGGCCGGCTGCCGGTGTGGATGGCGGCGTACGGCCCGAAGGCCCTCGCCCTCGCCGGGCAGAAGGCGGACGGGTTCATCCTCCAGCTCGCCGACCCCTACCTCACCGAGTGGATGGTCAAGTCGGTCCGCGAGGCGGCCGCAGAGGCCGGCCGTGACCCGGCCGCGATCACCATCTGCGTCGCGGCCCCCGCGTACGTGAGCGAGGACCTCGCGCACGCCCGCGACCAGTGCCGCTGGTTCGGCGGGATGGTCGGCAACCACGTGGCCGACCTCGTCACCCGGTACGGCGAGCACTCCTCGATGGTGCCCGACGAGCTCACCGAGTACATCAAGGCCCGCCAGGGCTACGACTACAGCCACCACGGCCGCGCCGGGAACCCGTCCGCGGACTTCGTCCCCGACGAGATCGTCGACCGCTTCTGCCTGCTGGGCCCGGCCGAAGCCCACATCGAGAAGCTGCGGGCGTTGCAGGCCCTCGGCGTCGACCAGTTCGCGGTCTACGACATGCACGACGCGAAGGAGGCCACGATCGACGCCTACGGCCAGCACGTCATCCCGGCGTTCAACCGCTGACGTCACCGGCGCCCGGTCACGGCGGGCGAGATGCCTGGGGCGTCGGGTTCGGCACATCGGCCCCGGACGCCGTGACCGGGCCCGGCCGCCCCCGTACGACCCAGGTACGGCGGAGTCCAGGGGCAACCGGGCAGTGCTCAGTCGCCGAGGCCATTCTCCAAGCCCCGGCGCTGTTCGGGGTTCTGTTCGCGGACGCGGCCCAGGTCCTGCTGAGTCGCACCGGGCTGCTCCGTGCTCTTGCCGGGCGCACGGTGCACCTTGACGGGTTTGATCCCCGTTGCGGCGAGGGCCGCCAGCCCGCGCGCCTCCTCCAGCCTGCGAGCCTGCTCCAGCCGCTCGTCCTCAGAGGTCCCCACCTCTGCCTTAGGGGTCTCCGGAGCGGCGTCGGCCTCGGTCGGCTCGGTGGCCGGTGCTTCCCCTCCCGGTGTCAACGCCCGCATGCGTTCCCCGAAGGCGTCCGGGTTGTCCGGCTTCGGCCTCACCCACGGGTTCTCCACCGGCTCCGCCTCGGTGGAGCCGTCGTACGGGGGCTCGCCGCCTTCGTCCCTGTTCTCGCCGGTCTCTCTGCTCATGACGTCCCTTCCTTCCGGTCTCGGTCCTGGAGGTTGCCCTGTTCGCGGCTCCGATTCCTACCGAGGCGCACCAGGCTGCCCCCCGTCGCCGCTGCGGGTCGCGCGGGCACTTGCGACCATCTGGGAGGTCAGGAGCCCCCGGGCGGCGGCCCCCGCCTCCCGGCGCAGCCTGGCCTCCCTTTCCTCATCGGTCTCCGGAGCGGCGTTGGCCTCGTACCGGGCGAGGTCCGGCGATTCCATGTGGTTCCAGAACGCCTCCGGGGCGTCCGCCGGCACCTCGGTCACGTACGCGTTCTCCGCCGTCTCCGCAGCCTCGACGCCGACGTCGGACGCGGCCTCCACGCCTTCGGTCCCGCTCTCGACCCCGGCGTCGGACGCCTCTCCGCCTTCGGCCCCGCCCTCGCCGCCGCCCTCACCACTCATGACGTACCTTCCTGCTGGTCCTGAACCTGGGCGTCGCGCTGTTCGCGTTCCTTCTGGCTGACGATCGTCTCGGCGCCCGGCGGAGCGGTCACGAAGTGGGTGAACACTGCTTGCCTCTTCTGGAGTTCGGCTATTTCCTTCATCTCCTGCTCCTTCGTGGGGTCGAGTTCTCGCTGCACCTTGTAGATGGGGTGGGTCGCCTGCTTGACGCGGAAGCCGAACGGGGTGTGGAACTGGACCTCGAAGTTCAGTCCCGACGCGTGGTCCCGCCAGGAGGTGTTCACGCCCCTGTACACCTCGTCGTCCCAGGAGTTCCTCACCTCCAGCGGTTCGTGTCCCTGTGCGGTCAGAGCCTCGATGGCCTTCCACGCGCCGGCGGAGTACTTATCGTCGGGGAGCTGGATGGTGTAGCGGATGGCGTCCTTGATACGGGCCGTCACGTCCGCGCCGCTCATCCCGGCGGCCTCGTAACGGGAGAACTTGGGGTGGAGCGAGTCCGTGTCCTTCACGGAGTGTTCCAGACCGACCAGGTGGACACGGTGCCAGTCCTCCAGCTTCTCCTGCGCGGTGCGGGTGTCCTGGTCCTCCTTGGGCCGTTCCTGCTCGTGGCCCGGGATCCCACCGGCGGCCACGACGACTTGTTTCATCTCCTCGCGCAGCGTGGACTCCCGATCGAGTGCCTGTTGGCGGAACGCCTCGACCCGCTCGTCGAGCGTCGACTCCGGCTCGCTCGTCCCGGGCCCGTCAGGCTGGTCCCGTCCTTCGGCCAGGGCCAGGTGCTGGGCGAAGCCTTCCCGGCCGCTCGCGTGCTCGGACGGCTCCTCGTGGGGCTCGGCGGATTCGTCGGCCTCCCAGGCGCCGGATCCTTCCGGTCGTGTCTCCATCGCTCCTCCTGTGCCTAGGTCTTCCCGTACGTCAGCAGGGTGGACTCGAAGCCGTACTCCACCGCCACGTGCGCCCCGAGGCAGTAGCCCACGGCCGTGGCGGTGCGGTCCGGATGCCGGAGGGCGAGCTCCGCCCGGCAGGCCTCCATCGCTATGGCCGTCGCGTTCAACGCGGCATTGGCGCCGCCGGCGCGCGAGGCCAGGGTGCGGGCGCGTTGCAGTTGAGGGAGGGCTCCTGTGGTGACGGCGGCCCTGACCAGGCAGGGGGCCAGGCAGCGCTCGCAGGCCTGGAAGGGACGCGTGGCGGGCTCCGCGGCGGGGTGGGGCGGCAGCGGGCCCCGGGTGACCATCGCCTGCCACAGCGCCGCCTCGTACTCCCGGCCGGTCGCCCCGGGAAGCTGCCCGAGGCGGCGCAGGGTACGGACGTGGCGGCGGATCCCCGTCCCGACCAGGCAGCTGGTCCGGCTGCCGGGGTGCGCCGCCGCGAGCGGGCGCACCAGATCCACCACGTCCGCGCCCCCGGCGGCCGCCGTCCACAGGGCCACGGCGAGTTCCGCGTGAGCTCCCGCCCCCTCGCTGACGTGGTGGTGCAGGGCGTCCTCGGGTCGGTGGCAGCGGGCCCCGTACGGCTGAGGTGCCGGCGCGGGAGGTTCCCGCAGGGGCCGCGGCGTCAGATCGGGGCCGGTGACCTGGACGGACTGGGGGCGGACCAGCTCGCGCGAGGACAGCAGGCAGCGCCCCACGGTCAGCGAGCCGAGCAGCGAGGTCTCCGTGTCCGACAGTCCCAGGGCGCCGCCCAGCGACTGCTGGTCGTCGGTGTCGACGATCCGGTGGGCCAGTTTGAGGTTGGTGTTGCGCAGCACCTCACGGGCCACGGCGGCCGGGCTCTGGTCCACCACGACCAGCGCCTCGCCGTACGCGCGCACCTCGGCCAGCAGCTGGGTCATCAGGCGGGAGGCCACGCCGGCCGCGTCGCCGTCCTCGGCGCCGGTCGGGCGCGGCTCCGGCATCAGGCGGTGGGCCTCCTCGATGACCGTCACATGGGTCACGCCGGCCGACTCCCCCCGGGAACGGGCCGCGTCGGAGATGTAGAGGACGAGCAGTGCGGCGAGGAAGGCCCGCTCCTCCTCGTCGCCCAGGTCGCTGAGCCGTACCAGGGTGGGCCGCTCGGTGAGCCAGCTCGGCGGGCCGCTGCCCGCCACCCGTTCCGCGCGTCCGGGCTGGAGGAGCAGCCGCAGGCGCAGCCCGAGCGAGGCCCGGATGTTGCTCTCCACCTCGCCCTGGTAGCGGAGTTCGGCGACGAGGGAGTCGAGCCGGGCGGCGGCGTCGTGCAGGGTGACCTCGGAGCCGGCGGCCGCATCGGTGGCCAGTTCCTCCAGGATCAGCGCGGCCACGTACGGCATCGGCACGGGCATGCCGAACGCGGCGCGGAACGCGGTGCCGACCTGCGCGATGTGGCGGTCGGCGGGCTGCCCGGGCCAGGGCGCGAGTACGTTCATCCGCAGCTCGCTCCCGGAGACGACGGTGAGGCCGCCCTCCAGCGCGCCGGAGAGCCGTGCGTAGTCGCCCTTCGCGGGGTCGATCACCAGGAAGGGCACCTGGTGCTCGTTCCACAGCTGGATCAGCAGGCTGCTGGTGGTGGTGCTCTTCCCGGATCCGGTGATGCCCGCGACGAAGGCGTGTCCGGCGAGGTCGTCGACGTCGATCCGCGCGGGCAGGTCCGTACCGAGCCAGTGGCCGAGGGTGAGGGCTCGCCGGGGCCGGGACGAACGCCGCCCGGCCGGCAGGGCGCGTCTGACCTGGAGGTCCCCCACGGCGTCGGCGGGTGGTACGAGCAGGGAGCCGAGATCGCGGGAGCTGAGCCAGCCCACGGCGGGTGCGGCCCCCGCCAGACACCGGGCGGTGTCCCAGTCCTGGGCCCGCCCCTCGGGCGCCGCGGCGGTCTCGGCCCGCAGGGCGCGGCAGAACGCGGACCGGACCACGGCGGCCGTCTCGGGGGTCCGGGCGCACAGGTGGACGCCGACGGTCCAGCCGCCGGTGCGCAGGCAGTCGTCGACGAGGGCCTGCCAGGCGCCGAGGGTGGCGGTGACGGCTTCGGCGCGGGGGTCGACCACGGAGTTCTGGCGGTGTTCGGCGATTCCTTCGGAGACCGTGACCCGGCGGGCCGCCTGGGCCCGCAGATGTGCCAGCCGGCCGCCCGCCGCGGTCAGTTCGCGGGCGCCCAGGGGCAGCAGGGTCAGGACCACGCACCAGCCGGCCAGGGGGAGCCCGAGCAGCCCGGCGAGATGGGGCAGCCGCTGGTCCTCGGCGATGCCTTGGCCGGCCGAGGGGTCGGCGTACCGGGAGCGGCAGACGAGGGCCTCCTCGGTGTGCGCCGGATCCGCGACCACCGACCAGCCGGGCGGGGTGCCCGCCTCCCAGATCAGGTCCGGGGCCTGGTCGGAGAGCCACTGGCGGATGCCGTCCGCCCCGGTGTCCAGTCCGATGGCCACCCCCGCCCGGCCGGTCTCGTCGGAGCCGACGATCAGGGCCGCCGGCCGATGGAGGGCGGCGAGGGAGCTCCAGGCGGCCGTGGCCCGGGCGGCGGCGAGCCGGGGTTCCTGGTCGGCGGCCGCCTCGCGCAGGCAGAGCCAGCTGAACCGGTCCGGCTCGACGCCCAGTTCATGGAGCGGGGCGGCCGGAGCACCGGGTCCGGGCCCGCGCGAGAGCAGTTCCTCGGCCGCCGCGAGGGCTTGCTCGTCGGGGGCCCATTCGCGGGAGGACTCCAGGAGCGCCGCGACCTGTTCGAGCAGGGGCGGCAGGGTCTCGGACGTCTGCGGACCGGAGGGTGCGCGGGTGCGTCGGGCGTCCGCCCACGTCATGCGAAGGCCCCCGTGACCTGGGCGATGAGGTTCACGGCGAGTACGGCTGCCAGCACCCAGGCAAGCCCGTCGGCCCAGACGCCGAGCCGGAAGCGGCGGGCGGTGCGGGTGGTGACCACGCTGGTGGCGGGGCCGCCCGGTGCGGACAGCACCTCGGCGCGGCGGATCCTGACGTGGCCGGAGCGCAGGCCGCGCCGGCTGACCCGGACGAGGTCGCCCTGCCGTACCTCGGTCCCCAGGAGCTCACCGACGAGGGTGCAGGCGGTGACGCCACCGGCCATGTCGCGGATCCGGAACCGGCGTACGGACTGCTGGAGTTCGCCCTGGCCCGCGGACTGGGCGGCCCGGGTACCGCTCCTGAAGCCGTGCAGGAGCCCGGTGGCGATCAGGCGCAAGGCCGTGGTGATCAGAGTGAAGCAGCTGCGGACCAGGGAGAGCCCCATGGAGAAGATCCCGCCCGCGCCGCTGCTCGAAAGGGAACCGTGGAAGACGAGGCCGAGGGCGAGGCCGATCACCGCGAGGAACACCAGGAAGAAGAGGAACTCGTCCAACAGGGCGGCCAACGACAGGCCTTCGCCGAGCGAGGCGATCAGCCGGATCAGTAGGAACAGGAGGTGCAGCAGCCCGAGGGAGACCAGCACGCCCACGCCGAACAGCCGGTGGCGCATGGTGTCGAGCACCACGGGTCCGTCGACCAGTCCTTCCAGGTGCGCGCCGGACCGCTGCCGGGAGGAGGCGGGGGAGTGCGGGGCGGAGGGCGCCGGCAGCGGTGGGGCGGACGCGGGGGCGGGCGCTGCCGGAGGCGGCATCCGCCCGGGTGGCGGGGTGCCAGTCGGGCCGGCGGGTGGTGGCAACGGGCCGCGCCGCGCGGTGTGGTCCGGAAGGCTTCCCGGTACCTGCACGATCCGGCGCGGCGCCGACCGGCCCGGGGTGTCCTCACCCGGCTCCGGTGCCGGGCGGGTGCGCCGCACCGGTGGCAATGGGGGGAAGAGCGGTGCGTCGGGGTCGCCCGGACGGCCGGCCGGAGCCGGGAACAGCGGCGCGTCCGAGGAAGCCGGTGCGCCTGACGGCGTCGGCGCGCCTGACGGCGTCGGCGTAACGGCGGCCGTGCGGACGGGCATGCCGCAGTGGGGACAGGACCCGGAGTCAAGGTCCTCGTCCCCGCCGCAATTCCAGCAAGTCCCCATCGCTCCCCCGGAATTGACGATCGCGAATGACTCAAGTCTCTATGAGTTTGACTCGGAAGCGCGTACGTTTGAGTAAATTGACGACCCATCATGACCAGGTCGAGTTGCGTGCATATACGGGGGGAACCGTATGGAATTCGGGCAGCGGCTGCGCCGCGTCCTGGGCCCGTTCGCCCGCGAGACCGAGGCCCGCGCAGCGGCCGGGAACGAGAACGCGACGGCCCCGAGTACCACCGGAGGGCGACTGGCCGCCGGACTGGCCAGGCCCCGCCACGCAGGACTCTTCGAGGCGCTCCACCGGCTGGACGCCGGCCTGAGCCCCGAGGCCCTGCGCGAGCTGACCGACTGGATCCGTGAGGAATACCAGAGCGAGTACGGCGACTTCCCGGTGGGCTGGATCGCCGTGTGCGGCCTGGGCCCGCCGTACGTCGACCACCGGCTCGACCTGACCATGGCCATCCTTCAGCACTACACGCCGGGCGACGTGCTCCCCGAGCCCTACGCGCGGGCCCGGATGCTCGTCCGCACCGGCGCCTACCCGCTCGTCGAGGTGTACGCCAGCGGAGCCCTCGTCCCAGTCCCGCCCGACGGAGTCGTCTACACCCGCGGCATGTGAGCCCACGAACAGGAGCAGAAGGCTTCATGGCAGACATCGACTACCATCTGCGCAACCAGGTCTCACAGCTCACCAACCTGGTGAACCAGCTCGACCAGGGCCTGGTGGCGGTCTCCGCCCAGGTGACCGGGGTGGAGGCGACGCAGCGCGACACCCGGGACTCGCTGCAGAAACTCCGCGACGACTTCCAGGCGTTCGTCCGCTCCTCGCAACTCGCCGACGCGCTCCAGCGGGCCGAGACCAGGATCGGCGTGATCCTGGACCGCATCGAGCACGATTTCGGCCACCACAAGGTGGTGCGCCGCACCACGGTGGGTCTGCTCCAGGCCTTCGACACCGGCCTCGTGTCCGAGGAGTCGGTACGGTCCGTCAGCGACGAGCTGATGATCCAGACCCCCCGCTACTGGCTGGCCCCCGCCCTCGTCGCGCTGGCCGCCTGGTCCTCCGACGACCGCGAGCTGTGCGAGCGGGCCGTCACCGAGGCCTTCCGGCGCTCGCCCGGGCGCACATCGCTGCTCTTCGCGCTGATCCTTCGCCGCCAGAACCGGCAGGCCGCCGCCGTGCGCTGGCTCCTGCACTACCTGCGCGCCCAGGACCCGACGGCCCTGGGACGGGAGTTCGCGGTCATCCTGGAATCCGTGGCCCAGGGTGCCTTCGGACCCGTCGGCCGGGAGCTGCTGCGCACCGTGCTCGACGAATGGCTGGAGGTGCTGCTGGAGGGCGACCAGGCCGTCGCGGCCCAGGTCGAGCGCTGGCGCGCAGAGGTGGAGGCGCACCGGGCGATGTCCGCGAAGGAGGACTTCCCGAGGCTGGCCGCCGTGTCACCGCAGTGGCCCGCGCTGGAGTCCGTACTCGGCGCGGCCGAGGCGCACCGGGCGCTCCTGGAGAAGTACACCCGGTTGATGAGCCAGGAGAACCGGCTCAGCCACCGGGTGGAGGACCTGGTGGACGACATCCTCGACCGTCTGGTGTCCGAGTACGACAACGAGGAACTGCCGCTGCGCCGGGACCTGGCCTACAACGAGGCCGTCATCGCGCACGACGGCGACACCGCGGCCGCCCGGAAGGCGGCGGACGCCGACGCGACCTCGCTGGAGGAGAAGCTCGACTACCTGACCGTCCAGTCGGCCTCCGCCCTCAACCCGGCCGCCATCGGCGTCTCCCCGGCCACCCAGCGGCTGGCCGTCGGCGCCTGCCGCGACTGGTTCCGTCAGGCGCACGCCGAGTTCAGCCGGGACTACCGACTGCACATCCCCGGCACCGTCGAAGCCGTCTTCCAGAGCAGCCACAACCTCGGCGCGCAGACCTTCGGACTGCCGCGCTGGACCGGCGCGTTCACCACACCCATGGACCAACTGGAACGGTCGCTGAGCGACCACTGGGACACCCATGTGCGCCCGTTCGTCGCCGGCCTCGTGCCCGCATGGCGCACGGTCGTGGTCCCCCCGGCGGTGGTGCTCCTCATCCTGCTGATCGTCTCCATGGGCATCCACCCGGGCGCGGGCCTGATCATCACCCTGCTGGTGGGCGGGATCTGGGCGCTGGTGATCGCGTCGGGCCGCCGGGGGGCCCTGGAGCGGCAGCGGTACGCGCAGAGCGTGCTGGACCAGTCGAAGGCGGACTCCCTGCTTCAACTGCGCGCCGCCGGAGCCGAACTCGTCGACTTCGAAAGCCGGTTCCGCACCGCCGACGCCGAGGAGTCGGCCGTACGGGAGATGATCGACGGCCTGGCCGGTGCGGGGGAGGGGAACTCCCCCTTCGAGGCCCGCGTCGTGCGTCCGACCGCGAGCCCGACAGGAGAGACGTCATGAGCAGCAGCCAGCAGGACCCGAGCGCGCCCGAACCCCTTCCGTGGGCCCGGCAGTCGACCGCCGCAGAGGAAACGACCACCGCGCGGCTGCGCCGGATCGTGGAAGGGCTGCCCGACTGGGAACCGCTCCCGCCCGGGGAGATCGTGGTCCGGCGGGGCGGGAGCGACTGAGCCGATGCTGTGGACCTCCGGAGGCCCCTATCGCGCCTGGGCCGACCACCTCGACGCCTGGGCCGACGAGCGGGTGCCGGTGGACCCGGCACTGCCCCGGCTCGTACCGGCCGATTTCGCCGCCGAGACCTGGACCCGGCTGGTCGAGCGGATCCGGCAGGCCCTCGACCGGCGGCTGCACCACTGGAGCCGGCTGCTGACCGCGGCGATGGCCGAGGCGTCCGACGAGTTCTCGGTCGGCCGCGCCCTCGTCCAGGCCCGCGCCGGACTGCGGGAGATCCGGGCCCTGGCCGGCCACCCCGGCCTGCCCGCGGACCTCCGCGACCGGCTCCGGGACGCGATCGACGACCAGATCCGCGACGCCCAGAACTCCCTGGAGCAACAGGTGGAGAACATGCGGAGGGAAGGCGTCGACCCGCGCCTGATCGAGGCTCGGCTGCGCGCCGTACGGGACAGCTCCCTCGTCGCCGCACTCGACGCTCCGCCCCCCGCCGCCGGGACCGATCCCGACCCCTGGCGACTGGACCCGGCCGCCCGGCCACGCCGCCGGGTCATCACCGACTGACGCTACTTCCGAGGCACCGCCCGTCCCACTGGAACCACACGATCGACAGAAGGTCTCCATGCCCCTCTTCGCAGAGGCCCGCCGTGATCTGGACAGCTACATCGCGGCCCGTATCCCCGTCGTAGGCCTGCGCACCATCGAACAGCCACGAGCCATGAGGCTGGTCAGGGAGGCTGCAGGCAGCCCGGCCCGTGCCGGTCTGCCCTTCTGGGTGTACACCCGGGCCACCGGACTGCGCGATCTGCGGACCAACGCGCCGGTCAACGAGGACCGCTCCCTGACCGGCGCGATGGAGTTCGCAGCGGCTCAGTTCACCGGCCGGGCCCAGGCCACGGTCGTCTTCGTGGACCCTGACGACGTCAGCGGCGACAGCCCCTTCACGCGCCACCTCTCCGAGCTGGCGCGGCTCGCCGACAGCAACTCCGGCTGTCTGATGCTGATCACGGACACGCCCATCTGGACGGGACTGCTGCGGCTCGGCATGACCTTGCAGCTGGACCTCCCCGACGCCGAGGAGATGTACACACAGATCACGAGCTTCCTGGGCGACCATCACGGCGTCGTGCCGATCGAATGGACCGAGCAGGACACCCGGCGAGCTGCGGAGTTCCTCGTGGGCGTCACCGAGGCGGAAGCCGTGAACCTGCTCGCCACCATCGTGGCGAAGGGCTCGGTGAAACGGGAGGACGTTCATCTCCTGGCCCGGGCCAAGGACCGGATCTTCGGCGATCTGGCCGGGCTGGAGCGCGTCCAGGTCAAGGAGGCCGACCGGCAGATCGGCGGCCTGGCCACCCTGCGGGCCTGGCTGCGGAACAAGCGGGAGCTCCTGGAGTCGGATCTGCGGGGCACCGGTCTGCGCCCCCCGCGCGGCGTGCTGCTGGTGGGCGTGCCGGGATGCGGGAAGTCGCTCTCCGCCAAGGCCATCTCCGCGGAGTGGCGGCTGCCGCTGTACCGGCTGGACCTCGCCTCGATCCTGGGCAAGTACGTCGGCGAGTCCGAGGGCAGGCTCAAGGACGCGCTGGAGACCGTGGACCGGATCTCCCCCTGCGTCCTGTGGATCGACGAGATCGAAAAGGGCCTGGCCGGACAGAACGACTCCACCGGAGTCAACCGGCGGCTGGTGGGGCAGTTCCTGTTCTGGCTGCAGGAGAGCGACTCGCGGTCCTTCGTGGTGGCCACCGCCAACGACGTGCGCAGTCTGCCGCCCGAGCTGTTCCGCAAGGGCCGCTTCGACGAGTTGTTCTTCGTCGACCTGCCGGACGAGGCGGACCGGCGGGAGATCATCGCCATGTACTACCAGCGCTACGTGAAGGTCGCCCCGCCGCAGGATCTGCTCGACGCCCTGGTGTCGATGTCGGAAGGCTTCGCCGGCGCCGACCTCGAATCGGCCCTGCACGACGTCGGCGCCATGCGGCACATCCGCGGTGAGGCAGCGGTGACTCCGGCGTTCGTCAGGGACACCTTCGCCAATACGATGCCGCTGAGCCGGACCAACCCCGAGCAGATCGAGGACATCAGGGCGTGGGGCCGGGACCGCGCGGTCCCGGCGGGCACCCCTGCCCCGGCACCGGAACCGGGTGGACGGGGCGGCCGCCGCATCCTCCCGCAGCCGGGGGTGGGAGGCGGATTCTGAGCGATGCCGCCGTCAACTGCGCTGGAAGCCATGGGTGGACCTGCCCGAGCACTTCGGCTCGTGGAAGGGCGTTCACAACCGGACGCGGATCCGGGCCACCGACGGCACGCGGGCGAAGGTCTTCACCGCCCGGCTCGCCCAGGCCGACGCCGAGGGCGACCTCGACCGGGTCGTCGCGGTCGACTCCACCATCGTGCGTGCTCACCAGCACGCCGCCGGGGCCCGTCGAAAGGGCCCCGGCCGGCGGCATCTGCGGCGGGCGTGGGATCCGGGCGCTGATCCGAAGGGAACGGCCTAGCGCCAGCTGTGCGGGGCGCGGAAGCCCGGGGTGCGCTCCAGGCGGCGCCAGCCGGCCTGGCGGGGCGCGGGGACCGCGGTCTCCTCGGGGGTGGCGGCGGCGCGGGCGAGCAGGATCGCGGTGATCGCGGCCAGCTCTTCCGGCTCGACGTTGCCCTTCTCGATCTTCAGCAGGGTGTCGGCGGTGATGCTCATCGGTGGCAGGTCTCCTTCGCGGTTACTGCGGCGGGTTGCCGTGCTTGCGGGACGGCAGATCGGCGTGCTTGTTGCGGAGCATCGCGAGGGCGCTGACGAGGACCTCGCGGGTCTCGGCGGGGTCGATGACGTCGTCGACGAGGCCGCGCTCGGCCGCGTAGTACGGGTGCATCAGTTCGGCCTTGTACTCCTTGACCATGCGGACGCGCATGGCCTCGGGGTCCTCGGCGTCCGCGATCTGCTTGCGGAAGATGACGTTGGCCGCGCCCTCGGCGCCCATCACGGCGATCTCGTTGGTGGGCCAGGCGTAGGTGAGGTCGGCGCCGATGGACTGGGAGTCCATGACGATGTAGGCGCCGCCGTAGGCCTTGCGCAGGATCAGCGAGATCCGCGGGACGGTGGCGTTGCAGTACGCGTACAGCAGTTTGGCGCCGTGGCGGATGATGCCGCCGTGTTCCTGGTCGACGCCCGGCAGGAAGCCGGGGACGTCGAGCAGGGTGACGATGGGGATGTTGAAGGCGTCGCACATCTGGACGAAGCGTGCGGCCTTCTCGGAGGCCTCGATGTCCAGGACTCCGGCGAGGTGGCCGGGCTGGTTGGCGACGATGCCGACGACCTGGCCGTTCATGCGGGCCAGGGCGCAGATGATGTTGCGGGCCCAGCGCTCGTGGATCTCCAGGACGTCGCCCTCGTCGACGATCTCCTCGATGACCTTGAGCATGTCGTAGGGGCGGTTGCCGTCGGCGGGGACCAGGTCCAGGAGAACCTCGCTGCGGCGGTCCGCGGGGTCGCCGGTCTCGTGGACGGGCGGGTTCTCGCGGTTGTTGGAGGGCAGCATCGAGATGAGGTAGCGGACCTCGGAGATGCAGGTCTCCTCGTCGTCGTAGGCGAAGTGCGCGACGCCGGAGGTCTCGGCGTGCACGTCGGCGCCGCCGAGGCCGTTCTGGGTGATCTCCTCGCCGGTCACCGCGCGGACCACGTCCGGGCCGGTGATGAACATCTGCGAGGTGTCGCGGACCATGAACACGAAGTCCGTCAGGGCCGGGGAGTAGGCGGCGCCGCCGGCGCACGGGCCGAGCATGACGGAGATCTGCGGGATGACGCCCGAGGCCTTGGTGTTGCGCTGGAAGATGCCGCCGTAGCCGGCCAGCGCGGAGACGCCCTCCTGGATGCGGGCGCCGGCGCCGTCGTTCAGGGAGACCAGCGGGGCACCGGCCGCGATGGCCATGCCCATGATCTTGTGGATCTTCGTGGCGTGGGCCTCGCCCAGGGCGCCGCCGAAGATGCGGAAGTCGTGCGCGTAGACGAAGACCGTGCGGCCCTCGACCGTGCCCCAGCCGGTGATGACACCGTCGGTGTAGGGCTTCTTGGCCTCCAGGCCGAACCCGGTCGCCCGGTGGCGGCGGAGCTGTTCGACCTCCTTGAAGGAACCTTCGTCGAGGAGCAGCGCGATGCGCTCACGGGCGGTCAGCTTGCCCTTGGCGTGCTGGGTCTCGGTCGCGCGGTCACTGGGGCCGCGCCGCGCCTGCTCACGCAGGGAGTGCAGCTCGCCGATCCGGTTCCTCATCGTCCGTCCCCCCAGCCGTCTCCGGTCTGCTGGACCACGAGGCACGACCACGTGAAGCCGCCGCCGCCCGTGAGGAGGAGGGCGTAGTCGTCCGGCGCCAGCCGGCCCCGCGCGCCGAGGTCCGCGAGGTTGGCGAACAGGTCGCCGCAGCCCAGGTGCCCGGTGCGTGCGCCGAGGCGTACCGGCTCCACCGCCAACAGCTCCCGGATGGCGGGGAGGTACATCAAGTCGAGGACCTTGGGGCCGAGCCGGGGCAGGGCGACGCACCGGATACGCGGGTCGTCGGGGGACAGACCCGCTTCGGACAGGGCTTGCAGCACCACCGTGCGCACGGCCTCCGGGCCGGTCTTGGCGAACCGGGCCATGCCGCCCGTCTCCAGGAACGCACGTTTGGTCCGGCGGATGTCGACGGGCCGGCCGTGCGCGAGCGGCGCGGGACCGAACGCGAGCTCGGCCCCTTCACCGACGCGGACCACGTCATCTCCAGGTTCCGGTTCACCGGAACCTGGACGGCTGGGCGCCCGGCGGCGGCATCGGCGCCACCCGGCACCGCGGTCAGCTTCGCCGGCGTGGACACCCTGAGGATCGAACACGGGCGGGTCGCCGAATACTGGCTGACGGACGACCAGCTCGACCTGTACACACAGCTCGGCGCGGTCCGCGGAGTGGAGCCGCAGCCCGTCAACCCGCACGGCTGACGGGAGGGATCACCGGGCAAGGTATTGAGCAGCACGTCATGCCGGCGTTCAGCCGCTGACCGGCCGGGATCAGCCGGTGCAGGTGATGGAGAAGGGGACCGGGTTCGAAGTGGTGCGGGTGGGGCTCTGGAGCTCCACGGCCATCCCCGTGGTCAGGGTGCCGGCCTTGGCGTAGGTCGTCAGCCGCACGGTGTCGTGCCCGGTGGGGTTGGCCTTGTCCCCGATGGACATGGTGCGCCAGTGCGGATCCACCACCGAGCCGTCGCCGGACACCCAGCGGTAGGAGATCAGGGTCGGCTCGGAGGCGGTGAAGGTCGCGGTGAACGCCGGGGCCCGGCTCTCGGGGGTCGGACAGCTGCCGGTGTAGGTGGTGTTCGCGCCCGCCACCGACATCCGTACGCCCGAACCGGGGGTGGCGTCCTCGCCGTTGCCGTCGAGGGCGTGGACCAGCCCGGCGGCGATCAGTGCGCATGCGGCCGCGCCGGCCGCGACGAAGGCCACCGTACGGCGCTTGCGGGGCGGGGCTTCTGGCGTCGCGTGCGCGGACGTCGCGTGCGCGAACGGGGAGGGTGCCGCCGCCGCGGGCTCCGCGGTGGTGGTGGCCGGCTCTGGCGTCGGGACCGGTGCCGGCGCGGGGACGGGTGCCGCGGGCGTGGCGGGTTCCGCGGGAGCCGACAGGACGCGGGCCGCGGTCGTGGTGGCGTCCGGTTCGTGGGCGATGTCCCGCAGGGCCCCGGCGGCTTCGGCCGCGGGGGTCCGCTCGGCCGGCTCCTTGCGGAGCAGCCCGGCGATGACCGGGGCGAGCGGGCCGGCCCGCGTCGGCACCGGCGGTTCCTCGTCCACGACGGCCCGCAGGGTGCTCAGCGCGGTGTCCTGCCGGAACGGGGAGATCCCCTCCACGACTGCGTACAGCATCACGCCGAGGGACCACAGGTCCGACTCGGGGCCCGAGGGCCGGCCCAGCGCCCGCTCCGGCGGCAGGTACTCGGGGGAGCCGACCACCTCGCCGGTCAGGGTCAGCGCGGTGCTGCCCTCGACCATCGCGATGCCGAAGTCGCTGAGCACCACCCGCCCGTCGTCGGCGAGCAGCACGTTCGCCGGCTTCACGTCGCGGTGCTCCACCCCGGCGGCGTGCGCGGCGCGCAGCGCGCTCAGCACCTCCGCGCCGATGTGCGCGGCGTGGCGCGGGGTGAGCGGCCCCTCGGCGCGCAGCAGATCGGCCAGTGACCGCCCGCGGATCAGTTCCATGACGATCCAGGGCCGGTCGTCCTCCATGACCACGTCGTGGACCGTCACCACATTGCGGTCGGGTATCCGTGCCGCCGCCCACGCTTCCCGCTCCAGCCTGCTGTACATCCGCGCGATGTCGCCGGCCCGCAGATGCGCCGGGGCCCTGACCTCCTTGACGGCGACCTCGCGGTGCAGGGTCTCGTCGCGGGCCCGCCACACGGTGCCCATACCGCCCTCGCCGAGCCGGGACAGCAGCCGGTAGCGGCCGGCGATCAGCCGCTCCCCGCCCGGGGTGCCCGGGGCGGCGGCGGTCACGGCCGTGTCTGCGCCGGTGGCCGTGGCCGCGGTGGTGTTCGCGAGCGTGCTGTCCGTCACGGTCTCGGATTCCTCGTTGTGCATGGGGGCGGTTCTCCCTCTGATCGCCTGCCGACGCCAACATCACGTACGGAACCGGACTCCCGGTTCAACGGGGTGGCTGGAAATTTTCGGAAATGGTTGAACCGAACACCTTCGCGAAGGCGTGTTGCTGTCGTACGAGGAGTCAGCAGGCGTCTTTTTCAAGGAGTGTGGAGTGGCTTCGGTCATCGTTGGACGCACGGGTCCCTTTACCGGGCAGAGCGTGGTGCTGGGCGGCGAGCCCCTCAGCTTCGGGCGCAAGAGCGACAACAGCGTCGTGATCGTCAGTGCCAGTGCCTCCAGGCTGCACGCCGAGATCCTCGCCGAGGACGCCGGTTTCGTCCTCTACGACCGGGACAGCCGCAACGGCACGTTCGTCAACGACCAGCGCGTCACGCGGCATGTGCTGCGTCCGAACGACTGCATCCGGATCGGCGATGAAACGTTTCTCTACGAGGCCCAGGACGCCATGGAGACGGTCATGGACCTCTCCCTCCTGGACCTGCCCCGGCCGAGCGCAGCGGACCCCGGCACGCTGCGGGTCACCATCACCGGCGGCGGCCCGGTGGGCCTCGCCTTCGCCCTGGCGCTCGACGAGATGCTGCCCGGGCGGACCGCCATCACCCTCTACGACGGGCGCTGGACCAGGAACGGCTCCTCGGTCGTCTGGAAGGACGAGACCCAGGGGAACTTCCGCCGCCAGCAGGTGGTGACCGTCCAGAGCCGGCAGTACCTCGCCCTGTCCGAGGAGGTGCTCGCCGCCCTCTTCGACGACGAAGGCGCCTACTCCGAGATGTGGCCCGTCGGCCCGGACTCGGTCGACGGCCGCCCGCCCCGCAACATCCGGATCGCCCACATCGAGGACCGGCTGCTGGACCTGGCCAACCGGAAGCCCTCGATCCGGCTGGTCCCCAAGCGTTTCGACGTGGCGGAGGAGCAGAACCGGATCACCCAGGAACACGTGCTGGTGGTCGCCGAGGGCGGCCGCTCCCGCACACGGGAGCACTACGCCGACCGCTTCGGCGCGGCCGACGCCTCGATCTACTCCCTCGACGGCGAGCACCTCCAGGACGTCGTGCTGGGGCTGCGCGTCAAGTCGAAGCTGCCGGACCCGATGAGCGTGCTGCTCACCGTGTCGCAGAACCGTTTCCTGCTCAACTCGCTGCGCGGCGAGGGCTTCCTGAACATGCGGCTCACCCGGGAGGAGGTCAAGAACGTCATCGGCATCGACCCGGTCCGCCACGTCTTCGAGGAGTGCATCGCCGCCCGCCCCTGCCTGATGAGCCGGCAGGAGGAGGACAACGAGTTCCGCTGCCCCACCCACGGCACCCTCTTCCTGCCCGCCCTGCTGCGCGGTTCTCCGCTGTGGAAGGAGATCCGGCAGGGCCTCAGCCTGTTCGGGGTGGCCGAGGAGGACCTGTCCGCGATCACCTCGTTCCGGCTGGACATGGTGCAGCGCCCGCGGTTCACCGCACAGCTGCACCGCCCGACCACGACCACCCCCGGCACCTACGGCTTCCTGCTGGGCGACGCGGCCAACGCCATCCACTTCTGGCCGGGCCGCGGCCTCAACAGCGGCCTCGCCTCGGCCACTTCGCTGGCCCGCTCGCTCAGCCGCGCCTGGCAGGGCAAGCCGCTGCGGGACGCCGACTTCATCCGGCACGAGGCGGCGATGTCGATGCTCCAGTACCGGCACAAGAGCCGGGCCTGGAACGCCATGGTGACCACCGACGAACAGGGCGTCACCCGCGCCATCAAGGACATCATCGGGAGCAGCACGGAGGCCGGTGCGGGCGCGGCCGCCGTTGCCGGTCTTGCCGGCGCCGCGGACGGGAGCGACCTGGACGCGCTGCTGGAACGGATGGCCGGGATCCGCGAACGGCTGGCGCCCCGGATGCCCGGCCTGCCCGGCGACGGGGAACTCCGCTCGCACCTCGCCTCGATCGCCCCGGCCACCCTGCGCACCCTGTGGGAGAGCGGCGCCTGGGACACCCTGATCGTCGGCGGGGAGGAGGCCGACATCGACCTCTTCTACCAGTCGGACTCCCCGGTCTTCGTCCCCCGCCCGGCCGACCCCCGGAGCCCCTCTCCCGTCGGCTGACGTTCCCGGGGGGTCTTGGGAGCGCCGCCCCTGCAGGGGCGGCGCCGGTCTGCCGTGGAAATCCGGCGGTCGGCAGGCGGTACGCGTCCTTCCGGCGACCCGGTTCACCCGCAGTACATCCGGAATCCAGCGGTCCGACGGGGATTGTCGGTGGGGTTTGCCGTGCGGGCGTGATGTGATGGGCACATGATCGATGAGTTCCTTACCCATGGCCTGTCGGATGTGGAAGAGGCCGTCCGCAAGGCGGCGGCGATCGAGATCATGCCGAGATTCAGGCAGCTCGCCGAGCACGAGGTCGACGAGAAGAACGGCCCCCACGACCTGGTGACCGTCGCCGACCGCAAGGCCGAGGAGTACCTCACGGCCTCCCTGACGCGCCTGCTGCCCGGCTCGGCCGTGGTCGGCGAGGAGGCCGTGCACGCCGATCCCACGGTGTACGAGGCGCTGCGCGCGGACGCCCCGGTGTGGATCGTCGACCCGGTGGACGGCACCCGCCAGTTCGTGAACGGCGACCCGGCGTTCTGCACCCTGGTGGCGCTGGCCCTGCGCGGGGAGATCCTCGCCTCCTGGACCTTCGCCCCGGCGCTGGAGGAGCTGGCGACCGCGGTGCGCGGGCAGGGGGCGTACGTCAACGGCGAGCGGATCCACAGCGGTTCGCCGGAGGCCGGCGCCGCGCTGCGGGTCGCCATCGCCCACCCGCTCTACACCTCCGACGAGAACAAGCGGACGCTGGCCCGGCTGGACGTGCCCGGGGTGGCGGCCAGGCCGTGCGGTTCGGCCGGCCTGGAGTACCTGAAGGTGGCCCGCGGCGACATGGACGCCCTGGCCTTCACCTGGCCCTCGGCCTGGGACCACGCGGCCGGGCTGCTGCTGGTCGCCGAGGCCGGCGGGGCGCAGAGCACGGTCGAGGGTGTCCCCTTCCGGGTGGACCGGGACAACGCGCTGCCGTTCGCCGTCGGGCGGGACGAGGCCACGGCTGTACGCATCCGGGAGCTGCTCCGGGGCGCCTAGGGGTGTCCGGCCCGGGGTGCGGGGCGCAATATCCTGGAGGCGCAGGCGCCGCCGGAAACGAAGGAGTCGCAAGTGCCGTCGATTCTCGATGTGGTCGTGGTGGGGGCGGGGCCCAACGGGCTGACCGCCGCCGTCGAACTGGCCCGGCGCGGCTTCTCGGTGGCCGTCTTCGAAGCCGCCGACACGGTGGGCGGGGGCGCCCGGACCGAGGAGCTCACCCTTCCCGGCTTCCGGCACGACCCGTGCTCGGCGGTGCACCCGCTCGGTGCCGGCTCCCCGGTCTTCGCCACGATGCCGCTGAAGCGGTACGGGCTGGAATGGCTGCACGCCCCGCTGCCGATGGCGCACCCCTTCGACGACGGCACGGCCGCCGTCCTCTCCCGCTCGGTCGCGGAGACGGCGGCGTCCTTCGGGCCGCGGGACGCGGGTGCCTACCGGCGTCTCGTCGGGCCGTTCCTCGGCAAGTGGGACACCCTGGCCCGGGACTTCATGTCCCTGCCGAACACCGCGCTGCCCAGGGACCCCGTCACCCTCGCCCGCTTCGGGCTCGCCGGGCTGCCGCCCTCCACCTGGCTCCTGAGCCGCTTCCGCGACGAGCGGGCCCGGGCCCTGTTCGCCGGGCTCGTGGCCCACGTCATCGCTCCGCTCGGCGGGATCGGCACCGGCGCCGTCGGACTGGTCTTCGCGCTGGCCGCGCACGCGAACGGCTGGCCGATGCCGCGCGGCGGCTCGCAGTCCGTCTCCGACGCGCTCGCCGCCTACCTGCGCGACCTCGGCGGGACGATCCACACCGGCTTCGAGGTCAAGCGGCTCGACGACCTCCCGCCGGCCCGGGCGTACGTCTTCGACACCTCGCCGACCGCGCTGGCCCGGATCGCCCGGCTGGGGCGCGCCTACGACGGCTACCGGTACGGCGCCTCCGTTTTCAAGATCGACTACGCGCTGGACGGCCCGGTCCCGTGGACCGCCGAGGAGCCGCGCCGCGCCGGCACCGTCCAGATCGGCCCGCGCGCCCGCGACATCGACGCCGCCCTGCAGCTGGCCTCGGGCGGCCGGGCTCCCCGCAACCCCTTCCTCATCACCGCGCAGCCCAGCCTGGTCGACCCCGGCCGGGCACCCGAGGGCAAGCACGTGTTCTGGGCGTACGGGCACGTTCCGGCGGGCTGGGACGGCGATCTCACCGAAGCCGTCGAACGCCAGCTGGAGCGCTTCGCCCCCGGCTTCCGCGACCTGGTCCTGGCCCGTGCCACGGCAGGCCCGCCCCAGCTCGCCGCCCGCAACCCCAACTACGTCGGCGGGGACATCGCCTGCGGAGCCGCCTCGGGGCTCCAGCTGCTGCTGCGCCCGAAGATCTCCCTCTCCCCGTACACGACGGCCCACCCGGCGGTCTTCCTCTGCTCGTCGGCGACCCCGCCGGGCCCCGGGGTGCACGGCATGTCCGGCCACAACGCCGCCAAGGCGGTCTGGCGCCACCTGCGCAAGGACGTCTGACGCCGGCCCCGCACCCGTATTCCGTTTTCATGGCACAGGAGGAAGCAGTGGCTCTGGGCGACAACACGGGCGGCAGGGGAAAGGTGCTTTTCTTCGTCGACCTGTGCGCCGCGGTGATCATGGCGGTGCTCACCGCGATATTCGCGGCACGAGGGGAATGGATGCTCACCGCGGGATTCGCAATGGCCGCCCTGGGCTGCCTCTTCACCGCGGCGTTCAGGCGCCGCACAAGGCACGGATAGATGGGTGCGGGCCCCCGGCCGCCGTGACGGCCGGTCGGGGGTGCCGCTCGCGAAAGGACTCCCGATGGTCCGCATCACCCTGGTCCTCGGCGACATCACCGCCGAGAAGGCCGACGCGATCGTCAACGCGGCCAACTCCTCGCTCCTCGGCGGCGGTGGGGTGGACGGCGCCATCCACCGCCGGGGCGGGCCGGAGATCCTCGCGGCCTGCGAGGACCTGCGGCGCTCGCACTACGGCAAGGGACTGCCGACGGGCCGGGCCGTCGCCACCACGGCCGGCAGACTCGCCGCCGGGCACGTCATCCACACGGTGGGCCCGGTCTGGTCGCGCGAGGAGGACCGGTCGGAGCTGCTGGCCTCCTGCTACCGCGAATCGCTGAGGATCGCCGACGAACTGGGGGCCCGTACGGTCGCCTTCCCGGCCATCTCCACCGGCATCTACGGCTGGCCCATGGACGACGGGGCCCGGATCGCGGTGGAGACGGTGCGGTCGGCCCGGACCGAGGTGCAGGAGGTCCGGTTCGTCCTCTTCGACGCGGCCGCCTTCGCCGTCTTCGAGGCGGCGCTGGCGAGCGCCGGGTAGGCCGTACCACCGGATCCCTTACGGGGCGGTGCGGTCGGTCAAGGCAGGATCTCGACGTACCCGTCGGTTCCGTGCACGCGGATCCGCTGCCCGTCCCGGATCAGCCGGGTGGCCTGCTCCACGCCCACGACGGCCGGCAGGCCGTACTCCCGGCCGCGCCATGGGTCATCAGCCCGCCCACCTCCGTCACCAGGCCCGCGATTCCGACGAACAGCGGTGACCAGCTGGGGTCGGTGAAGGCCGTGACCAGGATGTCGCCCGGCGATCCCTTCGATGCTCCGACGGATCTGTGCGCTGAGCGTGCGGATCGCCTCCCGGTCGTCCGGGTTCACGCGCGACAGCTGATCGAGCCGATCGTCGATCGACGGCACTTCCGCCATGATCCGCCGGAAGGCGTCCGTCGTCACGCAGAAGCCGTCCGGCACGCGGACGCCTTCGATCCGCGACAGCCCGCCCAGGTGCGCGCCCTTGCCGCCGACGACCGCGGCCTGCGTCTCGTCGACCTCTCGAAGGTCCCGCACGTACGGCACGATCATCGCGATGCCTCCGCAGATTGTGGCCCCGGCCGAAGATTCTGCGCCGTGACCCGGGCCTTGCGGCAAGCCCCCGGCGCGCTATACGTGGAGAGAGGCAAGGAGAGAGTTCTCCTTGCCTTGCCTTTGTCGTTTGCCGTCACGGCGATCGCCTCGACGCGCCCGGAGCGGGCCGGGGGTAGGTCCTGGTCTGTTTGACGCTGCCGTACGCGAAGCTCGACTCGATCGAGGCGATTCCGGGAATGGCGTGGATGCGGTGGCGCACCAGGGCTTCGTAGGCCTCCAGGTCCTCGATGACGACGCGGAGCAGGTAGTCGCTGCTGCCCGCCATCAGGTAGCAGTCCTGGATGTGCTCGATGACGGCGACGTGCTCCTCGAAGAGCCGCACCGCCTCCGCCGTGTGGCGTTCCAGCCGGATCCGCACGAAGACGGTGACCGGGAGTCCGAAGGCCACCTGGTCGACCATGGCCGTGTAGCCGCGGATCAGGCCCGCCTCCTCCAGCCGCCGGACCCGGCGCAGGCAGGGTGACGGCGAGAGCCGGACGCGGTCGGCCAGGTCCTGGTTGGACAGGCGCCCGTCGGCCTGCAATTCCCGGATGATCTGCAGATCGACTGCGTCCACGGCCACTCCTTGGCAGATTCTGCCCCAAACGTATGTCCGAGAGGCAGAACTGGCAATCGGCTGCCCCGCCCGAAGCCCTAGCGTTGCCTGCAACGGACCGGACCGGTCCGAGTACCAGAGGCTGGAGCAATTTCCTTGGTCGCGACGCACACCACCCGGGCGACCGTGCCTCCCGATGCGGCGGGCCCGCGGGCCGGACACCCCGGCCGGCGCGGGCTCTCCCCGCGGCTCTCCCCGCAGGCCGAGGGCCTGCTCGCGCTGCTGGTGACGGTGGCGATCTGGGCGGCCTTCGCGCTCAGCGCCCGCGCCCTGAGCGCCTCCTCCCTGCTGCCGGCCGACGCGGCCCTGCTGCGCTTCGGCGTTCCCCTCGTCGTGCTCTTCCCCGCACTGTGGCGGCGCCGTCGCCGCATCGCCGCGGTACGGCCCGGCGCCGCAGCCAAGATCATCTGCGGTGCGGGGGTGCCCTTCTTCCTCGCGGCGATGCACGGCGGCGCCCTGACCTCCGCCGCCTTCGTCGGCTCCATCGTCCCCGGGATGGTCCCGCTCTTCGTCTCCGCGATCATGATCCGCCGAGGGCACGGGGTGCCCCGCGGGACGCAGACGGCCGGACTCGCGCTGATCGCGGCCGGCGTCGCCGCCCTCGTCTGGCGCTACGTCGTCCCGGTGGACACCGACGTGCTCGCCGGCTCCGGCATCCTCCTGGTCGCCAGCGGACTGTGGGCCCTCTACACGGTGGGCCTGCGCGAGGTGGACCTCGATCCCGTCGGATCGATCGGCCTGCTGTGCCTGCCCTCCTTCGCCGTGATCGCCGTCCTGGTCCTGACCGGGGTGCTCCCGACGGGCATCGCCCACGCGGCGGGCAGCGACATCGTGCTGTTCCTCGTGGTGCAGGGGCTCGGCGTCGGGCTGTGCGCCGGCCTGCTCTACGCGTTCGCCATCCGCAGGCTCGGCGCCGAACGCAGCTCCGTCGTCGGCAGCCTCAGCCCCGTCGCCGTCGTCCTGCTCGCCATCCCCCTGCTCGGCGAGACGCCGACCCTCGCCGTGCTCGTCGGCGTCCCCCTCATCACCGCCGGCGTCGTCCTCGCCAACCGCCGCCCCCGACCCGAGGTTCCCGCAGATGCTTGAGCTCCTCCCCCCGCCCCCCACCGATCCGCTGTGGGACCTGACCTACGAGTTCGGCAGCGACGAGCGGCCCGAACGGCTGAACCTCGTCCTCGGGGTCTACCGGGACCAGACGGGAACCACGCCCGTCATGGCCGCCGTGCGCGAGGCCGAGATGCGCCTGGCGGAGCGCTCCGAGTCCAAGGAGTACCGCGGGCTCTCCGGGAACGCCGCCTTCAACCGCTCCCTGCTGGACCTGGTGCTGGGTCCGGACGGGCCGGCCGGCCGGGCCGCCGCCGTCCAGACCGTCGCCGGCTCCGGCGCGCTGCGGCTGCTGGCCGATCTGGTCTGCCGGACCCGCCCGGGCACCACGGTGTGGATCAGCGATCCCGCCTACGTCAACCACCGGCCCATCCTGGAGGCCGCCGGGCTGAAGGTCCGTACGTACGGCTGGCGCGACGCCGAGGGCGGCTTCGACACGGCCGGCGTCCTGCGGGAGCTGCGGGAGGCCCGGCGGGACGACGTGGTGCTGCTCCAGGGGTGCTGCCACAACCCCACGGGCGTGGACCCGCTGCTCGACGACTGGGAGGCGCTGGCCGAGTCGGCCGTCCGCGGCGGCTGGGTGCCCTTCGTGGACCTCGCCTACCACGGGCTCGGCGACGGCCTGGAGGCCGATCTGCTGGCCACGCGGATGCTCGCGGCGCGCGTGCCGGAGATGCTGATCGCCGTCAGCTGCTCGAAGAACTTCGGTCTCTACAGCGACCGCGTCGGCTGCGCCATCGTGCTCGGCGCCTCGGCCCAGGCCGTGCGGCACGCCGAGACGGCCCTGCAGAACGCCGCCCGGACGCTGTACTCGATGCCGCCCGAGCACGGCGCGGCAGTCGTCACCACGATCCTGGAGGACCAGGGGCTGCGGGCCGCCTGGCGCGCGGAACTGGACGTCATGCGGAGCCGGATCATGGCCAACCGGGCCGATCTGACCGCCCACCTGAGCACCCTGGGCTGTGCCGAGCAGGCGCGCTCCCTCGCCCGGCAGAAGGGGATGTTCTCGATGCTGCCGCTGACCGCGCCGCAGATGCTCCAGCTGCGCAGGCAGTACGCGGTCTACGGCACGACCTCCGGGCGGATCAACATCGCGGGCATCTCGGCGCACCGCATCCCCTGCCTCGCCCGGGGCATCGCCGGGGTCCTCGGCACGGCCGACACGCTCCGGGCCGTGCAGACGGCGTAGCCCGGGGGAGGCGGTGCCCGGCCGGAACGACGGCCGGACACCGCTCGGAATCACTCGGGATCACTCGGGTCAGGAGACGGTGAGGAACTTGGCGATGCTCGGGACCCCCTGGGCGTCGAGGGCGAAGAGCATGTAGTTGCCTGGCAGGACCACACCGGTGTCGGCCGGAACGGACACCGTGTAGGAGTTGGTTCCGGTTGCCGTGGACACCACGGGGACCCGGCGCTGGTCGTTGTCGGTGGAGTGGGTCGCGGCCGCGGCCCGCATCAGGACGAAGGATGCCACCGGGCCCTCGGTGCTCACCGTGAGCGAGGTGCCGGGGGCCGTCCTGGAGGGCACGCCGCCGGAGATGACGGGACGCGGCTTCGGCGTGCCGTCCGCGTTCAGCAGGTACGGCGGTGTGAAGACCGCCCCATCGGCGTGGTTGGTGGCGCAGTCGCCGCACAGGCCCCCGCCCCCGGAGAAGATCCGCCCGTCCGGCAGCAGGTTGGCCACGCTGTGGTAGTTGCGCGGCACGGCCATCGAGGCGAGCGGGGTGAAGGCTCCGGTCGCCGGGTCCCACAGCTCGGGCGTCAGCACCGAGGTCGCGTCGCTGAACGGCACCGGATAGGCCTGCCCGCCGAAGACGGCCACCTTGCCGTCGGGCAGGACGACGCTGTTGCTGAAGCCGCGGGCGTGTTCCAAGTCCCCGGTGCGGGCGGCCTGCGCCTGGCTGCCCGCGACGCTCACCGTGTAGGCGCGCCGGGTGGCCGGGCTGTCCTGGTAGGCGGGGGAGCCGCCCAGGGTGAGCAGCTTGCCGATGTCGTAGGAGACGGCATTGCCGGTCATGGCGTCCTGGCTGTCGGCCCGGGTCCCGGCTGCGGTGATGCTGCCCTGGCCGGCGGTCGAGATCCAGTTCATCTGCTTGCTCGGACCCAGCTGCAGCACCTTGCCGCCCGAAGTGGCGTACAGCCACATGTGGTTGTCGGCCCGGTAGGGTCCGGCCGGGTCGGCCGTCAGCGCCGGGACGGCGGAGACGCCCGGGAGCTTGCGCCAGGTACGGGTGTCCGGCGACCAGGCCTCACCGGCCTTGTCGCCCGCCGCCCCGCTCCACGAACCGCCCAGGACGAAGGCCTCGCCGGTGGAGAGCAGCGTCATGGCCTGGTAGCCGCGGGCGATGTTCATGCTGGTGGTGGCGGACCAGTCGTCGGTGGCCGGGTCGTAGATGCTCGCCTTCTCCGCGTTGCTGCCCCCGGTGACCAGCACCCGGCCGTCGGCCAGCATGGCGATGCCCGGACAGAACATGTCGTGGCCGGTGTTGTCGATGCGGCGCTGGGTGACCTTGCCGGTCTTCAGGTCCAGGATCGCGGTCTGGGTGTAGCCGTTGCTGCCGCCGAAGCGGTCGACCGCGTACGCGGACCAGGCCAGCAGCTTGTCGCCGGGCAGGGCGGCGGTGGCCACGGGCACCAGCGGGAAGCCGGTGATCCGGCCCCAGGAGCCGTGGACGGCCGGGCTGGCCGGCCCGCTCAGGCGTATCTCGGCGGCCGAGGTCCAGGGGCCGCGGGCGCCGGCCTCGCTCGTCACGGTCAGACGTACGTAGCGGGCGTGCTCGGCCCGGGTGAAGGTGGCGGTCTTGACGGTGTCGTCGTCCCGCCACGTGCCCGAGGCCACCGGCGCGGCGAAGGTGAAGCCGTCGGTGCTGGTCTGGACGCTGTACGCGCCCGCCCGCCCGTTGGGCCCGTCCGCGCGCGGGTGGTAGACGAGTGCGGAGACGACCGACGTGCGGTGCATGTCGATGGTGAGGGTGTGCGGCAGGGGAGTGGCGGTGCCGCTCCACTTGCTGTGCCAGATGGTGTTGGCGTTGCCGTCGAGCACGTTCGCCGCGCGGCCGTTCTCGCCGGCGGTCTCCTCGTCGCTGGCGGTGGCCGTCCATCCGGCCCGGGACAGGTCGACGGTGGCCGCCGGCGTGCCCGGGTCGCCCAGTACGTCGATCTCGGCGGCGGAGCTCCAGGGCCCGCGGCCGCCGGCCTCGGTGAGCGCCGTGAGGCGCACGAACCGGGCTCCCTGCGGGGCGAAGCCCAGCGTCTTGGTGCCGGCGTCGTCGGCGAGGGTGCCCGTGGCGACGGGGGTTCCCCAGCCCTGTCCGTCCGTGCTGAGGCTGATGCTGTACTCACCGATGCGCCCGTTGGGCCCGTTCGCGCGGGGGCGGTAGACGAGTGCGGAGACGACCGAGGTCTGCCGCATGTCGATGGTGAGGGTGTGCGGCAGGGGAGTGGCGGTGCCGCTCCACTTGCTGTGCCAGATGGTGTCGGTGTTGCCGTCGAGCACGTTGGCCGCACGGCCGTTCTCGCCGGCGGTCTCCTCGTCGCTGGCGGTGGCCGTCCACCCGGTCCGGTCGAGGACGGGAGCCGTGGGTTCCATCGCGTTCGCCGGCGCGATGCCGTGGTGCGGGGACTGCTTCGCCGTCTGCTGGTCCTGCGGGACGGGCGCGGGCCGGGGGGCCGGCGCCCGGCCGGCGGCCGTGCTGGAGACCCCGAGCCACGGGGTCAGGCCGATCAGCAGTGAGCCGAGGCCGAAGGCTATGAGCAAGTGGGAACGGCGTAACAGGCGTGGAAAGGCGAGGGTGCGCCTGGACTGCAATCTGACCTCCTGGGGCGACGGGACGTGCCCCAGAGAACATAGGTCAGATCAAAAGCAACTCTCCCGAAAAAAGGGAGAGTTGGCGTGAAGCGGCATTGCCGGTGGAATGTGCGCGGTCGTGCGCGGTCGTGCGCGATCGTGCGCGGGACGAGCGCGGACACGACAGTCCCCGGCAGTTCCGTCGATTCCATGAGCCATCCGCCGTCGCCGATGGCTCCCGTGGTCGACAGATGCTGCCGGGGGCCTGGCCAGAGCCTGGACAAGGGTCACGCGGGCCTGAGGACGTCTCCAGAGGGAGGTGCGGCTCTATCCGGTTATCCGGTGTATTGATGAGTTTCCTCCCTATTCATCAGTAGTCAAGACCCTGCCGGAAGTACGCTGAAAGTAATCCGCGCCGCGCTCGGAACGAGCCCGACGGAAGGTGTCGCGATGTCCGCATGGCCGGTTTCACGAGGTGCGCGCGGGCCCGGCGCCACGGTCTGGGAGCCCGAGACCGTGACGTCAGACCCGTACAACGCGCAGACGCCTTCGGCCGCGCTGGCCGAGCCGGTCACGCCCGTGGGGGCCTTCTTCGTGCGCGACCACTTCGGCATCCCGCGCACCGACCCCGCCCGGTGGCGGCTCCGGTTCGACGGCGCGGCCGCCGCTCCCTTCACCATCGGCCACGCGGAACTGCTCACGATGGAACACCGGGAGCTCGATGTCGTCGTGGAGTGCGCGGGCAACGGCCGCGGCCTGATGAGACCTCCCCCGCCCGGACTGCCGTGGAGCCAGCAGGCGGTGGGCTGCGCGCACTTCGCGGGCGTGCCCTTCCGCGCCCTCGCCGACCGGGCAAGGATCGATCCGGCGGCCGTGGAGATCGTGTTCACCGGAGCCGACTCCGGCACCGTGCACGGCCGCCGGACGCCCTTCGAGCGCAGCCTCCCGCTCGCCGCGGCCCTCCACCCGGACACCCTCCTCGCCACCCGCATGAACGGCGAGCCGCTGGCACCCGAGCACGGGGCGCCGGTCCGCCTGGTGGTCCCCGGCCGGTACGCCGTCGCCGATGTGAAGTGGCTCGTCGGGGCGCGGGCCGTGACGCACGCGTTCACCGGCGCCTTCCAGACCGAGGAGTACCTCTACGTCGCCTCGCGCGGCACCCCCGAGGGCCCCGTCACGACCGTGCGGGTCAAGTCGGTCATCACCGAGCCCGAGCCGGACACGGCCGTGCACCGCGGCCACGAGACCCTGGTCCGCGGCCGCGCCTGGTCGGGCGGCGGGGTCCCCGTCCGGAGCGTCGAGGTGCGGGCCGCGTACGAGGACGACGACCCGGACGGCGACGGCGACGCCGGCCGGGACTGGCACCCGGCCGTGCTGGAACCGCCGGCGGGCCCGTACGGCTGGAGCGGCTGGTCGTACCGGTGGACGCCGCAGCGCCCGGGACCCTGCCGGCTGCTGTCCCGCGCGACCGACGCCCACGGCGACACCCAGCCGGCGCACCCCCCGTGGAACGCCCGCGGCTACGGCTGCAACCCCGTGGCCTGCGTCGAGGTGGTCGTCGTATGAGCCGGAGGCGGGGACCGGCGGCTGCCGGCCGGAGGTGCGGACCGGCGGCCTCCCGCTCGCCCCGCCCCGCACCCGCCGGGTCTGCGCCCCTCCGGGCTCCCGCCACCGGACGCAGAGCCCCGCGGCCATGCCTCGGATAGGGTGATTCGGTAGGAATCAGCCCCCCCGGGGTGAGGTCGGTGCATTGGACACTTACCAGTCGACGAGCGAGGTGCCGGAGCAGCCGGTGGCGGCTGTCGGGTACGCGGGCGTGCTCCGCGAGCTGCTGCCGATCGCCCTGTGGCGCGAGGACGCCGACGGTCGCATCGTGGAGTGGTCGCTGGCCGCCCAGGACCTGCTCGGGCACCGGCCCGAGGACATCATCGGCCGCCCCGGCACCGCCGTCCTCGTCCCCGAGGCCAACCAGGAGCTCGCCGACCAGCTGACCCGGCGCGTCCAGGCCGGCGAGACCGTCGTCGGCACCCTGCCCGTGCGCCACCGCGACGGCCACCGCGTCCGCATGGAGATGTGGATCGTGCCCGCCGTCGACCCGCAGGGCCGCACGGGGGCCATGCTCATCGCCGTGGAGACCTCCGAGGTCCTCCACATGCGGGACTCGCTCGCCGCCCTGCAGAGCCTCTTCACCCAGTCGCCCATCGGCCTCGCCACCCTCGGCCCCGACCTGCGCTTCCTCCGGGTCAACGACGCGCTGGCCCGGATGAACGGCGTCTCCGCCGCCGAGCACCTGGGCAGACGGCTCACCGAGGTGGTGCCCGGGGTCAACGCCGTCGCCCTGGAGGCGACGATGCGGCAGGTCCTCGACCGGGGCACCGCCGTCGTCGACGTCCGCCGCACCGGGCGGACCCCCGCCGACCCCGAGCGCGACCGGACCTGGTCCTGCTCGTACGCCCCGCTGCTCGACGGCTCCGGCCGGGCCCTCGGGGTGATCGCGTCCCTCATCGACATCACCGAGGGCCAGCAGGCGCAGGCCGAGGCCGAACGGGCCCGGCACCGGTTCGCGCTGCTGGCGGAGGCGGGCACCCGCATCGGCACGACCCTGGACCTCCACCAGACCGCCCAGGAGATCGTGGACGTGCTGGTGCCGCAGCTCGCGGACTCGGCCGACGTACAACTGCTCGAAGCGGTGCTGGGCCCCGACGAGGGCGCGGCGCCCGCCGCCTCCACCCGCGGTGTCCTGCGCCGCCTGGCGGCCCGCTTCCCCGACCCGACCGCCCCCACCGCGAAACTCGCCCCCGGCCAGACCTTCCAGATCCCCGTGGGAACCCACTACGAGCGGGTCGTCGCGGAAGGGCGGCCGATGAACCTCTACGTCTCCGACATCCCGGCACTGATCACGTCCCCGCGCGCGGAGGCCCTGCGCGCCTACCTCGCCACCCTGGGCTCGGCGCGGCTGGTCCCGCTCGTCGCGCGCGGCACGGTGCTCGGCGCGGTCACCGTGACGCGCACGCGCGACCGCGAGCCCTTCGACGAGCAGGACTGCGTACTCGTCGACGAGCTGGTCGCCCGCGCGGCCCTCAACATCGACAACGCCCGGATGTACACCCGCCAGCGGCAGGCGGCCCTGACCCTCCAGCGCAGCCTCACCAACAGCGCACTGCCCGAGGTCCCCGGCCTCGCGCTCACCGGGCGCTACCTGCCCGCCAGCGACCACGACGTCGGCGGGGACTGGTTCGACGTCATCCCGCTGCCCGGCGGCCGGACCGGGCTGGTCATCGGGGACGTCATGGGCCACGGGATCCACGCGGCGGCCGTCATGGGGCAGCTGCGCACGGCGGTACGGACCCTCGCGCGCCACGACGTGTCCCCGGCGCGGATGCTCGGCTCGCTCGACGCCGTGGTGGCCGACCTGGGCGAGGACGAGATGGCGACCTGCGTCTACGCCGCGTACGACCCGGCGTCCGGCGGCTGTGTCGTCGCCCGCGCCGGGCATCCGCCGCCGGCCGTGGTGGCCACCGACGGGACCGTGTCCTTCCTCCACGGACCGCCCGGCACCCCGCTGGGCACCGGCGGGCAGGACTTCCGCACCGAGGAGGTGCGGCTGCCCGCGGGGAGCCTGCTCGTGCTCTACACCGACGGCCTCATCGAGGCCCGGGACCGGGACCTCGACCAGGGCATGGACCAGCTGGCACGGGCCCTGCGCCGGGTGGACCAGCCGCTGGAGGAACTGTGCGACGGGATCCTGCGGTCGCTGCTGCCGTGCGCCCAGCAGGACGACGTGGCGGTGCTGCTGGCCCGGACCCGGCCGGCGTGACGGGACGGTACGAGGGGCCGCACGCGGGGCACCTCGGCCGCCGACCGCGCCCCGGCGCGGTCACCAGGCCATGTCCTCCAGGGCCTCCAGGTCCAGCGGCCCCGGCTCCTGCGGCCCCCCGCCCCCGGTCAGCGGCAGCTCGGCCCAGATGACCTTCCCGCGGTCGGTGTAGCGGGTGCCCCACCGCTCGGCGTACTGCGCGACGAGGAACAGCCCGCGCCCGCCCTCGTCGGTGGTGGCCGCGTACCGCAGGTGCGGCGAGGTGCTGCTGCCGTCGGAGACCTCGCAGATGAGGGTGCGGTCGCGCAGCAGCCGGACCCGGACGGGCGCGCTCCCGTACCGGATCGCATTGGTGACCAGCTCGCTGAGGATCAGCTCGGCGGAGAACGCGATGTCCTCCAGGCCCCACTCGACGAGCTGTGCCGAGCCCGCGTTCCGCACCCAGGAGACGGCCGAGGGCTCGCCCGGCACCTCCCACTCGGCGATCCGGCCGGCCTCCAGCCGGCGGGTGTCGGCGATCAGGAGGGCGATGTCGTCGCTCGGCACCGGGAACAACATCGTGGCGAGCACGTCCGAGCAGGCCTGCTCGGGGCTGCGGCCGGGCCGCGACAGCGTGTCGGCGAGCAGGTGCAGACCGGTGTCGAAGTCCCGGTCGCGGTCCTCCACCAGCCCGTCGGTGAACAGCACCAGCCGGCTCCCCTCGGGCAGCTGGAAGTCGACGGCCTCGAAGGGCATCCCGCCGACCCCGAGCGGGATCCCGGCCGGCAGCTCGGGGAACTCCACCTGCCCGTCGGGGTGGATCAGCGCGGGCCCGGGATGCCCGGCGCTGGCCATCCGGCACCGCCCGGAGGCCGGGTCGTAGACCGCGTAGAGGCAGGTGGCGCCGGTGACGCCGGAGGCGGGCTCGGCCACACCGTCGGGGTCACCGGCGTCCGCGCCGTTCCCGTTCGCCCCGCCCCCGGCCTCGTCCTGGTCGATCCGGTTGATCAGCTCGTCCAGGTGTCCGAGGAGCTCGTCGGGCGGCAGGTCCAGGGTGGAGAAGTTGTGCACGGCGGTCCGCAGCCGGCCCATGGTGGCCGCGGCGTGCACCCCGTGCCCGACGACATCGCCCACGACCAGCGCCACCCGGGCCCCCGGCAGCTGGATCACGTCGAACCAGTCCCCGCCCACCCCGGCCTTCGCCGGGAGGTAGCGGTAGGCCACGTCCACGGCGCTCTGGTCGGGCAGCACCCGGGGCAGGAGGCTGCGCTGGAGGGCCACGGCCGTCGCGTGCTCGCGGGTGAAGCGGCGGGCATTGTCGATGGAGACGGCTGCCCGGGCCCCCAGCTCCTCCGCGAAGGACAGGTCCTCCTCGTCGAAGGCCTCAGGGGTGTCCGCGCGCCAGAAGTTGGCCATGCCCAGGACCACGCCGCGGGCCTGGAGGGGGACGGAGATGAGCGAGTGCAGTCCGTAGTCGAGGGCCTCGCGGGTGCCCTGCGAGTCCTGGGCCCGCCACCCCATGGCCGTGTTCAGATCGGTCGCGAGCACCGCGTGTCCGGCGTCCAGGGCCGCCGCCATCGGGGCCGTCGGCACGGCGAACCGGATGACGTCGCCGACCGGCTGGAGCGGTGAGTCGCTGCGGACGCCGGTGATGGCCGCCCGGCGCATCTCGGTGTAGACCCCGGTGGCCGGCGAGGGCTCGTCGCCGCGCAGTACCGGTTCCAGCAGCTCCACGGTGACGAAGTCCGCGAAGCGGGGGACGGCCACCTCCGACAGCTCCTCGGCGGTCCGCACCACGTCCAGCGTGGAGCCGATCCGCACACCGGCGTCGTACAGCAGCTGGAGCCGGCTGCGTGCCACCTCGGCCCGTCCGGAGAGGGAGGCGAGCTCGGTGGAGTCGCGCAGGGTCACCACGCGGCCGGCCGGCCGGCCCGCGTACGGCTTGGTGGGCCGTACGTTGACCGCGAGCAGCCGGTCGCCCGCCAGGTGCACGTGGTCCGTCACGACCCGGCCGGAAGCGAGCAGCTCGGTGGTACGGGGGTCGAGGCCGAGGTCGGTGACGCCGCGTGCCTCGGCGTCGGAGGGCAGATCGAGGAGCCTGCGGGCCTCGTCGTTGGCCAGGATGAGCCGCTGGTCGTTGCCGATGATGAGCACGCCCTCGCGCACGGCGTGCAGAACGGCCTCGTGGTGTTCGTTCATCCGGGTCATCTCGGCGGCGCCCAGGCCCCGGGTCTGGTGCAGCAGCCGGCGGCTGACCAGGGCGGCGCCGACGGTGCCGAGCAGCAGACCGCCCGCCGTGGCTCCCAGGAGGAGGGGCAGCTGCCCCTCGACCGCATGGGAGACGTTCTCCACCTCTATGCCGGTGCCGACCAGGCCGATGACGGCGCCTTCGGTGTTCCGTACGGGGACCACGGCCCGGACGGCGTCGCTCGGCTCGCCCGTGAAGGTCTCGGTGAAGGATTCCCCGGCGACGGCGCGGGCGATGTCGGTGGCGCGTTGGCCGATCAGCTCGGGCCGTGAGTCGGTGTAGCGGATCCCGCGGATGTCCATCACCGCGATGAAGTCGACCCCCGACTTCTGGCGGGCGGCCTCGGCCAGGGGCTGGAGCACGGCCGTCGGATTCCGCGACAGCAGTGCCTCCGGGAGGCCGGGGGCGTGCGCGAAGGCCTCGGCGGCGGCGAGCGAGCGGTTGCGCGCGTCGCGCTGACTGTCGTAGCGGGCCTGGAAGACGAGGGCCAGCGCGGCAGCGGTGATCAGCAGCACCACGATCACCGCCGTGAGGGCGAAGACCTGACCGGCGACGCTGTGCGCCCCGAGGGACAGGCGTGCCCGCAGGCGCGAGCCCCACCCGGTCGGCTGGCGACCACTACGTCCGGTCATGAGCCATTTCTAACACTGTCCGGAGGGTTTGGAGCGGCTGCGGGGGCGGCGGCGGCCGCTCGATAGGCGCGGGGGCCGAGGCCGACGTACGAGGTGAAGTGCTGGCGGAAGGTGACCTCGCTGGCGAAACCGGCCCGCCGGGCCACCTCCGGCACCGGATGGTCGGTGCGCTCCAGCAGCTTGCGGGCCGCGTCCAGCCGGTGGCCCAGGAGCCAGCGGTGCGGGGTGGTGCCGGTGGCCGCGGCGAAGTGCCGGGCGAAGGAGCGCGGGGACATGCCGGCCCAGCGGGCCATGGTGGACACGGACAGCGGCTCGTGCAGGGAGCGCAGCGCCCGCTCCCGTACGGCGGCCAGCGTTTCGGCGGTCCGGTCCGCGGCCGGCACGGGCCGGTCCAGGTACTGGGCGTGGCCCCCGGTGCGGAAGGGGCCCGTCACCATCGAGCGGGCGATGGCGGCGGCGGCCTCGGCGCCGTGCGCCTCCCGGACCAGGTGCAGGCAGAGGTCGATCCCGGAGGCCACTCCGGCGGAGGTCCACAGCCCGCCGTCCTCGACGTAGAGCGGGGCGTCCTCGACCACGACCCCCGGGTAGCGGGTGGCGAGCTGCGGCGCCAGCCACCAGTGGGTGACCGCCCGGCGGCCCTCCAGCAGCCCGGCCTCCGCAAGGACGAACGCTCCGGCGCACAGGGCTGCGATCGGCACGCCCCGGGCGTGCACCTCCCGCAGGGCCGCGAGGACCGGCCCGGGCGTCGGATCGGACGGCTCGGCCAGGGCCGGTACGACGACCAGGTCGGCCGAGGCCAGCCAGTCGAGCCCCCGGTCGGGGGCCAGGGTCAGCCCGCCGGGCAGCGGGATCGGACCGGGCTCGGCGGCGCACCGGCGCAGCTCGAATTCCGGCACCCCGGCGCGGCTGCGGTCGGGGCCCCAGACCTCGGTGATGACGGCGAGGTCGAAGCTGCGGATACCGGGCTGGACGACGATGGCGACGCGGCGCATGGGGCCAGTGTGACAGCAGAGGCATGACTGCCACCCTGGCAGGATCCCATCGGTCCGGGACCTCGCAGCCGCTGTCGGGCGCACGGCCCGGCGGACAGCATGGAGCCATGACACAGACCGCGATCGAGATCGCCCCGAACAGTGCCCTGCTGGTCATCGACGTGCAGAAGGGCTTCGACGACGAGTCCTTCTGGGGGCCCCGCAACAACCCGGCCGCCGAGGACAACATCGCCGCTCTGATGGACGCCTGGCAGGCCGCCGGCCGTCCGGTGGTCCTCGTCCGGCACGCCTCCGTGCAACCCGGCTCCGTCCTGGCCGCGGACCACCCCGGCCACGCCTTCAAGGAGCAGGTCGAGAAGCGGCGCCACGGGTCCCTGGTGGTCACCAAGACCGTGAACTCCGCCTTCTACGGCTCCCCGGACCTGGCGGACTGGCTCACCGCCCAGGGCACAGGCCAGCTGGTGGTGGTCGGCATCCAGACCAACATGTGCGTCGAGACCACCGCCCGGATGGCGGGGAACCTGGGCTACGACGTACTCGTCCCGCTCGACGCCACCCACACCTTCGACCTCGCCGGACCGGGAGGCCTGAGCCTGACGGCGGACGAACTCGCCACCGCCACCGCGGTGAACCTCCAGGGCGGCGGCTTCGCCCGCGTGGTGACCACGGCCCAGCTGCTCCCGGCGTAGCCGTTCCAGCCTCGCCGGCGTTTGAGTGGGGGTCCCCCCGGACGAAGTCTGGGGGAGGGTCCGGGCGGAGCCCGGTGCCCGGCGGAGCCGGGATTCCCGGGGCGTCGCCCCAGACCCCACGCCTCAAACGCCGACGAGGCTACGAAGAAGGCGGCCGGGTCAGAGGACGTCGGCGGCGATGTCGGCCGCGACCCGCTCCAGCAGGGGACCCGCGTTCGGGATGGACTTCGCCGGGTCGGGCTCCAGGTCCGTGAGCGGGTACGCCTTGCGGATGCCGGCCGCCTCCAGGGCCTCCTGGGTCAGCAGCAGCCGGCCGCAGACCGCCACCACCGGCTTGCCCGCCGCGCGCGCCGCGGCCGCGACGCCCGCCGGGGCCTTGCCGTGCAGGGTCTGCTCGTCCAGCGATCCCTCACCGGTGATGACCAGCGTGGCCCGCTCCAGGGCCGGGGCGAAGCCCAGCACCTCCAGCATCAGCTCGATGCCGGGACGGAACGTGGCACCGAGCAGCAGGGCTCCGTAGCCGATGCCGCCCGCGCCGCCCGCACCCGGAAGCACCGCGCACTCGGCGGCCTTCGCGCCGATCGACTTCTCCAGGACCACCGCGAAGTGCGCGAGCGCCGCGTCGAGCGTCGCCACGTCCTCGGGCGAGGCGCCCTTCTGCGGGCCGTAGACCGCCGGCGCGCCCTTCGGGCCGGTCAGCGGGTTGTCCACGTCGCTCGCGAGGACGAATTCCACGTCCGCGAAGCGCGGGTCGACGCCGGACAGGTCGGCCGAGGCCAGGTCGGCCAGCGCGCCGCCGCCCGGACCGACCGGTTCGCCGTTCGCATCCAGGAACACGGCGCCCAGCGCGGCCAGCATGCCGGCGCCGCCGTCGGTGGTGGCACTGCCGCCCACACCGAAGACGATCGAGCGCGCGCCCGCGTCCAGCGCGGCCTTCAGCAGCTCGCCCGAGCCGTACGTGGTCGCCGTCAGCGGGGCGAAGGTGCCCGCCGGCAGCAGCTGCAGCCCGGAGGCCTCCGCCATCTCGACCACCGCGGTGCCCTCGCGCAGCGCGAAGGCGGCCGTGACCTGGTCACCGAGGGGTCCGGTGACCCGTACCTCCCGGCGCTCGAAACCGGCGGCCACGGCGGCCGCGACCGTACCGTCGCCGCCGTCCGCGACGGGGAGGGTCTCGATCTCCACGCCCGGTACGGCCGAGCGAAGACCGGCCGTCACCCGCTCCGCGACCTGAACGGCCGTGAGCGAGCCCTTGAATTTGTCCGCGGCGATGAGCACGCGCGCGGCCTCAGTTACTGCTCCGTCCGTCACCTTGCTATTCCCTTGCTATCGAACAGTGCAGTCGCGCCGCCATGAGCTTATCCGGAGGATCCTCCTATGCCCATGAGTGGCCTGGGTCACACTCGGCGTGCCATGCCCCTAAATGCGGATATACGCCTGCATAGTGTGGCCGCATGAGCGCCGAATCACTGGAACAGCCACGTCCGGACACCTCGGACGGGGACTCCGGCGGCCCCATGGACGGCGCACCCGACCACACCGTCGTCACCGTCGGCGTGAACGCCGTGCTGGCCGTCGTCGCCTGGGCGGCCCTCGGCAAGGACTCCTTCGACACCGCCTCCGCCGCCGCGGGACGCCGTCCGGGCCATGGTCGGCGACGCCGTCACCGAGCAGGGGCCCGACCGCCACCCGCGGCTGCGGCGCGTCGCCGAGTCCAAGGGCCGGGACCGCGAGGACGGGCCTGGCAGCTCCGGGGCGTGATCTCGGTAGGGTGGCCGCGTGACCACCACGGATGACTTCGCCACGTACATCGCGAGCCTGCCCCGGGTGCTGGCCGGCGCGGCCGCCCTCTACCGGGACGCCGAGGGCAGGGTCCTGCTCGTCGAGCCCAACTACCGTGAGGGATGGACCCTGCCGGGCGGCACCGTCGAGTCGGACGGGGGCGAGTCGCCGCGCACCGCCGCCCGCCGCGAGAGCGCCGAGGAGATCGGACTCGACCTCCCGCTCGGCCGGCTGCTCGCCGTCGACTGGTCCCTCGGCGCCGACCGCCCGCCGCTGGTCGCCTACGTCTACGACGGCGGCGTGCTCGACGCCGGACAGCTCGCCTCGATCAAGCTCCAGGAGGAGGAGCTGATCTCCTGGCGGCTGGTCGAGCCCGCCGAACTCGCCGCCCACCTCCCCGGATCGCTCGGCCGGCGCACCGAAGAGGCCTACCGGGTCCTGCAGTCGGGCGAGGGCACGGTGGAACTGGAGAACGGCCGCCGACCGGCCGCTTCGTAACACGAGGCTTACTTCGAGCAGGACAGAATCAGCTGATGATCACGATGTACGCCTGGCCCAGCACCGCAGACGGGCCCGACGCCCTTCCCATGGTCCACTTCACCACCGACCAGCAGTCCGCCGGCGAGGTGACCCCGGAGGGGATGCCGGTCTGGCTGTTCGACACGGCGATCCGGGAAGGCGGCTGGGCGCGGTTCACGGACTTCGACGGCTGGTCCGTACCCGCCACCGAGTGGCGGGCACTGTACCGGCGCGAGGACGACCTGCTCGTGGTCAGCGGCCCCGGCTCCTGCGAGGGCTGGTACGAGGGAAACCTGGGGGCCGACACCGAATGGGTGGCGGCGGCGGCCGCCCAGCAGAGCGTGGTCCTGCTCGCCGCCCCCGTCCAGCACCCCTCGCTCTACAGCTACGCCGTGGAGGCGGGCGCCGCCTTCGCCCTGCTGGTCCCGCTCCTCGTCGTCTGACCCCGCCAGGGGGCGGTCAGGCCAGGAGCTTGGCCTTGGCCTGGTTGAACTCCTCCTGGGTGATGTCGCCCTTGTCCTTGAGGGCGGACAGCTTGTGCAGCTGGTCGGCCGCGTCGCCGCCGGGGGCCGCCGCCTTCTGGACGTACTCCCGGAAGGCGGCCTCGTTCTCCTGGGCCTGCTTCATGTCCCGCTCGCCCATGCTCCTGCCGCGGGCGATGAGGTAGACGAACACGCCGAGGAACGGCAGCAGGAGCACGAAGATGAGCCATCCCGCCTTCGCCCAGCCGCTGAGGCTGTGGTCACGGAACAGGTCCGTGATGACCTTGAAGAGCAGGAAGAACCACATGATCCACAGGAACAGCCACAACATCGTCCAGAAGATGTTGAGAAGCGGGTAGTCGTCCATGCCGACTCCGATCTTGTAGCGGTCCTACCTTCATACGCCCGCTGCGCCGGGTACGCATGCGGAGCGGGCACCGGCAGGACGGGGCTCGGGACCGGAACCGGGGCCGGGCCGGGACTAGAGCAACCGGTCCTGGAGGGGCTCCCCGGACTCGAAGGCCAGCAGCCGCACCTTCCGGTCGAGCCCGCCGCCGTAGCCCGTCATGCCGCCCGAGGCGCCGATCACCCGGTGGCACGGCACGATGATGCCGACCGGGTTCTTGCCGTTGGCCAGACCCACCGCGCGCGAGGCGTTCGGCTTGCCCAGCTTGGCCGCGAGCTCCCCGTACGACCAGGTCTCGCCGTACGGGATCCGGACGAGCTGGTCCCAGACGCTGCGCTGGAAATCGGTGCCCTCCAGACGCAGCGGCAGGTCGAACTCGCTGAGCTCCCCGGCGAAGTACGCGGCGAGCTGGCGCTCCACTTCGGGGAAGGGCTCCTCGGTCGCGGCCACCCGCTCCCCGAAGGACTCCTCGGCCGGCCGGTGGCGCTGCTCCGTCATGTAGAGGCCGCTGAGGACGCCGTCCGTGGCGACCAGGGTGAGCGGGCCGTAGGGGCTGTCGACGACGGCGTGCTGCTTTCCGCTGTTCACGGTGGTTCGCATGGTGGCTCCTCAGGCGGGCAGGTGGTTGATCGGGTGGGCGTCGGTGGCCCACAGGTACTGGACGGCGTACGCGCGCCACGGCCGCCAGGCGGCCGCGCGGACGGTCAGCGCGGTGGGGCCGGCCGGCAGCCCGAGCCCCTGCGCCGCCCGCCGCACCCCCAGATCGGACGGCAGGAACGCGTCCGGATCGCCGAGCGCCCGCATCGCGATGATCTCGGTGGTCCACGGGCCGAAGCCGGGCAGCGCCGAGAGCTGCGCCCGCGCCGCCTCCCAGTCGCTGTCGAAGCCGAGTGGCAGCGAGCCGTCCGCGAGCTCCGAGACCAGGGTGGTCAGCGTCGTGCGGCGGCTGCGCGGCAGGGCCAGGGACTCCGGGTCCAGTGCGGCGAGCGCCTGCGGGGAGGGGAAGAGGTGCGTCAGCCCGCCCAGCGGGTCCTCGACGCGCTCGCCGTGCGCGGTCACCAGGCGGGCCGCGTGCGTACGCGCCGCGGCGGTGGACACCTGCTGGCCCAGGACCGCCCGTACGGCGAACTCCTGCGCGTCGACCGTACGGGGGACCCGGCGCCCGGGGGCCTTGTCCACGAGCGGGGCCAGCAGCGGGTCGGAGCGCAGCTGCTCGTCGACGGCCTCCGGGTCGGCGTCCAGGTCGAGCATCCAGCGGCAGCGGCTGATGGCGATGGTGAGGTCGCGCAGGTCGGTCAGGGCGAGGCGGCAGCCGATGTGGTCGGGCTGCGGGGTCAGGGCGACCACGCCGGTGCCGTGGGGGAGGCGCAGGGTGCGCCGGTAGGCGCCGTCGCGCCACTCCTCGACGCCGGGGACCGCGGTCGCGGCGAGGTGCCCGAAGAGGTTGTCGGGGTTCAGGGGGGCCCGGAACGGCAGCCGCAGGCTGATCGTCCCCGGGATCCGGGGCGGGGCGTTCTTGTGGCGGCCGGCCTTCACGGCCCGCTCCCGCAGCTCGCTCGGGGACAGGGCGAAGACCTCGCGGACCGTGTCGTTGAAGGTCCGGATGGAGGAGAACCCGGCCGCGAAGGCGACGTCGCCCATGGGGAGCTCGGAGGTCTCGACGAGCAGCCGGGCGGTCTGCGCGCGCTGGGCCCTCGCCAGGGCGAGCGGACCGGCCCCGAGCTCGGCGTTGAGCTGCCGCTCCACCTGGCGGGTGGAGTACCCGAGCCTCGTCGCGAGCCCCGGTACGCCTTCCCGGTCGACGACCCCGTCCTGGATCAGCCGCATCGCGCGTGCGACGGCGTCGGCCCGTGCGTTCCACTCCGGCGAGCCGGGGCTGGTGTCGGGCCGGCACCGCTTGCACGCCCGGAACCCGGCCTGCTGGCAGGCGGCGGCGCTGGGCAGGAAGGTCATGTTCTCGACCTTCGGCGGTACGGCGGGGCAGCTGGGCCGGCAGTAGATCCGGGTGGTCAGCACAGCGGTGAAGAACCAGCCGTCGAAGCGGGCGTCCTTCGACTGCACGGCCCTTACGCAACGCTCTGTATCGGTGTGCATGACTCCAGGATCCGGGGTGCGAGTGCCTCCGGCTGGCGGTTTTCCGACATCAAGCCTAGGGCCCGGCGCGGCGCCGTGGCGGGGGCTCCGCCCCAGCAGCAGGCCCGCGGCTGCCATGACGAGAAGGCCCCGGACGCCATCGGCATCCGGGGCCTTCTTTCACAGCTGAGCTCAGCGCAGCGTCGCGGCTCGGGCTTCCCGCCTGTTGTGGCGGAACGTGTTCGCGCGACGGGTCGTCGCGAACAGCGGAATGGTCGCCGCCATCGCGATCTGCAGGGCGCAGCCGGTCTGGAGCAGGAGCTGACCGCCCGGGGCGTCGAACGCCCAGGCCGCCAGCAGCCCCATCGCGCCGATGATCCAGCACAGCATCGCCACGGCGAGAACGCCCCGCGGCTTCGGGTACTCGACCCGGCTCACCATCAGCCAGGCCACCCCGATGATCGCCAGCAGGGTCGGGATGAACGGCAGCTCCAGCAGCACGATCGAGACGACCGTCAGCGCGCCGAAGGGGCTCGGCATGCCCTGGAACACGCCGTCCTTCATCGTCACGCAGCTGAATCTCGCGAGTCGCAGCACCACGGCGAGCAGCACCACGATCGCGGCCAGCGCCGACATCTTCTGGTGCGCGTCCACGGCGACCATGCCGTAGACGAGCACGAAGTAGGCCGGGGCCAGGCCGAAGCTGATCAGGTCGGACAGGTTGTCCAGCTCGGCACCCATCGGCGAGCTGCGCAGCTTGCGGGCCACGATCCCGTCGAAGAGGTCGAAGACCGCGGCGAGCAGCATCAGTATCACCGCCGTCGCGGCGCTGTTACGGGCCATGCCCGACTCGCCACTGCCGGTGAGGTGCGGGATGAGGATCCCGGTGGTGGTGAAGTACACCGCCATGAATCCGCACGTCGCGTTGCCGAGGGTGAGGGTGTCCGCTATCGACAGCCGCAGCGAGAGCGGCATGTCGTCCTCGGCGGACTCCTCCTCGGCAGGTTCGGGCACCCAGCCGGCGGCCGGAGTCTCAGGGTCAGTCACGGTCAATTCGTGTCACCCCCGCGGTGGTGGCCTGACCGACCTCGACCGCGACCTCGACGCCCTCGGGGAGGTAGATGTCGACGCGGGAGCCGAAGCGGATCAGACCGATGCGTTCGCCCTGCTCCACCTTGGTGCCGGCCGGCAGGTACGGGACGATGCGACGGGCGACGGCGCCGGCGATCTGCACCATCTCGATGTCGCCGAGCTCGGTGTCGAAGTGCCAGACAACGCGCTCGTTGTTCTCGCTCTCCTTGTTGAACGCCGGGACGAATCCGCCGGGGATGTGCTCCACGGACGTCACCGTGCCCGCGAGGGGCGCGCGGTTGACGTGGACGTTCAGCGGGCTCATGAAGATCGCGACCCGGGTCCGTCCGTCCTTCCACGGCATGATGCTCTGCACCACACCGTCGGCGGGGGAGATGACACGGCCCTGAGCGATCTCACGCTCGGGGTCGCGGAAGAACCACAGCATGCCCGCGGCGAGTGCGGTGGCGGGCACGGCCGCCGCGGCCCAGCGTCCGGACTTGCGGGCCCGGGTGAGGCTGAGCGCCGCGGTGGCGACGGTCGGCAGAAGCCACGGCGATGCTCCGCGCGCGAGGCGTACGCCAAGGAGGCTGTCGCGAGGTGCAGAGGTTTGGCTGTGGGGCATGGATGACCTTCGTAGCGGGTGATTGCCGCGCCGCAAACAGGGGGACGGGACGGCGGCTTTACTGGAATGCTATCGGTTGCACGCAACAACTGGGCAAGCCAGAAGCCGAGTCGATGGCCGTCGGCCAGTGACTGGTAGTGACCCTTTCGCGACGAACCCATGGATGATTCGCCGCAAAAGGGACTTTCAGCCCTGGAGTCGGTACTCCTCGAGCAGGCGTCGCCCGATGATCATTTTCTGGATCTCGGCGGTACCTTCACCGATCAGCAGCATCGGAGCTTCCCGGTAGAGACGCTCGATCTCGTACTCCTTCGAGAACCCGTATCCGCCGTGGATGCGGAAGGCGTCCTCGACCACCTCCTTGCAGTACTCGGAGGCGAGGTACTTCGCCATCCCTGCTTCGAGGTCGTTTCGTTCCCCGGAGTCCTTTTTGCGCGCTGCATTGACCATCATCGCATGGGCGGCTTCGACCTTGGTAGCCATCTCGGCCAGCTTGAACTGGATGGCCTGGTGTTCGGCGATCGCCTTGCCGAAAGTGTGACGTTGCTGGGCATAGGAGACACCCAGCTCGAAAGCACGCTGAGCGACGCCACAGCCACGCGCCGCCACGTTCACGCGGCCGACCTCGACCCCGTCCATCATTTGGTAAAACCCTCGGCCCGTCTGGCCTCCGAGGACCCGATTGGCCGGAATGCGCAGTCCGTCCATGATGAGCTCGGTCGTGTCGACGCCCTTGTAGCCCATCTTGTCGATCTTGCCCGGGATGGTCAGACCGGGACGGACCTCACCGAAGCCCGGCTCCTTCTCGACGAGGAAGGTCGTCATCGACTTGTGGGGCGCCGTGCCCTCGGGGTGGCCTTCGTCACTTCGGACGAGAACGGCCACCAGAGTGGAGCTGCCGCCGTTCGTCAGCCACATCTTCTGGCCGTTCAGGACGTACTCGTCGCCGTCCTTCACCGCCTTCGAGGAGATGGCCGACACATCGGAGCCCAGCGCCGGCTCGGACATCGAGAACGCGCCGCGCACCTCGCCCAGCGCCATCCGGGGAAGGAAGTAGTCTTTCTGCTCCTGCGTGCCGTGCTGCTTGAGCATGTACGCCACGATGAAGTGGGTGTTGATGATGCCCGAGACGGACATCCAGCCCCGCGCGATCTCCTCGACGCACAGGGCGTAGGTGAGAAGCGACTCACCCAGGCCGCCGTACTCCTCCGGGATCATCAGCCCGAAGAGGCCGAGCTCCTTGAGGCCGTCGACGATCTGCTGCGGGTACTCGTCGCGGTGCTCCAGCTCGGTTGCGACCGGGATGATCTCCTTGTCGACGAACTCCCGGACGGTCTTCAGGATCTCCCGCTGGACGTCCGTGAGCCCGGCGGTCTGGGCGAGTCGGGCCATGGCTACTTCTCCTGGGTCTTCAGCTGGGGGCGGCCGGGCTGCTCGCCGCCGCGCTCCTTGATGTACGTCTCGGTCGGGACCATCACCTTGCGCCGGAAGACGCAGACGAGGGTGCCGTCCTGCTTGTAGCCCTTGGTCTCGACGTAGACGATGCCGCGGTCGTTCTTCGACTTCGACGGGGTCTTGTCGAGGACCGTGGTCTCGCCGTAGATGGTGTCGCCGTGGAAGGTCGGCGCCACGTGCCGCAGGGACTCGATCTCCAGGTTGGCGATGGCCTTCCCGGAGACGTCCGGCACGGACATGCCGAGCAGCAGCGAGTAGATGTAGTTGCCCACGACCACGTTCTTGCCGAAGTCGGTGGTGTTCTCGGCGTAATTGCTGTCCATGTGGAGCGGGTGGTGGTTCATGGTCAGCAGACAGAAGAGGTGGTCGTCGTACTCGGTGACCGTCTTCCCGGGCCAGTGCTTGTAGACCGCCCCGACCTCGAACTCTTCGTACGTGCGTCCGAACTGCATGGGTCTCAAGCCTCCGGGATCTCGAACTTGCTGGTGCGCTGCATGCCGGCCGCCCGGCCCTTGCCCGCGATGACCAGGGCCATCTTGCGGCTGGCCTCGTCGATCATCTCGTCGCCGAGCATCGCGGAGCCCTTCTTGCCACCGGCCTCCGAGGTGCACCAGTCGTACGCGTCGAGGATCAGCTCGGCGTGGTCGTAGTCCTCCTGTGAGGGGGAGAAGACCTCGTTGGCCGCGTCGACCTGGCCCGGGTGCAGCACCCACTTGCCGTCGAAGCCCAGCGCCGCCGCCCGGCCCGCCACCTCGCGGTAGGCGTCCACGTCGCGGATCTGGAGGAAGGGGCCGTCGATCGCCTGGAGGTTGTGCATGCGGGCCGCCATCAGGATCCGCATCAGGATGTAGTGGTAGGCGTCCGCGCCGTAGCCGGGCGGCTGCATGCCCACGACCAGGGACTTCATGTTGATGGAGGCCATGAAGTCGGCCGGGCCGAAGATGATGGTCTCCAGCCGGGGCGAGGCGGCGGCGATCTCGTCGACGTTCACCAGGCCCTTGGCGTTCTCGATCTGCGCCTCGATGCCGATCTTGCCGACCTCGAAGCCCATGGTCTTCTCGATCTGCGTCAGCAGCAGGTCCAGCGCCACGACCTGCTGGGCGTCCTGGACCTTCGGCAGCATGATGCAGTCGAGGTTCTGGCCGGCGCCCTCGACGACCGTGATGACGTCGCGGTACGTCCAGTGCGTGGTCCAGTCGTTGACCCGCACGACACGGGTCTTGCCCGTCCAGTCGCCGTTGTTCAGCGCGTCCACGATCGTGTGGCGGGCGCCTTCCTTGGCGAGCGGCGCGCAGGCGTCCTCCAGGTCCAGGAAGACCTGGTCGGCCGGCAGGCCCTGGGCCTTCTCCAGGAAGCGCGGGTTCGAACCCGGGACCGCGAGGCAGGAGCGACGCGGGCGGAGACGGTTCACCGGGTGGACAGGCGTGGTCATGCGGGGACCTCCGTGCTTGCAAGGTGTGCGGTGTCGTGAAGGGGGTCGAGCTTGTTCGCTTTGCGGATCTCGTCGACGATACGTCCGATGATCTCCGTGATGCCGAAGTCCTTCGGGGTGAAGACGGCGGCGACTCCGGCCGCCTTGAGCGCCACGGCATCCGCGTTCGGAATGATGCCGCCGACGATGACGGGGATGTCGCCCGCCCCCGCCAGACGGAGCCGCTCCAGGACGTCCGGGACGAGAGCGCTGTGCGAGCCGGACAGGATGGACAGTCCCACGCAGTGCACGTCCTCGGCCAGCGCCGCGGAGGAGATCTCCTCCGGGGTCAGCCTGATGCCCTGGTAGACCACCTCGAAGCCGGCGTCGCGGGCCCGGACGGCGATCTGCTCGGCGCCGTTGGAGTGCCCGTCCAGACCCGGCTTGCCGACCAGCAGGCGCAGCCGGCCCGAGCCGAGCTCGTCGGCCGTACGGGCCACCTTCTCGCGGACCTCGTGCATCGGGGTGCCGGGCTCGGCGGTGACCGCGACCGGGGCCGAGGAGACCCCGGTCGGGGCACGGAACTCGCCGAACACCTCGCGCAGCGCGCTCGACCACTCGCCCGTGGTGACACCGGCCCGGGCGCACTCCAGGGTGGCCTCCATCAGGTTCTCGGTGCCGGCCGCGGCCTCCTTGAGGCGCTCCAGGGCCTGCTGAGTGGTGGGGAAGACGAAGGGATCGCCGTTCCCCTGCCGGTCCGAGGACTCCTGACGCTCCGCCCGCCAGCGGACGATGCGCTCGACGGTGAGCGCCTCCACTGCCGGGTCGACCGTCATGATGGCGCCGTCCAGGTCGGAGGTGAGCGGGTTCTCCTCGGTCTGCTGGAAGCAGTTGACACCGACGATCTTGTCCTCGCCGGCCTCGATCCGCGCCCGCCGCTCGGTGTGCGAGGAGACCAGCTCGCCCTTCAGGTACCCGGACTCGACGGCGGCCATGGCGCCGCCCATCTCCTGGATCCGGTCGATCTCGGCCAGGCAGTCGGCGACCAGGGAGTCGACTTTGGCCTCGATGACGTGGGAACCGGCGAAGATGTCCTCGTACTCCAGCAGGTCGCTCTCGTGGGCGAGGACCTGCTGGATGCGCAGCGACCACTGCTGGTCCCAGGGCCGGGGCAGGCCCAGCGCCTCGTTCCAGGCGGGCAGCTGCACGGCGCGGGCGCGGGCGTCCTTGGAGAGGGTGACCGCGAGCATCTCCAGCACGATGCGCTGGACGTTGTTCTCCGGCTGCGCCTCGGTCAGACCGAGCGAGTTGACCTGGACGCCGTACCGGAAGCGGCGCTGCTTGTCGTTCTCGATGCCGTAGCGCTCACGGGTGACCTTGTCCCAGATGCGGCCGAAGGCGCGCATCTTGCACATCTCCTCGATGAAGCGGACGCCCGCGTTCACGAAGAAGGAGATGCGGGCGACGACCTCGCCGAAGCGCTCCTCGGGCACCTGGCCCGAGTCGCGCACCGAGTCGAGGACCGCGATCGCCGTGGACATCGCGTACGAGATCTCCTGGACCGGGGTGGCCCCGGCCTCCTGCAGGTGGTAGCTGCAGATGTTGATCGGGTTCCACTTCGGGATGTGGTTGACCGTGTACGCGATCATGTCCGTCGTCAGGCGGAGGGACGGCCCGGGCGGGAAGACGTGCGTCCCGCGCGAGAGGTACTCCTTGACGATGTCGTTCTGGGTGGTGCCCTGGAGCTGGGAGACGTCCGCTCCCTGCTCCTCGGCGGCCACCTGGTAGAGCGCCAGCAGCCACATGGCGGTGGCGTTGATCGTCATCGAGGTGTTCATCTGCTCCAGGGGTATGTCCTGGAACAGCCGCCGCATGTCGCCCAGATGGGAGACCGGGACCCCGACCCGGCCCACCTCGCCGCGGGCGAGGATGTGGTCGGGGTCGTAGCCGGTCTGGGTCGGCAGGTCGAAGGCGACCGACAGACCCGTCTGGCCCTTGGCGAGGTTGCGGCGGTACAGCTCGTTGGACGCCTCGGCCGTGGAGTGGCCGGCGTACGTCCGCATGAGCCACGGACGGTCCTTCTGGCGCTCTGTCATCTCAGGCGATCCTTATGGCCTTTGAGCCGACTCAGACGTTGCGGAAGCGGTTGATCGCGTCGAGGTGCTGGGCGCGCATCTCGTGGTCGCGGACGCCGAGGCCCTCCTCGGGGGCCAGCGCGAGGACGCCGACCTTGCCCTGGTGGAGGTTGCGGTGGACGTCGTAGGCGGCCTGGCCGGTCTCCTCGAGGGAGTAGACCTTCGACAGGGTGGGGTGGATCTTGCCCTTGGCGACCAGGCGGTTGGCCTCCCAGGCCTCGCGGTAGTTCGCGAAGTGCGAGCCGACGATCCGCTTGAGGGACATCCACAGGTAGCGGTTGTCGTACTCGTGGGTGTAGCCGGAGGTCGAGGCGCAGGTGACGATCGTGCCGCCCTTGCGGGTGACGTAGACGCTCGCGCCGAAGGTCTCGCGGCCCGGGTGCTCGAAGACGATGTCCACGTCCTCGCCGCCGGTCAGCTCGCGGATGCGCTTGCCGAAGCGCTTCCACTCCTTCGGGTCCTGGGTGTGCTCGTCCTTCCAGAACTTGTAGCCCTCGGCGTTGCGGTCGATGACCGCCTCGGCGCCCATCGCGCGGCAGATGGCCGCCTTCTCGGGGCTGGAGACCACGCAGATGGGGTTGGCGCCGCCGGCGAGGGCGAACTGGGTGGCGTACGAGCCGAGCCCGCCGCTCGCGCCCCAGATCAGGACGTTGTCGCCCTGCTTCATGCCGGCGCCGTTGCGGGAGACCAGCTGGCGGTACGCGGTGGAGTTGACCAGACCGGGGGAGGCCGCCTCCTCCCAGCTGAGGTGGTCGGGCTTCGGCATCAGCTGGTTCGACTTGACCAGGGCGATCTCCGCCAGGCCGCCGAAGTTCGTCTCGAAGCCCCAGATGCGCTGCTCGGGGTCGAGCATCGTGTCGTTGTGGCCGTCGGAGGACTCCAGCTCGACCGAGAGGCAGTGCGCGACGACCTCGTCGCCCGGCTTCCAGGCGTTGACGCCGGGGCCGGTGCGCAGCACGACGCCCGCGAGGTCGGAGCCGATGATGTGGTACGGGAGGTCGTGGCGCTTGGTCAGCTCCGACAGGCGCCCGTAGCGCTCCAGGAAGCTGAAGGTGGAGACCGGCTCGAAGATCGAGGTCCACACGGAGTTGTAGTTGACCGACGAGGCCATGACGGCGACGAGGGCCTCGCCCGGGCCCAGCTCCGGCACCGGGACGTTGTCCAGGTGAATGGACTTGCGCGGGTCCTTCTCGCGCGTCGTCAGCCCCGCGAACATCTCCGTCTCGTCCTTGTGCACGGTGATCGCACGGTAGGAGTCGGGCAGCGGCAGGGCTGCGAAGTCTGCGGCGGTGGCGGACTGCGACTGAATCGCGTCCAGGATGTCCTTCACGGTAGAGCCTCCGGCTAGCGCTGATGAGGGTGCGCTGAGGTAAACGGGGTGCGTGGTGCAGGTGTGGTGTGCCGTCGGTCCGGCTGGTGCGGTGGTGCTGGGCGACGCCCGTGGTGAGGCGTGCGGTGCCTGGTGACGCAGGCAATCCGGGGCGCGTTCCGTGCGGTGTGGGCACGGGTCGCGGGGACATCCGGACGTCTTCAACGTATGGCACCCCGTGTCACCCGGCAAGGCACTGCGTGCCAAAACTTTCTCTCATTTGCCGATTGACCTGCACCGATGAGCGATGATCGATCAAAGTTACCCGAGAGTAGGGGCAAGCCGGACATACAAAAGCGGCCGCCCCCGGAACGGGAGCGGCCGCTGTGACCGGGGGCACCCCCAGCGGTAGCTGGGGGAGTGACCACTACTTGTTGCGCAGTGCCTCTTCGATGGTCCGCATGACCTCGTCCAGCGGAGCGTCCGTGCGGGCCACCGCGACCAGCACCTCGCCCTCCGTGCGGACCGCCGCGGGGGCGGCCGGCACGGAGCCCAGGGTGCGGCCCGCGCCGATCCCCGAACCGAAGGTCTTCCGGACGATCGAGAAGGCGTGGTCCAGCTCCGCCTCCACGTCCCCCTGGCCGCCGGCCCGCAGCCAGCGCCGCAGCACGTGGTTGTGGGCGGTGACCACCGCCGAGGCGGCCACCTCGGCCAGCAGCGGGTCGTCGTTGCCGTCGTGGTGGTCGTGCTCGTCGAAGTGGGCCAGCAGGTAGCGGGTGAACAGCCGCTCGTACCGGGCCACGGAGGCGATCTCCCGCTCCCGCAGCGCCGGCACCTCGCGGGTCAGCCGGTAGCGCTCCACCGACACCGCGGGGGAGGCGGCGTACATCTTCATGACTTCCTTGATCCCGCGGCACACCGTGTCGAGCGGGTGCTCGTGCGCCGGGGCCACCTCGAGGACGGCCTCGGCGCGGGTCAGGGTGTCGTCGTGGTCCGGGAAGATCGCCTCTTCCTTGGACCGGAAGTGCCGGAAGAAGGTCCGGCGCGCCACCCCGGCGGTCGCGGCGATCTCGTCGACCGTCGTCGCCTCGTACCCCTTGGTCGCGAAGAGCTCCATGGCCGCGGCGGCGAGCTCGCGGCGCATCTTGAGCCGCTGGGCGGCCGCCTTGGTGCCGGCCGGGCTCTCCGGGGTGTCGGAGGCCGTGGCGGCGCGGGGCGAGGTCTTGGCGGGCTGGGACATAGAGCGAAAGTACTTCATTCGCGCAGGGGAGCGCGCCTGCGGGGGGTAGGAGAGGGGTGGATGCGGGGGAGAGCCCGCACTGGGCTCGGGAGGGTCAGTCCGCCGTGAGGGTCCGGCGGACCCGAGCAGCCCTCCCCACGCATCCGGCTCGTGGCCCGACCGGTTACCGGCGGGCGTACTCACGGAATCCGCGGCCGGTCTTCCGGCCCAGGCAGCCCGCCGCCACCAGGTGCTCCAGCAGCGGGGACGGGGCCAGGCCGGGGTCGCGGAACTCCTTGTGGAGGACCTTCTCGATGGCCAGGGAGACGTCGAGGCCGACCACGTCGAGGAGCTCGAACGGCCCCATCGGGTAGCCGCCGCCGAGCTTCATCGCCGCGTCGATCTGGTCGATGCCGGCGTAGTGCTGCTCGACCATCTTGATCGCGTTGTTGAGGTACGGGAACAGCAGCGCGTTCACGATGAAGCCGGCCCGGTCCCCGCAGTCCACCGGGTGCTTGCGCACCTTCACGCAGATCTCGCGGACCGTGGCGTGCACGTCGTCGGCGGTCAGGACGGTCCGGACCACCTCGACCAGCTTCATCGCCGGCGCCGGGTTGAAGAAGTGCATGCCGATCACGTCCTGCGGGCGCGAGGTCACGCGGGCGATCGCGATCACCGGCAGCGAGGAGGTGGTGGTGGCCAGCACCGCACCCGGCTTGCAGACCTTGTCCAGGGTGGCGAACAGCTCCTGCTTGACCGCCAGGTCCTCGGCGACGGCCTCCACGGCCAGGTCCACCTCGGCGAAGGCGTCCAGCGAACCGGCCGGGGTGATCCGGTCCAGGGTCTGGTCCGCGGCCTCCTGCGTCAGCCGGCCCTTGGACACCGCACGGCCCAAGGACTTGCCGATGGCGGCTTTCGCCGCGTCCGCCTTCTCCTGGCTGCGGGCGGCCAGCACCACGTCGTACCCGGCCTGGGCGAAGACCTGGGCGATCCCGCTCGCCATGGTGCCGGAGCCGGCCACGCCGACCGAGGCGACCGGACGGCCCGCACCGAGCAGGGACCCGTCCAGCGGGGTCTGGAGGTCGCGCACGACGGTGGAGCTGCCGGCCGCCTCGTAGGTGTAGAAGCCGCGGCCCGACTTCTGCCCGGTCAGGCCCGCGGCGGCGAGCTGCCCGAGGATCGGGGCCGGGGCGTGCAGCCGGTCGCCGGAGGAGGCGTACATGGCCTCCAGGACGGTACGGGCGGTGTCCACGCCGATCAGGTCGAGCAGCGCGAGCGGGCCCATGGGCAGACCGCAGCCGAGCCGCATCGCCGCGTCGATGTCCTCGCGGGAGGCGTAGTTCGCCTCGTACATGGCGGCGGCCTGGTTGAGGTAGCCGAAGAGCAGGCCGTCGGCGACGAAACCGGGCCGGTCGCCGACCGCGACGGGCTCCTTGCCGAGCTCGCGGGCCAGCTCGGTGACCGCCTCCACGGCCGGCGGGGCGGTGAGGACGCAGGAGACGACCTCGACCAGCTTCATCGCCGGGGCCGGGTTGAAGAAGTGCAGGCCCAGCACGCGCTCGGGGCGCTGGGACTCGGCGGCCATCCGGGTCACGGAGAGGGCGTTGGTGCCCGTGGCCAGGATGGTGTCGGGGCGCACGATCGCGTCGAGCTCGCGGAACACCTGCTGCTTGACCTCGTACGACTCGGGCACGACCTCGATCACGAGGTCGGCCTCGGCGGCGGCGGCCAGGTCGGTGAAGGTGCGGAAGCGGGCGAGCACGTCCGCCCGCTCCTGCTCGGTGAGGCGCTCCCGGGTGACGGAGCGCGCGGTGGCCGACGCGAGGGCGGCCGCGGCCCGGCGGGCGGCGGTCTCGCTGACGTCGATGCCGATGACCTCGCGGCCGGCCCGGGCGAGGACCTCGGCGATGCCGGTGCCCATCGTGCCGAGGCCGACGACGGCGATGGTCTGGAGGGTGGGGTGACTGGACTGACGGTCCATCGAGGGACTCCAGTGGAAGAGGGTGACGACTGGGGGACGCGCGGCGCACAGCGCGCGGGTGCCGTACGGAAAGCCGTGCGGAGGGTCGTACGGAATGCCGTGCGGTGAAGAACCCCGAGGCAGAGGGCCCAAGGGGAGGGAACCCGGCGGGAGGGCCCAGAGGGAAGGCAGCCCGGAGGGTGGAAGCGGCGGAACCCTGTCCCGGGGTCACGCCGTGCGAGAAAGAACCGACCGGCACGAGGCGGCTGCGTCACCAGGCCGCCCTCGTACGTGTTGTCAGAACAGTAACTCGCCGGTAACTGGTCCGCCAGAGCGCGGAGATGTGACCTGTACCGCCCAAATGTACCGATCATCGATCATCGATCAACCCGCCTCCGCCGATCTCCCGGAACCCGGCGTGGCGACCCCCGCGTCGGCCTAGGGTGGCCGCGTGAACGACGTGCTGGAGCGCCTGCGGGCGGAGGCGGGGCAGTCCCCCGAGTACGAGGTGCTGCTCACGGCCGGCCCCGACGGCCTGGCGGCCTCCCTGACCTCCGCCGGGCTGCCGCTGTGGGCCCGCGAACTGGCCGCGTACCGGCTGGGCCTCGCGGGCGACCGCCGGGCCTTCGAATCCCTCGTCCTCCTCCTCAACCACCGTGACCCGCCCCGCTGCGCGGCCGCCGCCGAGGCGCTGGCCGTCCTGGACGACCCGCGCACCGCCCGCGCGGCGGCGGCCCTCGCCACCAACGGCCTGCGCACGGCCTACGCGCTCCAGCCCGTCCGGCTGCTCACCGCCCTGCGCGCCCCCGAGTCCGTACCGGCCCTGCTGACCACCCTGTCGCGGCTGCTGTCCCCGAACGACCCGTACTGGCGGGTGGCCCTGGCCTGCGTGGAGGGGCTCGGGGCCCTCGCCGACCCCCGCGCGCGCGAACTCCTCACCCGCGCCCAGTCCCACCCCCGCCTCGCGGTGGCGGCCACGGCCGCGCTGCGCGCGCTCGCCTGACGGGACCGGCGCCGGCCGGCCCACCGGCCGGCCGGCGGGCCGCTCAGCCCCGGAAGCCGAGCAGGCCGTGCAGGGCCGCGCCGCCCGCCGAGGGCGGGACCGCGCGGGTCGCCGCGGCCGGCTTCGGGGCCGCCTGGGCGGGGCAGGTGGCGTCCGCGGCCCGCCCCGTCCTCAGGTACGCCGACACCTTCTCGTCCAGGCACTTGTTGCCGCTCAGCGCGATGCCGTGGTTGCCGCCGCCCTCCTCCACGACCAGGGCCGAGCCCTTCAGCTTGTCCCGCATGCTGAGCGCACCCCCGAACGGGGTCGCGGCGTCCTCCGTCGCCTGGAGGAGGAGGGCGGGCGGCAGATCCGCGTTGGTCACGTCCGGGGCCTGCAGCGCCTCCGTCGGCCAGAACGCGCACGGTGCGTTGTACCAGGCGTTGTTCCAGGTCATGAACGGGGCCTCGGCGTGGGTGCGCCACATGTCCGCGCGCCACTGGTTCCAGTCCCTCGGCCAGGCCGAGTCCCGGCACTGCACCGCCGTGTAGACGCTGTAGCCGTTGCCCGCGGAGGGCTCCACCGCGCCGAACCGCTCGTAGGCCGCCACCAGCGGCTTCGGGTCCTGCTTCACCGCGTAGGCCGCGAAGGCCTCGGCGAGGTTCGGCCAGTAGCCGTTGTAGTAGCCGCCCGGCATGTAGGTGTCCTCCAGCTCGGCCGCACCCACCCTGCCGCCCGCCGGGGTCTCCCGCACCGCCTCCCGCATCGCGTACCAGCGCTCCTCGACCGCCGCCGCGTGGGTGCCGAGCCCGTACGTCGCGTCGTGCGCGGCCACCCAGGCCAGGAACGCCTTGTGGCGGGCGTCGAAGGCCCGGTCCTGGGCCAGGTTGTCCTCGTACCAGACCCCGCCCGGGTCGACCACGGAGTCCAGGACGAGCCGGTGCACCCGGCCCGGGTGGAGCTTGGCGTACACCGCGCCCAGGTAGGTCCCGTACGAGTAGCCGAAGTAGCTGATCCGCTGGGCGCCGAGGGCGGCGCGCAGCAGCTCGATGTCCCGCGCCGCCGACACGGTGTCGATGTGCGGCAGCACGTCCGCGTGCTTGGCCCGGCAGGACTCGGCGAAGGCCTGCACGCGCTCCAGGTTGGCCCGCTCGGTCGCCGCGTCGCGGGGTACGGAGTCCGGCCGGACGGGGGCGAAGTGGCCGGCCCCGCAGTCGAGGGCGGGCTCGCTCTTGCCGACGCCCCGGGGGTCGAAGCCGATCACGTCGTACTGCGCGGCCACGTCCTTGGGGAGGGCGGAGGCGATGAATCCGGCCAGGCTGCGGCCGCTGCCGCCCGGCCCGCCCGGGTTGACCAGCAGCGGGCCCTGGGAGGTCGCGGCGGTGTGGGGGACCCGGGTCAGGGCGAGGGAGATCTGGCGTCCGGCGGGCCTGGCGTGGTCGAGGGGGACCTTGAGGGAGGCACACTGCAAGGTGGGATAGCGCGGGGTCGCGCAGCCGGTCCACCGCAGCGCGGCGGCCCGCTCCGCCGCGGGGGCCGCCGTGACCGGGCTCGCGAGGGCGGTGGCGACGGTGGCGATCGACAGCAGGACAGCGGCGCGCTTCTTCAAGGGGTGCAGCATGGGGCCTCCCAGCCGAGGGTTCTGGGCGGAATCGTCCCGGAAACCATGCCTGGAAGGCGGGATTTGGCTGCTCATTGGCCCGATGTGATGAGCCTTCAGAGGCCGTCCGAGGTCAGAGCAGGGTGAGCTGGGTGGCCCGGGCGGGAGCCTCCGCGGCCGGACGCCCGGGTGTCACGATCCGGCGGGCCTCGCCGCGACGGGACGGCCCGATGCCGAATTCGGCCGCGAGTTCGTGGACTTGGCGGGTGATCCGGCGCTGGTACCAGGTGGGGGCGTACGAGCCGCCCGCGTACATCCGCTCGTACCGCTCCACGAGGTGCGGATGGTGCTCGCCCAGCCAGGCCGTGAACCACTCGCGGGCGCCGGGGCGCAGATGGAGTACCAGGGGTGTCACGGAGGTCGCCCCGGACTCGGCGACGGCGCGGACGGTGGCCCGCAGCTGCTCCGGGCGGTCCCCGAGGAAGGGGATCACCGGTGCCATCAGCACCCCGCACTCGATGCCGGCGTCCGTGAGGGTCCGTACGGCGCCCAGCCGGGCGGCGGGGGACGGCGTGCCGGGCTCGACGGTCCGCCACAGCGAGGTGTCGGTGAAGCCGACGGAGACGGAGATCCCGACCTTGGTGAGCTCGGCGGCCTCCCGCAGGAGGGGGAGGTCGCGCAGGATCAGCATGCCCTTGGTGAGGATCGAGAAGGGGTTGGCGTGGTCGCGCAGGGCCTCGATGATGCGGGCATCAGCCGGTAGCGGCCTTCGGAGCGCTGGTAGCAGTCGACGTTGGTGCCCATGGCGATGTGGGTGCCGCTCCAGCGGGGCGAGCCGAGCTCGCGGCGCAGCAGTTCGGGGGCGTTGGTCTTGACGACGATCTGCGAGTCGAAGCCGAGTCCGGTGTCGAGGTCGAGGTGGCTGTGCGTCTTGCGGGCGAAGCAGTACACACAGGCGTGGCTGCACCCCCGGTAGGGGTTCACGGTCCATTCGAACGGCATGCGCGAGGCCCCGGGCACCCGGTTGACGATCGACCGGGCCCGCACCTCGTGGAAGGTGATCCCGCGGAATTCGGGGGTGTCGAAGGTCCGCGTCACGACGGCGTCGGCCCCGAAGAGTGCGGCCGGGCCCGCGGTGCCCTCGGTCAGGTTCTCCCAGCGCATGGTGCGCCTCCCGTGCTGGCTCTGCCGAGAGAATAGAACAAACGTTCCCATGATCGTGCGGGCCGGGATATCCGCTGGTCGGCGCGGTGGCGGCCTCCGCGGCGAGGACGACCCTCTCAGGATGGCCGGCGGGCGCAGCCGGGAGGAATTCCTCGCCTTCCGCGCCGACCAGGCGGTCAGTCACGGCAACGTGCTGACGCTCGACGGCTGGTGGTGCGAGGAGGGCTGCGATCCCGTCCACGGTGCCTGCGACGACCCCGCGAGCTGTCCCCGCACGCCGCCGTACTTGCAGGAACCGGGCGCGGGCGAGGCCTATCTCGCCGGGCTGCCCGCCGACACCCTGCTCGTGTCCGTCCGCTGTCACGTCTGACCCGGATTTGGGCCCCCGCCCCGGAGGTGGTTGGCTTCGCCGTGACGAGCGGACACAACTGCTGGAGGAACAGGCATGGCGCAGGTCGAGGCCACCACGGAGCGCATCATCGAAGCCGACGCGGAGACGGTCTTCGACACGCTGGCGGACTACAGCGGAACCCGGAGCAAGCTGCTGCCCGAGCACTTCAGCGAGTACGAGGTGCGCGAGGGCGGCGACGGCGAGGGCACCCTCGTGCACTGGAAGCTCCAGGCCACCAGCAAGCGCGTGCGCGACTGCCTGCTCGAGGTCACCGAGCCCACCGACGGACAGCTCGTGGAGAAGGACCGCAACTCCTCCATGGTCACGACCTGGGTGGTCACCCCGGCCGGCGAGGGCAAGTCCAAGGCCGTCGTCACCACCGTCTGGAACGGCGCCGGCGGCATCGGCGGCTTCTTCGAGCGCACCTTCGCGCCCAGGGGCCTCGGCCGCATCTACGACAGCGTGCTGGAGAAGCTGGCCGCCGAAGTCGAGGCCTGAGCCCGGCCGTTGCCGGTGGGGCCGGGCATGCGGCCTCACCGGATCGGGTGAACTGAACCGGCCCGCGGGAGCCGGGCGTGGCCCCGGGCCGGGGAGGGGCGCGGCGGTTAGTGTGGGGCCCTGCGCATCCGACCGCACGGGGGCCCGATGAAGATCCTCATCTCCGCCGACATGGAAGGCGCCACCGGCGTCACCTGGCCCGCCGACGTGCTGCCCGGCACCCCGCAGTGGGAGCGCTGCCGGTCGATGTTCACCTCCGACGTCAACGCCGCCGTGCTCGGCTTCTACGACGGCGGCGCCGACCAGGTCGTCATCAACGAGGCGCACTGGACCATGCGCAATCTGCTGCTGGAGCGGCTCGACGCCCGCGCGGAGATGCTCACCGGCCGCCACAAGACCCTCTCCATGGTCGAGGGCGTCCAGCACGGCGACGTCGACGGCATCGCCTTCGTCGGCTACCACACGGGCGCCGGCACCGAGGGCGTCCTCGCCCACACCTACCTCGCCAACTCCATCACCGGGGTCTGGGTCAACGAGGTGCGCGCCAGCGAGGGGCTGCTCAACGCACACGTCGTCGCCGAGTACGGCGTCCCCGTCGTCCTCGTCACCGGCGACGACCTGACCTGCGTCGACGCGGCCGGCTACGCCCCGGACGCGGTGACCGTCGCGGTCAAGGACCACGTCTCGCGCTACGCCGCCGTCTGCCGGACCCCCGCCCGCACCGCCGCCGACATCCGGGCCGCGGCCAAGGAGGCGGCCGCCCTGGCCGTGCGGTACGAGCCGGTCGGCGCCGGCCCGTTCGCCGTGGAGCTGGAATTCGACGCCGAGCACCTGGCCATGGCCGCGACGGTGGTCCCGGGCGTGGAGCGGTGCGGGGAGCGCAGGGTCGCGTACACCAGCGAGACGATGTACGGGGGGATCCGCGCCTTCAAGGCGGTCACGACGGTCGTCTCGGCGGCCGTGGAGGAGCAGTATGGCTGACATGCACGCAATCAATGACGGGGTACTCGCCGAGGCCGGCGGCGCCGTTGACGAAGCGGCCCTCGACGAGGCCGTCGAGTTCACCTCGGGCCTCATCCGGATCGACACCAGCAACCGGGGCGGCGGCGACTGCCGGGAGCGCCCCGCTGCCGAATACGTCGCCGAGCGGCTCGCCGCTGCCGGCCTGGAACCGGTCCTGCTGGAGCGCACCCCGGGCCGCACCAACGTCGTCGCCCGGATCGAGGGCACCGATCCCACCGCCGAGGCCCTCCTCGTCCACGGCCACCTCGACGTCGTGCCCGCCGAGGCCGCCGACTGGACCGTGGACCCCTTCTCCGGCGAGATCCGAGACGGCGTGGTGTGGGGGCGCGGCGCCGTCGACATGAAGAACATGGACGCGATGGTGCTGGCCGTCGTACGGTCCTGGGCGCGCGCCGGAGTGAAGCCGCGGCGGGACATCGTGATCGCCTACACCGCCGACGAGGAGGACAGCGCGGTCGACGGATCGGGCTTCCTGGCGGACCAGCACCCGCACCTCTTCGAGGGCTGCACGGAGGGCATCAGCGAGTCCGGCGCCTTCACCGTGCACACCGGCCCCGGCGGCCGGGCCCTCTACCCCATCGCCGCCGGCGAACGGGGCACGGCCTGGCTGAAGCTGACCGCGCGCGGCACCGCAGGGCACGGCTCCAAGCCCAACAAGGCCAACGCGGTCAGCCGCCTCGCCGCCGCCGTGGCACGGATCGGCGAGTACGAGTGGCCGGTCCGGCCCACCGACACCGTCACCGCCTGCATCACCGAACTCGCGGCCCTGCAGGACCTGTCGGTCGACCCGCGCCGGCCCGGCTTCGACCTCGACACGGTCCTCGGCAAGCTCGGCCCGGCCGCCACCCTGCTGGAGGCGACCGTGCGCAACAGCGCCAACCCGACCATGCTGAGCGCCGGTTACAAGCTCAACGTGGTCCCCGAACACGCCACCGCCTACGTGGACGGGCGGACGGTGCCGGGCGGCGAAGCCGAGTTCACCGCCACCTTGAACGAGCTGACCGGCCCCGACGTGCAGTGGGAGTTCCACCACCGGGAGGTCTCCCTCCAGGCCCCCGTGGACGGGCGGACGTTCGGGATCCTGCGCGAGTCCGTCGAGCGGTTCGACCCGGACGGGCACGTGGTGCCCTTCTGCATGGCGGGCGGCACCGACGCCAAGCAGTTCTCCCGCCTCGGCATCACCGGCTACGGCTTCTCCCCGCTGAAGCTGCCGCCCGGCTTCGACTACTGGGCCCTCTTCCACGGCGTGGACGAGCGGGTCCCCGTCGAAGCCCTGCACTTCGGTGTCCGCGTCCTCGACCACGCGCTGCGGTCCCTGTGAGCGGGGCCCGGTGATGGCGGCGCCGACCCTGCCGTACGGAAGCTGGCCCTCGCCCATCGAGGCCGCGCTCGCCGCCGCGCTCGACGGACGGCCCGAGTACGTCGGCACGGTCGGCCCCGAAGTGTGGTGGACCGAGCCCCGGCCGCGCGAGGCCGGCCGCCGTACCCTGGTCCGCCGCCGACTCGCCGACGGGGGCGCCGAGTTCACCGAGCTGCCCGCCCCGTGGAACGTGCGCAGCCGGGTCACCGAGTACGGCGGGCTGCCCTGGGCCGGGGCGGAACGGCCCGCCGGCGGGCCATTGCTGGTCTTCGTCCACTTCGCCGACCAGCGGCTGTACGCGTACGAGCCCGACGCGCCCGGCGGCCCGGCGCCGCGGCCCCTCACCCCCCTGTCCGGGACCGGCGGCGGACTGCGCTGGGCCGATCCGGTGCTGCGCGGCGGCGAGGTCTGGTGCGTGCTGGAGGAGTTCACCGGGCCCGCGCCGACCGATGTGCGCCGGGTGCTGGCCGCCGTACCGCTCGACGGATCGGCGGCGGAAGACCGCTCGGCGGTACGGGAGTTGACGGACGGCCGGCACCGGTTCACCACCGGCCCCCGGCTCTCCCCGGACGGCCGACGCGCGGCCTGGCTGGTGTGGGACCACCCCCGGATGCCCTGGGACGGCACCGAACTGAAACTGGCCGAGGTCACCGCGGACGGACGGCTGAGCGGGGTCCGGACCGTGCTCGGCGGCCCCGGGGAATCCGTGGCCCAGGTGGACTGGACGGCCGGCGGAACCCTCCTCGCGGTGAGCGACCGCGGCGGCTGGTGGAACCCGTACCGGGTGGACCCGGAGACCGGCGCGGCCGTCAACCTGTGCCCCAGGGAGGAGGAGTTCGGCGGCCCGCTGTGGAAACCCGGGCTGCGCTGGCTCGCCCCCCTGCCCGATGGCGCCGCCCGGGCCGAACATGCCGGGGGAGGGCTCGTCGCCGTCCTGCACGGCCAGGGTTCCCCGGTGCTCGGCATCCTGGACGCCGACAGCGGCGACCTGGTCGACGCGGCCGGGCCGTGGACGGCCTGGCAGCCGACGCTCGCCGTGCACGGCACCCGCGTCTACGGGGTCGCCGCCAGCCCGCGCAGCGCGTACGAGGTCGTCGAGCTGGACACCGCGACCGGGCACGCCCGGGTGATCGGCGCGCAGGGCGTGGACCCGGTGGACCCGTCCTACTATCCGGAGCCGCAGAGCCGCACCTTCCTCGGCCCCGACAACCGCCAGATCCACGCGCACGTCTACCCGCCGCACCACCCCGCCTGCCGGGCACCCGCCGACGAACTGCCCCCGTACGTGGTGTGGGCGCACGGCGGGCCCACCGACCACGTGCCGCCCGTACTCGACCTGCACATCGCGTACTTCACCTCGCGCGGCATCGGCGTGGTCGAGGTCAACTACGGCGGGTCCACCGGCTACGGCCGTGCCTACCGGGAGCGGCTGCGCGGGCAGTGGGGCGTGGTGGACGTGGAGGACTGCGCGGCGGTGGCGCGGGCGCTGGCCGCCGAGGGCACCGCCGACGCCGCCCGGCTCGCCATCCGCGGGGGCAGTGCGGGCGGCTGGACGGCGGCGGCGTCGCTGGCCGCCACCGACGTGTACGCCTGCGCCGCGATCATCTACCCGGTGCTGGACCTGCTGGGCTTCGCGGAGGAGACCCACGACCTGGAGTCCCGCTACGTCGAGAGCCTGGCCGGGCCGCCGCAGACCCTCACCGTGCTCTGCAGCGAGCGCTCCCCGGTGGCCCGCGCCGACCGGATCACGGCGCCGTTCGTCCTGCTCCAGGGCCTGGACGACGAGGTCTGCCCGCCGGCCCAGGCGGAGCGCTTCCTCGCAGCCCTGAGGGACCGGCCGGCGCCCCACGCGCCGGTGCCGCACGCATACGTGGCCTTCGCGGGCGAGGGCCACGGCTTCCGCCGGGCGGACACCATGGTCCGGGCGCTGGAGGCCGAACTGTCGCTGTACGCACAGGTCTTCGGCATCGAGCGGACCGACGTTCCCCGGCTGGCGCTGGAGGCCTGAGCGGCCGGTCAGGCGGGGCTGCCGGCGGGCCCGGGCGCGGTCCGCACGCTCCACCGGACGGAGCCGAGCAGCAGGGCGCCCGGGGCGATGCCCGCGACCGCCGCGATGACGGCCGTGGAGCAGCCGCAGGCGGCCAGTACCAGGCCGACGGCGCCACAGGCGGACATCGCGGCCGCCGGCAGCCGGAGCGACGGCATGCGCCAGACCGCCGCGAGACCGAAGAAGTGCAGGCCGACGACCAGGGCGATCCAGCCGACCGTGGCCTGCGGGGCGTGCAGAAGGCGGTTGATGACGAAGAGGCCGGCCGCGACGGCGGCCACCTCGGCGGCCACGACGATGAGGTAGCCCCGCCCGAAGCGCCTCGGAGCCGTGCCGCCGGTGGCCGCTGAGGGCACGCGGGAGCGGCGCAGCGCGATGAACAGCCGGATGAACGCGGCTATCGCGAGGAGGCGCAGGGGAACGGCGACGGCCGGTGGCAGGGCTGCGGCGTTCGCCTGGACGAAGAAGACTCCGAATGCGGCGCCGATGAGCCCACTCGTCTGATGCGATGCCATGTCACACAGTCTGATCGAAGTTGATCACGACGCGCAAAGCCGCGGGCCCGCCGTGCTATTCGGGCCTGCGCCGCAGGTAGTGGGTCCGCCCGCTCGTGCGCAGCCAGACCCGCAGCGGGCCGATGGCGGTGAAACCGCTGCGGACCGCGGCGTCCAGGTCCGCCCCGCCCTCGTAGCCGACGACGTCCAGGTCCGGCCGGCGGGCGGCGATCGCGGTGAGGGCGCCCGCCCAGGCCGCGTCGGCCGAAGCGCCGTCACGGGCGAACAGGTTGGAGACGCCCACCACGCCGCCGCCGGTGCTCGCGACCGCCCCGGCGACGATCCGGCCCCCGGCGTCCCCGGCGGCTCGGCCCGCGAGGAAGGCGATGCCCTCGCGGAGCAGGGACGGCCGGAACAGCCCGTTGCTCTCCTCGCCGTCCCAGGCGGCCTCCCAGTCCGCCAGCTCCCCGGCGCCGGTCACCTCGGACCACTCCAGGCCGGACGAGGCCGCCTCCGGAACCGGAGCCCCCGCCGGGCGGTGGATCCACTGCGCCTCGAACAGCACCTCGAATCCGTCCCCGGCCAGGTCCAGGCAGGCGAAGCTGTCCTTCACCGAGCAGCCGGGGGAGTCCGTGTCGATCCACTGGAGGACGGACTGCGCCGCGACGTGCGCGTCCAGGGTCACCGCATCGGGATACAGCGGCGGGGTCCGGCTCGTGCTCAGCCACACGTACGCGTCGTCGTCGTACTGCGGCGACAGGCCGTGCGCCCCGCACACCGCATCGCACCACACGGCGTTGTTCAGCGCGGCCAGGCGCAGCGTCGTGCTCGTCTCGTCCTTGATCACGCCGATGATGGTGTCACAGGCCTAGCCTGGGGCGATGACCTTTTCGAGCTACCTCCGGGAGGGCGAGCGCGTGGCCCTGCGCCCCTTCCGGCTCGCCGACGGGCCCGAGTTCACCGCACGCGCGCACGAGAGCCGCGAGCTCCACCACCCGTGGCTGGCCCCGCCCGCCACCATCGAGGAGTACGAGCCCTACGCGGCCCGGCTGATCGACGGCGAGGGCCGCGCCGGGTTCCTCGTCTGCGAGCGGGAGACCGGGGCCATCGCCGGCTTCGTCAACGTCAACAACATCGTGCGCGGGGCCTTCCAGTGCGGGGCCCTCGGCTACGGGGCCTTCGCGCACGCCGCGGGGCGGGGCCTGTTCCGCGAAGCCCTCGGGCTGGTCCTCGCCCACGCCTTCGCCCCCCGGCCCGCCGACGGCCTCGGACTGCACCGCCTGGAGGCCAACATCCAGCCGGGCAACACCGCTTCGATCGCCCTCGTGCGGGGCGTCGGCTTCCGGCTGGAAGGACTCTCCCCCGACTTCCTGTACGTCGACGGGGCCTGGCGCGACCACGAGCGCTGGGCGGTCACCGCCGAAATGCCGCCCCCCGAGGGGGCCCATCGCACAGGATGAGGGCATGCGAACCCTCGTGCTGCTCGACGCCCCGTCCAACCTCGGCCTGCGCCCGCCCGCGCCCGGCACCGTGCCCGGCGTCTACAAACTCGCCGGGGCCCTGCGCGAACAGGGCCTCCTCGCCCGCCTCGGCGCACGCGAGGGCGGGGTGGTGGTCCCGCCGCGCTACGACCGCGGCGACTGGCGGGAGGGCGACGGCGTGTTCCACGCCGAAGCCCTCGCCGCGTACACCGTCACGCTCGCCGACCGGATCGAACGCCACCTGCGCGCCGGGGAGTTCCCCGTGGTCCTCGGCGGCGACTGCTCGATCCAGCTGGGCGCCGCCCTCGCCATGCGCCGGATCGGCCGGTACGGACTGGCCGCGATCGACGGATCCGCCGACTTCCGCCACCCCGGCAACGAGGCGGTGAACGGGCCCGTCGGCGCGGCCGGCGGCGAGGAACTCGCCCTCTCCACCGGTCGCGGCCAGGCCGGTCTCGCCGACCTGGAAGGGCGGGCCCCCTACCTGCGGGACGAGGACGTACGGCTCTTCGGCCTGCGGGACGGGGACCCGGACCTCGCAGAGCTGCACGCGGCCGGCATCTCCGCGGCCACCGTCGGGGAGATCCGCGAGCGCGGGGCCGGACCGGTGGCGCGGGCGGCGCTGGAAGGGCTGCACCCGCCGGACACCGCGGGATTCTGGGTGCACCTGGACGCCGACGTGCTGGACCCGGCCGTCATGCCGGCCGTGGACAGCCCCGATCCCGGCGGGCTGGTCCCCGACGAACTCGCCGAACTGCTCGGCGTGCTGGTGCGTTCGCCGCGGTGCGTCGGGATCAACGTCACCATCTACGACCCGGACCTGGACCCGGACGGGCGTGCGGGCGCACTGCTGGCCGATCTGGTCGCGGGTGCCTTCCGGTAGGGCCACACGACGGCCTTTGCGTAATCCTGACCGGTGGTGATCCGCGGAACCCCTGTGCACCGGCCGCCGGGGCGTGTTCCATTTCCTCATGGCCACCACCGTCCGCCGCGCCGCACTGACCCTTCCCGCCGCCCCGTTGGGCGCCGAGAACCCACTGCCCGCCCTGCGCGCGCCCGACGGCGTGCACGCGCTGGACGACCGGTCGCGCGACGGGCTGCCGCGCGACATGGCCCGGCAGATCGGGTACGAGCCGCTGCGGTCCCTGCTGCCCGTCCGGATCCGGGACGGGTACCGGCGGGAGCGGTCGGAGCGGGAGTTCGAGTCGATCGTCATCGAGAACGAGCACCTGAGGGTCACCGTGCTCCCGGAGCTGGGCGGGCGCGTCCACTCGCTCGTGCACCTGCCGACGGGACGCGAACTGCTCTACCGCAACCCGGTGTTCCAGCCCGCCAACTTCGCGCTGAACGGGGCCTGGTTCTCCGGCGGCATCGAGTGGAACATCGGCGCGACCGGCCACACCGCCCTCTCCTGCGCCCCGCTGCACGCCGCGCTCGTCCCCGCCCCGGACGGGGGCGTGATGGTCCGGCTGTGGGAGTGGGAACGCCTGCGCGACCTGCCCTTCCAAGTGGACCTGTGGCTGCCCGCGGAGTCGGAGTTCCTCTACGTCGGCGTGCGCGTGCGCAACCCGCACGAGCGGCCCGCGCCCGTGTACTGGTGGTCCAACATCGCCGTCCCCGAGGACGAGGGAACCCGCGTGCTCGCCCCCGCCGACGAGGCCTGGCACTTCGGGTACGAGCGCGCGATGCGCCGCATCCCCGTACCGGAGTGGGAGGGCGCGGACCGCACGTACCCGCTGCGCAGCGCGTACCCGGCCGACTTCTTCTACGAGGTCGAGCCCGGGGCCAGACCCTGGATCGCCTCGCTGGACGCGGCCGGGCAGGGGCTCGCTCAGACCTCCACCGGGCGGCTGCGCGGGCGCAAGCTGTTCGTCTGGGGCGCGGGCGGCGGCGGCCGGCGCTGGCAGGAGTGGCTCACCGAGCCGGGCACGGGCGGCTACGCGGAGATCCAGGCCGGGCTGGCCCGCACCCAGCTGGAGCACGTACGGCTGGAGGGCGGCGGGGAGTTCAGCTGGCTGGAGGCGTACGGGCCGCTGGCCGCGGATTCCGCCGCGGTGCACGGGGCCGACTGGGCGGCGGCGCGCGGCGCGGCCGAGCACGCGCTGGCACGGGCGCTCCCGGCGGAGCGGGTGGAGGCGGCGTACAAGGCGTGGCGCGGGTGCGCCGACACCGAACCGGGCGAACGGCTCGCGGAGGGCTCCGGCTGGGGTGCGCTGGAGGTGATGTGCGGGGGCTTCAAACTGCCGGGCACCCCCTTCGGGGAGTCCACCCTCGGCGAGGAACAGGCCCCGTGGCTGGAGCTGTGGCGCACGGGCGTCCTCCCCGCCCCGCGGCGGGTGGTCCCGCCGGGCCCGAGCCTGGTCGCCGCGCACTGGCGGGACATGCTGGAGACGGCCCCGGCCGATCCGCTGACCGAGTACCACCTGGGCGTGGCCCAGTGGCACGCCGGGGACGTGGCGCAGGCCGTACGGAGCTGGGAGCGCGGCCTGGCGCTGGCGCCCTCGCGGTGGCCGCTGCTCCGGTGCCTGGCGGTGGCTGACGCGCTGGCCGGGGATCCGGCGCGGGCCGCGAACGGCTACGCGGCGGCCTTCGAGGACCTGGCGGTGGAGAGCCGCGGCGGCGAGGCGTGGGCCCCGGCGGAGGCCGCGCTGGGCTGCGAGGCGATGACGGCCCTGCTGGCCGCCGGCCGCCTCCCGGAGGCCCGCCGGGTCTGGGACCGGCTCCGGCCGGCCCTGCGGGAACAGGGCCGCTTCCGGCTCCTCGCCGCGCGGCTGCTGGCGGCGGAGGGCCATGTGGCCGCGGCGCGGCGGGTCTTCGAGGACGGCTTCGAAATCCCGGACCTCAGGGAGGGCGAGGAGACCCTCTCCGAAGTCTGGTCCGCCCTCACCGACCGCCCGCTGCCGGCGCGGTACGACTTCCGGATGCGGCCACCCCTGTAGCCGCCCGCGCGCCGGCGGGGCTGGAATTGCGCGGCCCCGGCCATTTCAGCCTCGCCGGCGTTTGAGGCGCGGGGTCCGGGGCGGAGCCCCGGGAAGCGGCGCCGCGCGAGGCTTCGGAGATCAGGCCCGGCAGAGGATTTCGCCGTTCAGGACCGAGAACCAGGCGTCGGGGGCCGCACCCCACACGCGCCAGGCCTCCGCGGCGGCGGCCAGGTCGGAGCCGGTCGCGTGGCCGCCGCCGGTGGCGATGGCGGCGTACTCGGAGGCCGTCGTACGGTCGGCCCACAGCGCCGACCACCACGCGGCCTCCTCCGGGGTGGCGAAGCACCAGGCCGTCGCCGACGAGGTCACGTCCGTGAAGCCGGCCTCCCGGGCCCACGCCCGCAGCCGGCGTCCCGCGTCCGGCTCGCCGCCGTTCGCGCGGGCGACGCGCCGGTACAGGCTCAGCCAGTCGTCCAGGCCCGGCGTGGCCGGGTACCAGGTCATCGCCGCGTAGTCGGCGTCGCGCGCCGCCACGACCCCGCCCGGCCGGCACACACGCCGCATCTCGCGCAGCGCCTGCACCGGGTCGCCCACGTGCTGGAGCACCTGGTGGGCGTGGACCACGTCGAAGGAGTCGTCCGGGAAGTCCAGGGCGTGGACGTCCGCCGTGCCGAACCCGATACCGCTCAACCCGCGCTCCGCCGCGTGCGCCCGGGCCTGTTCGACCACGTCCTGTGCCGCGTCGACCGCGGTGACCCGGCCGCCCGGCGCGACCAGCTCCGCCAGGTCCGCGGTGATCGTGCCCGGGCCGCAGCCCACGTCCAGTACGGACATCCCCGGGCGCAGCTCGCCGATCAGGTACGCGGCGGAGTTCTCGGCGGTGCGCCAGCGGTGCGAGCGCAGGACCGACTCGTGGTGGCCGTGGGTGTAGACGGCGGTTTCCTTGGCGGCGTTCATGGCCGGACCCTCCTCGTCGAAGCGTTGGACCCACCGTAGACGATCAGTTCGCCATCTGAGACAGGCGTTTTGACATATGGACACCAGTCTTGTGCGCCAAGGGGGTTGGACGGTTCGGTGGCAGGGAAATGCAGGTGCGAGGAGAGTGGCTCCAGGGAGACATGCCCATGGCAGAGGACGGTGAGGGTCATGCCGGAGACGCTGCTCGAACAGCACGCCGAGGCGCTGCGGCTCTTCGGAGAACGGGTGCGGGCCGTCAAGGGCGACCAGTGGGACGCGCCGACCCCGTGTACGGACTGGAACGTGCGGGAGCTGGTCAACCACGTCACCGGCGAGCAGCTCTGGATCCCGCCGCTGGTCACCGAGGGTCGCACCGTCGAGGAGCTCGGCGACGCGTTCTCCGGCGACGTGCTGGGCGACGACCCGGTCGCGGCCTGGGACAGGGCGTCGGCCGCCGCACACGCCGCCTTCGCCGCCTCCGGCGCACTGGACCGGACCGTGCGGCTCTCGTACGGGCCCGCGCTCGGATCGGCGTACTGCTCGGAGCTGACCGCCGACTGCGTCGTGCACACCTGGGACCTCTCGCGGGGCATCGGCGCCGACGACCGGCTGCCGGACGGCCTCGTCGAGTTCTCCATCAAGGAGGTCATGCCGTACGCCGACGGGCTCGCGGCGAGCGGCATGTACGCGGCGCCGCTGGAGGTGCCGGCGGGCGCGAACGCGCAGACCAGGCTGCTCGGGCTGGTGGGCAGGAAAGGCTGACGCCCGCCCTCGCATCCGGCTCCCGGCTCCCCCTCCCGGCTCCCCCTCCCGGCTCCCCCTCCCGGCGTCCAGCTGACGGGCATAACGCCTCAAATAATCGTATAAAGGTCAGGGTCAGGGTCGGGGCCACGGAGCGTGGCAGGACGAGGGCGGAAGGCGGGCACACGGTGGCGGGGACGCAGCGCACGGCGACGGAGGGCCGCGGTCCGGTCCGGTACGGCCCGCCCGCGCCCCAGCCCGGCCTGCCCGTGCTGCCCGAGCTGATCTCCGTCCTCGCGGCGGCCGCCGGGCGCGCCGCCCCCGAGCCCCCGGGCGGCGGGGAGGCCGTACGGGAGGCCGCCTGCCGGCACTGGGGGCGGCGCGGGCTCGCCACCTCTCCCGAGAACGTCGCCGCCGGACCCGGCGCCCCCGCGCTGCTCCTGGCCCTGCTCGGGGCGTACGGGGGAGACGTGATGCTGCCCCGGCCTTGTCCCGCCTGGTGGACCCCGCAGGTCCGGCTGTTGGGACGGAGGGCCTACCACGTGCCGACCCCGGCCGAGTGCGGCGGCGTACCCGACCCGTACGCGCTGCTGGAGACCGTACGGCGGGTGCGCGCCGAGGGCGGCGACCCGCGGGTGCTGCTGCTGTCGGTCGCGGACGATCCCACCGCGACCGTGCCGCCGCCCGAGATGCTGCGCGAGGCCTGCGAGGCCGCCGAGTCCGCCGGGCTGTTCGTCGTCAGCGACGAGAGCTGGCGCGACACCGTCCACCGGCCCCACGACACCCTGGTCCTGAGCCCCGCCGAGATGCTTCCCGAACAGGCGGCCGTCCTCGTCGACCTGTCCGGCGCGCTGCTGCCCGCCGGCTGGCCCGCCGCAGTGGTCCGCTTCCCCGGCACCGCGCGCGGGACCTGGCTGCGCGCCCGCACCCTCGACGTCCTCACCGCCACCGGCGCGATGGTCGCCGGACCCGTGGCCGGCGCCGCCGCGCACGCCCTCGACGAACCCGACGCCGTGGCCGGACGCGCCCACGCGGCCGCCGCCCTGCACGGCGCGGTGGCCGCCGCCGCGCACCGCGAACTCCTCGCGGCCGGGGCGCTGGCCCGGCCCCCGCAGGCCGGCCGGCACCTCTACGCCGACCTCACCCCGCTGCGCGCCGGACTCGCCCGGCACGGGGTCGGGGACGCGATGGAACTGGAGGACTGGCTCGGCGGCCGGCTCGGCGCGCCGACGCCCGGCGGGCAGCGCTTCGCGGACGAACTGGGCGCGCTGCGGGTCAGGTTGTCCACCGGGCCGCTGCTGGGCGCCACCCCGGAGGAGCGGCTGGCCGCGCTCACCGCCCGCGATCCGCTCGCGCTCCCGCACGTGCGGAGCTCCCTCGACCGGCTCGGATCGGTTCTGGCGGGGCTGGCCTGAGCTCCCGACGCACCCCTGTGTACCCCGACCCGACCGCCCCGACCCGGTGAACGGAGACTGCTCGATGAGGGACCGGACGGACGCCGCCCCCGCCCCCGCCTCCGCGTCCACGGCGCCGGCCCGGCCCGCCGTCGCCCAGCGGCCCGCGCCCGCGCCCGGGCCGGCACCGGCACCTGTACCGCCGGAGCCCGAGTGCCGCTCCGCCCCGCGCCCGCTCGGCGAACACCGCCGGTGGCCCGGCTCCTTCGCGGACCGGCTGACCACTCCGCTCCCCGGCGTCCGCGCCTTCGCCCGGCTCGCCCGGGAAGGCGCCTTCCGGCCCGGCGCCGAAGGGCTGCACGGCATCCCCGACCTGCCGTACGAGCCCGCCCCGCTGCCCGCCGCGCCCCCCGGCACGGTCTGCGCCACCTGGGCCGGGCACGCCAGTTGGGTGCTGCGGACCGGCGGGCTGACGGTACTGACCGACCCCGTCTGGTCCCGGCGGATCCTCGGCACCCCGGCCCGGATGACACCCGTCGGGGTGCGTTGGGAGGACCTGCCGCCGGTGGACGCGGTGGTGATCAGTCACAACCACTACGACCACCTCGACGCCCCCACGCTCAAGCGGCTGCCCCGGCACACGGCCCTGTTCGTCCCGGCCGGCCTCGCCGGCTGGTTCCGCCGCCGCGGCTTCACCCGGGTCACCGATCTCGACTGGTGGGAGTCGGCCGAACTGGACGGCGTGACCTTCGAGTTCGTCCCCGCGCACCACTGGTCGAAGCGGTCCCTGACCGACACCTGCCGGTCGCTGTGGGGTGGCTGGATCCTCACCGACACCCGGAGCCCGACGCCGAGGAAGGTCTACTTCGCGGGCGACACCGGCTACGGCCACTGGTTCGGCGAGATCGGCCGCCGCCACCCCGGCATCGACCTCGCCCTCCTGCCGGTCGGCGCCTACGCCCCGCGCTGGTGGCTCAGTGACGTCCACGCCGACCCGGAGGAGGCCGTCCGGGCCTGCCTCGACCTGGGGGCACTGCGGATGGCCCCCATGCACTGGGCCACCTTCGTGCTCTCCGCCGAACCGGTCATGGAACCCCTGCACCGCACCCGGGCCGCCTGGTCCCGTGCCGGGCTGCCCCGCGACCACCTCTGGGACCTCCCGATCGGCGCCTCCCGCACGCTGCCCGACCAGGAGGCCGCAGGAGGTCGAGGAGCAGAGGGTGCATGCCCGGCCGTGGAGGGGGGATACGGATCCCGAAGCCACTGCGTATCGGGAGGGGACGAACCATGATGAAACGCGTTGTGTCACTGATCAGTTCCACGGCTCTGGGCCTCGGCCTGGCGGTCGCGGGCGCCACCCCGGCCACCGCCGATCCGTACGACTGCAGCACCTGGTACAAGTCCGGCACCACCGCCGCGGGAACGTGCACCAACGGAACCGGAGAGTTCCGTGTCTACACCCGGTGCGACCGGTTCCTCGCACAGGACTACACGGTGTACGACCCGACGTGGCGGCGCGTGGGCACCACGAGCACGGCGATCTGCCACAGCGGCGGCAAACCGTACGGCGCGGGCATCCAGGTCCACTAGGGAGCTGATCCTGCGTCGGCGCAGGCAGGCGCAGTGGGTGCGGGAGGAGTACGCCTCGCCGCCGGCGATCGCGTCCGGGCGGGTGCGGGGCCGGACCGCGGTCCTGGATCCGCTCGGCGACCGGGATGAAAACCTGCTCCCGTGGTCAAACCCGACCCCCGTCACGTAAGGTTCGTTCTGCGTGATGATCTCTTACCATTCAGGGGGCGGGCGGCGATGCCGGACATCAGGATCCGTGAGCTCGTGCGGATGTGGATCAACGGCTGGGTCGTCTCCCGCGGCAGCTCGGACCCGATCGACGAGCCGTGGGGGTGGACGATCGACGTCGGGCAGCCCAAGCACGTCGCCCGGCACGTGCTGCCGGAGCCCTCCGAGGGCGACGTGCGCAAGATCGTCGCCGCGACGAGCGCGCCCGGCACGCGGCTGAAGCTGTTCGCCGAGGACCAGGCGGTCCTGCCCTGGGTCGGGCCGGGCTGGCGGCTCGACAGCCCCGGATTTCTGATGACCTGTCACCTGGTGCCGGAGCGCCCTGAGGTGCCGGCCGGTTACACGCTCACCAGTTGGACCCGGGGCGGCGTCAGCCGAGTGCTGGTCCGTACGCACGCCGGGCACTTCGCCGCCCGGGGACAGATCGCCCAGGCAGGCGCCCAGGGCGTGGTCGACCAGGTCGAGACCTCCGTCGCGCACCGGCGCAAGGGCCTCGGCGGCCTGGTGATGCGCACGCTGCAGAGCGCCGCGTACGAGGCCGGCGCAACGACCGGCCTCCTGGTCGGCACGCCCGAGGGCCGGGCGCTCTACTCCTCGCTGGGCTGGACCGTGCGCGCCCCGATGGCGAGCCTCTGGTACGAGCCGTCGGACGCCGCCCGGTGAGCTGAAGAAGACACCGCCGGCCCACCTCGCCGGACTCCGGCTGCACCTGCGCGGCGCCGGTCCGTCCCCCGGCGCCGCGCGAGCGGCCCCGCCGCACCCTAGTGGTGCCAGGCCTGGCCGCCCGGGTTGTGGATGAAGCGCTGCAGCACCTTGAGGGTGGCCAGGTACTCCTCGTCCGAGATGCCGGCGCGCCGCTCGGCCCACAGCTCCTTCTGCAGGGCCGCGGCCTTCTCGAAGGCCGGTCCGGTCGAGGTGCGCTCGAACTGCCGGACGGCGTCGCCGACCCGGGACGGCCGGATGGTCCACTCCTCGCCCTACTGCTGCTCCCGCCGGGCCCGCAGCCGGCGCCAGAGCGCCGGCCCCGCGCTGATCAGCAGGGTCAGGCCCACCGCCAGGGCCACGCCCTTCCACGGCTCCGAGAAGAGGGAGCCGCCCAGGATGCCGATCAGGCCGTACGTCGCCGCCCAGGCCAGGCAGGCCGGGGCGTCGCCGCGGGCGAAGCGGCGCAGCGGCATCTGCGCCAGCAGGCAGGCCAGCATCACCGGGATCCGGCCCGCCGGCACCAGCCGGGAGACCACCAGCACCATGACCCCGTGCTCGTCCAGCTTGGTCTGCGCCCGCTCCAGCCGCTCGGGCGTGGCCCGGCCGCGCAGCGCCGCCAGCCACCGCGAGCCGTTGCGCGACCGGACCCCGCGCTGCCCCAGCCAGTACAGCGCCAGGTCCCCGGTGAACGCGGCCAGCGCCGACACCGCGACCACCAGCAGCACCCCGTACGGCGACTGGTGATGGAACGCCACCACCGCCGCCGAACTCACCAGCGCGCCCGTCGGGATCACCGGCACCAGCGCGCCGAACGCGACCAGCACGAACAACGCCGGGTACCCCACCGCCTGCTGGGTCGTCTCGGGCGGCACCTGGCCGGCCGCAGCCGTGAGTTCGCGCCAGGTCACGGCAGCCGCACCCGCTCGCCGTGCCCGGGTACCCGTACGGCCACCTTCGGTGCCAGTTGCCGGGCGCGCCGCTCGAACTCCTCGCCGGGCGCGTGGAATTCGTGCGGCCGCACCGCGTCCAGCCCGACGGGCCAGTACGTCCCGTAGTGCACCGGCACCGCTGCCGCGGGCGCGAGCCGGGCCAGCGCCTGCGCCGCACGCCCCGGGTCCAGGTGGCCCGGGCCGAGGTACGGGCCCCAGCCGCCCACCGGCAGCAGGGCCACGTCCACCGGCCCGACCTCCTCGGCCATCGTGTCGAACAGCCCGGTGTCCCCGGCGAAGTAGGTCCGGGCCGCGCCCTGGACCACGTACCCGAGCGCCGGCGCGAGGTGCGGCCCGAACGGCAGCCGCCGCCCGTCGTGCCGCGCGCTGACCGCCCGTACCCGTACGCCCTCCCGTACGGCGACCTCCTCGCCCGGCACCAGCTCCGTCACCTGCAGCCCGCGCAGCCCGGCGGCGCGCGCCAGCCCCGGCACCGCCCGGCGCGCCCCGCGCGGCACCAGCAGCCGGGTGCCGGGCGCGAGCCGCTCCAGCGACGGCAGATGCAGATGATCGGCGTGCAGGTGCGACACCAGCACCACGTCCGCCACCGCGGCCTCGGGCGGGGGCACCGCCCCGCGCCGCCGTCGCAGGTGCGCCAGCCGCCGCGCGAACAGCGGGTCGGTCAGCAGCCTGACCCCGGAGTCCTCGACGGTGCACGTGGCATGGCCCCACCAGGTGATCTCCACCGGCACCGGCCTCCCTCCCTCGCACCTCGTCCACGAGCCTAGATGCTGCCCCGAGGATCCGCCCGGAACCGGAAGTGCCGGGCCCCTCCTCTCCGGGGGCGGATCGGAGTAGGGTCCGGCGGCATGGAAGAGTTGCGCGTGGCCGCCATCGCCAGCCTGGCCCCGCTCGAAGACCTGGACGCCGACCCCTTCGCCGTGGACACCCGCGGCCAGCACGCCATGTGCGCGCGCTGGGCCGCCGACCGGGGCTACGTCGTCACGAAGCAGCTGCTCTTCTACGGGCTGCGCGCCGACCACTGCGGGCTCTGGTCCGACGTCGACGCCGGGCAGGTCGACCTCTTCGTCGCCGCCAACCACCGGGTGCTGGCCCGCGCACTGCGCTCCGTCGAGGAGTTCACCGCCGAGTGCGAGCGGCGCGGCGTACGGCTGGAGACCGCCGGGGACGACGAGCCCCAGTACACCTCCGCGATGAAGGCCGAGGTGCACCGCCGGCTGTCCATGCCGACCGCCGGATACGACGGCACCTGACCGGCCCGCTGCTGACCGCCCTCCCCGCTGACCGGCACGCTCCGCTCACCGGCCCCCTCCGCACTCCGGTGCGCCCTCCGTGTCGCCCGGCCGACCGGGCCCGGCTGTGCGAGCCTGGAAGGCGGGACGGGGCTCGCGGGAGGTGGCGGCGTGTGGCGGGGACGGTGGCGGACCACGGGCAGCGCCCTGGTGCGGGTGGTCCTCGTCTGGGCGGTGTCCACCCTCACCATGCTCGCCCTGGCCGGGATCCTGCCGGACTTCCGTCTCCAGTCCGACGACGGTGACAGCATCACGCAGATCGGGCTGACCGCCGCCTTGGGCGCAGGGGCCTTCAGTCTGCTGAGCGCGGTCGTCTGGCCCGTGCTCGTACGGGCCCTGCTGTTGGTGCCCGCCCTCGTCCTCGGCCTGCTCGTCTTCTTCCTGAACGGCTCGCTCCTGCTCATAGCGCTCAGCCTGATCCCCGCCTGGCGGGGCGAGGCGGCTCCCGAGACCGCGGTGGTCGTGGCCGCCGTGATGTCCGCGGTGGCGTCCGCGACCTCCACCGCACTCGCGGTGCGTGACGACGAGGCGTACCGGCGCCGCCTCTACCGGCTCGCCGACCGCCGCCGACGCAGGCTGGGGGTACCTCCCAGCGGTAGCTGGGGGAGCAGGGCGCGCGCGCCCGGGGCCGGCGAGGCAGCACCCGGCCTGGTCTTCCTCCAGCTCGACGGCGTCGGGTACGAGGTGCTGCACGGCGCCTGCGGCAGCGGGCTGATGCCCACCGTCGCCGACTGGCTGGACCGCAGCCACCGGATCACGCCCTGGCGCACGGACTGGTCGAGCCAGACCGGCGCCAGTCAGCTCGGCATCCTGCACGGCTCCAACTTCGACGTGCCCGCCTTCCGCTGGTACGAGAAGGACACCGGGGAGGTGATGGTCTGCAACCGGCCCACCAGCGCCGCCGAGCTGCAGCGGCGGGCCGTCGCGCGCACCGGGAACGGCGGACTGCTCACGCTCGACGGGGCCAGCCGGGGCAACCTGTTCAGCGGGGGCGCCGACCAACTGGCGCTCGTGCTCTCGGTCTCGGCCCGGCGGGGCCGGGCGAACCGGTCCCGCGCGGGCTACTTCGCGTACTTCTCCGATCCGGCCAACGCCGTCCGCACGGCCGTGTCCTTCGTCGCCGAGGTGGTCCGGGAGATCGGGCAGTCGCTGCGGGCGCGGATCCGCGGGGACCGGCCGCGGGTGGCGCGCGGCGGGCTGTACCCGCTGATCCGGGCCTTCGCGACCGTGGTCGAACGGGACGTGGTGGTCGCGGCGGTGATCGGCGACATGCTCGCCGGCCGCGCCGCGGTCTACGCCGACCTGGTCGCCTACGACGAGGTCGCGCACCACTCGGGCCCGCGCGGCCGGGACACCGACAGGGTGCTGGCGCGCCTCGACCGGAGCCTCGCGCTCATCGCCAGGGTCGCCGAGCACGCCCCGCGGGAGTACCGGATCGTGCTGCTCTCCGACCACGGCCAGAGCCCGGGCGAGACCTTCCTGAGCCGCTACGGACTGACCTTGAAGGACCTCGTCCGGGCGGGCTGCGGGCTGCCGGTCTCCCGCCGGGCCGGCCGCACCCGCAGCGGGGCCGAGGCCCGGGCGGCCGTGCTCGCGGCCCTGCACCGGCCGGTGGAAGAGGGGGAGGAGGCCCGTCCCGGGCCGGGCTCCGACCCGGTGGTGCTCGCGTCGGGCAACCTTGCCCTGATCTCCTTCCCGGACGTCCCCGGCCGGGCCTCGCGCGAGCGCGTCGAACGCGCGCACCCCGCCCTGCTGGCGACGCTGGCGAACCACCCGGGCGTGGGCTTCCTGCTGGTGGACGGGGTGCTGCTGGGCCCGGGCGGGGCGGTGGCCCGCCTCGACGTGCCCGGCGAGGCGGAGGAGCTGCTGTCCCCCTTCGGCCCCGGCGCGGCGCAGGCCGTCCGCCGGACCGATGCCTTCCCGCACGTGGCCGACATCATGGTGAATTCGGCGTACGACCCGGACACGGGCGCGGTGCACGCCTTCGAGGAGCAGATCGGATCGCACGGCGGGCTGGGCGGGGAGCAGGGGCACCCGTTCCTGATGTGGCCCACGGAGCTGTCGGACCCGGGGGAGGAACCGGTGGGCGCGGAGGCGGTGCACGGCGTACTGCGGCGCTGGCTGCGGGAGACGGACGGCCCGCAGGTCCCCCTCGGCCTGCGGCCGGGGCCGGTGGAAGATCCCCGGCCGGAAGCGGCCAACAGCGGAATCCTTCCCTCCGTCGAGGTGCCCGCACCGGACGAAACGCGCTGATTTGGTACCGCCCGCGCGGTGGCCGAGCATGTGTCGACCTGCCCAGCATGTGAGACACCCAGAGGCGCACCACCGATGACCAGCACCATGACCACCGCGGCACCGGCCCAGGCCCCGGCCCCGGTTCCCGCCCCCGGGACCTCCGAGCCCCGCCCGCAGGGCGAGCGCCGCTTCGGCCTTCCCGTCGCGACCTGCCTGGTCATGGGCAACATCATCGGCGGCGGGATCTTCCTCCTCCCCGCCTCGGTGGCCCCCTTCGGCACCATCAGCCTCGTGGCCTTCGCCGTGCTCACCCTCGGCGCAATCGCCCTCGCCCTCGTCTTCGGCCGCCTCGCCCACCGGCACCCCCAGACCGGCGGCCCGTACGTCTACGCCCGCGCCGCCTTCGGCGACTTCGCCGGCTTCCTCGCCGGCTGGAGCTACTGGATCACCACCTGGGTCTCCAACGCCGCGCTCGCGGTGGCGGCCGTCGGCTACCTCGGCGTGCTCTTCCCCGCCGTCGGCGCGCACAAGTGGTCCATGTGCCTGGCCGCCCTCTGCGTGCAGTGGCTCCCGGCGCTCGCCAACCTGGCCGGCACCCGGTACGTCGGCGCCGTCCAACTGGTCTCGACCGTGTTGAAGTTCGCCCCGCTGCTGCTCGTCGCCGTGGGCGGGCTGTTCTTCTTCGACCCCGCCAACCTCGGCCCCTTCCAGGCCACCGGCCAGAGCGCGGTCGGCGCGGTCTCCGCCTCCGCCGCGATCCTGCTCTTCAGCTACCTGGGCGTCGAGTCCGCCGCCGTCAGCGCGGGCGAGGTCCGCGACCCGGCCCGCAACGTCGGCCGGGCCACGATCCTCGGCACCGTCGGCGCCGCCACCGTCTACCTGCTCGGCACCCTCGCCGTCTTCGGGCTGGTCGCGCACGAGAAGCTGGTCTCCTCCGAGGCCCCCTTCAGCGACGCCGTCAACGCCATGTTCGGCGGCACGTGGGGCGGCACGGTCGTCGCCGGCGCCGCCGTGATCTCGATGGCCGGCGCGCTCAACGGCTGGACCCTGCTCAGCGCGCAGACCCCGTACGCCGCCGCGAAGGACGGACTCTTCCCGAAGGTCTTCGAGACGAAGAAGCGCGGAGTCCCCGTGGCCGGCGTCCTCATCACGGTCGCCCTCGCCTCGGCGCTGACCGTCTACAACCACACGGCCGGCTCGCAGCGCGTCTTCGAGGTCCTGGTCCTCGTCACCACCTTCACCGCGACCGTCCCGTACCTGCTCTCCACCGCCGCGCAGATCTACTTCCTGGCCTCGGGCCGCTCCGAGCGGGTCCGGCCCGGCCGCCTGGTCCGGCCCGGCCGCCTGGTCCGCGACGCCGTCCTCGCCTGCCTGGCCTTCGCCTTCTCGATGTGGCTGGTCGCCGGCTCCGGCTACGCGGCCGTCTACCAGGGCGTGCTCTTCCTCTTCGCGGGCGTCCTCGTGTACGCCGTGATGGCCGCCCGCAGGCAGCGCGCCACCGATTCGCCCGCGGAGTAATTTGGAAGGAGGGGCCAGTCAGGGGGGCTCCAAGGGGTCGCCATGTCCGCGATCAGCAAGAGCATCGACATCGACCGCACGCCCGAGGACGTCTACTCCTACATCACGGACCCCACGCACCTGCCGGAGTGGCAGGACAGTGCCGTGTCCGCCCTTCCCATGGGGGACCTCCCCGTCCACGTCGGTTCCCAGGTCCTCGTCACCCAACAGATCGGCAGGCGGAGGATTCCCACGAAGATGGAGTACACGTCCATGGACCCGCCGCGGAGCTGGCACCTCCACGGCGTCGAAGGGCCGGTCCGGCCGGACGTGCGCGGCAGGATCGAACCCCTCGACGGCGGGGCCCGCTCGCGAGTCACCCTCTCCGTCGACTTCGAGGGCCACGGTGTGGGCAGGGCCCTCGTCCCCCTCGTGGTCAAGCCCATGGTCCGCAAGGAGATGCCGCGCGGCGAGGAGAAGCTGAAGCACCTGCTGGAGCACTCCGCGCGCTGACCGCCACAGGGAGCGCCGGCCCGAAAACCGGGTGCCCGGGAGAGCGTGGTGTGCCCACACTGGGCGCACCACGCACCCGAACTCCCGAGGACAACCACGCCCGTGCAGGCTGCCGTCACCGTCACTCCCGCCCAGATCCCCGAACTGCTCCTCGGTCTCGCCACCGTCCGGCCGGTGTTCCTGTGGGGGGCGCCGGGCATCGGGAAGTCCTCGCTCGTACGGAAGTTCGCCGATTCGCTGGGCCTGGAGTGCGTCAGCCTGCTCGGCACCCAGCTCGCCCCCGAGGACCTGATCGGCGTACCGCAGATCCGTGACGGCCGCTCCGTCTTCTGCCCGCCCGAGTCCATCGCCCGCGACGAGCCGTACTGCCTCTTCCTCGACGAGCTCAACGCCGCGAGCCCCGACGTCCAGAAGGCCTTCTACTCGCTGATCCTCGACCGCCGGATCGGCTCCTACGAGCTGCCCGCCGGCTCCATCGTCATCGGCGCCGGCAACCGGGCCACGGACAACGCGCTCGCCCGGCCCATCGCCTCCGCGCTCGTGAACCGGCTGACGCACGTCCACCTGCGGGCCTCGGCCGCGGACTGGCTCGTCTGGGCGGGGGAGAACGGCATCCACCCCTGGATCACCGACCACCTCACCGACCGCCCCGACCACCTGTGGTCGCAGCCGCCCAAGACCGAGGAGCCCTTCTCCACCCCGCGCTCCTGGCACATGCTCTCCGACGCCCTGCACTCCTTCGGGCCGGAGCTGGACGAGCAGACCCTGAAGGTGATCGCCCACGGCACCCTCACCCCCGCCCACGCCGTCTCCTTCTGCGGCTACGCCAAGATCGTCCGGCACACCTTCGGCATCGAGGCGATCATGAAGGGCGACGCCTCCTGGCCCACCCGCCCCGCCGACCGCGATCTCCTCTACTACCTCGCCGAGTCCTTCCGCGGGCGGCTGCTCAAGGAACTCCCGGCGCAGAAGGAACACGTCTCGCCCGCCGTGCGGCAGTCCGCGCACCGCTTCAAGTCGCTGCTCGTCCAGCTCGCCGAGATCTCCGTCGAGGTGGCCCAGACCGTCATCGCCGACGACGCCCACGGCCTGCCCGTACTGCCCGCCTGGTTCCTGGTCGAGGCCGCCCGGGACATGCCCCGGCTGGTCGAGGCCCGCCGGTGAGCGGGCCCCGCCCCGGCGTGGGCGACCGGACCACCCCGACCCGCCGAAAGGGGGCCGACGCGTGAGCCGGACCGCCCCGCGCAGCAGGAACGGCAAAGAGGCCAAGGCCGACCCCGCCACCCGGGCCTTCACCGAAGGCCTGACCCTGGTCAGGCGGAACCCGGCCCTAGGCGCGGTCGACGCCAAGATCTGCCGCCAGGCCACGTGCCCGGACAACCCGGCCGGGGGACTGGCCGTCGTGACCTCCAACGGCAGGATCCACGTCCACCCCACCCAGCGCGCCGAACCCGCGCAATGGGCCTGGACGATCGCCCACGCCCTGCTCCACCTCGGCTTCGGTCACGTACCCGCCGCCGACGACCGGCACCGCCCCCAGCCCGACCGCTTCGAGATCGCCGCCCGCTGCGCCGTCGTCAACCGCTTCCTGCTGACCTTCCCCGTCGGCCGGGCCCCGGACCACCTGCCCGCCGAGTACCCCGGCGGTGACGAGGAACTGCTCGCCGCCCGCTGGCGCCGCGACGGCATCCCTGCCGCCTACGAGCACTGCGGCACCGCCGGGGACCACCCCGACCAGGTCCTGGAGTCCTGGAACGCAGGGCAGAGCACGGCGGTCCCCGACTGGGAGACCGCCTTCGCGCACGCCCTGACCCGCAGCGTCTCCGCCGCCATGGACGCCGCCGGCGGCCGCCGCGACCGGGTCACGGGAGAGCGGGTCCGCCCACGCCCGTGGGACCGGGCGCTGAACTGGTTCGTCTCCTCGTACCCGCTGCTCGGCGGGCTGGCCGCCGGACTGACCGTCGTCGCGGACGCCGAACTGGCACGTGACCGCAACATCTCCATCGCCGCGGTCAGCGCCACCGCCGGGGAGATCTACATCAACCCGCTGCGCACCTTCGAGGACGAGGAATGGCGGTTCGTCCTCGCCCACGAGATGCTGCACGCCGCCCTGCGCCACGGCGAACGCTGCGGCGCCCGCGACCCGTACCTGCACAACGTCGCCGCCGACTACGTGGTCAACGGCTGGCTCGTGGAGATGGGCGTCGGCACGATGCCCGCAGGGCTGCTCCACGACCCCGCGCTGCGGGACCTGTCCGTCGAGGAGGTCTACGACCGCATCACCACCGACCTGCGCCGGATGCGCCGCCTCGCCACGCTGCGCGGCAAGGGCCTCGGGGACATCCTGGGCGAGCCGCTGGCCCACCCGGGCAGCGGCCCGTACACGGACCTGGACGAGTTCTACCGGCGCGGCCTGGTCCAGGGCTTCGACCTGCACGGATACGGGGAGCGCGGGCTGCTGCCCGCGGGCCTCGTCGAGGAGATCCGGGCGCTCGCCCACCCGCCCGTCCCCTGGGACGCACGGCTCGCCCGGTGGTTCGACGCGTACGTGCCGCGGCCGGAGGCCGTACGGTCCTACGCGCGCCCGGCGCGCCGCCAGGCCTCCACCCCGGACATCCCCCGCGCGGGCCGGTACTTCCCGCCGCAGGAGATCGCCCGCTGCACCTTCGGGGTGGTGCTCGACACCTCGGGGTCGATGGACACCGCCCTGCTCGGCAAGGCGCTGGGCGCCATCGCCTCGTACGCGGAAGCCCGCGACGTACCGGCGGCACGCGTCGTCTTCTGCGACGCGGCGCCGTACGACGCGGGCTATCTGCCGCCCGCCGAGATCGCGGGCCGGGTACGGGTGCGGGGGCGCGGCGGGACCGTGCTGCAGCCGGGCATCGACCTGCTGCAGCGGGCGGAGGACTTCCCGCCCGGAGCCCCGGTCCTCGTGATCACGGACGGCTGGTGCGACACCCTGCGGATCCGGCGCGAACACGCCTTCCTGATCCCGCAGGGTGCCTCCCTGCCGTTCACACCACGAGGGCCGGTCTTCCGACTGGCCTGAGGGCTTAGTCGAGGTAGTCGCGCAGCACCTGCGAACGCGACGGGTGGCGGAGCTTCGACATGGTCTTGGACTCGATCTGGCGGATGCGCTCACGGGTGACCCCGTACACGCGGCCGATCTCGTCCAGGGTCTTCGGCTGGCCGTCGTTGAGGCCGTAGCGCATGGAGACCACGCCCGCCTCGCGCTCCGAGAGCGTGCCCAGGATCGACTGGAGCTGCTCCTGGAGGAAGGTGAACGAGACCGCGTCCGCCGGCACGACCGCCTCGGAGTCCTCGATGAGGTCACCGAACTCGCTGTCGCCCTCCTCACCCAGGGGGGTGTGCAGGGAGATCGGCTCGCGGCCGTACTTCTGGACCTCGATGACCTTCTCGGGGGTCATGTCGAGTTCCTTGCCCAGCTCCTCCGGAGTGGGCTCCCGGCCGAGGTCCTGCAGCATCTGGCGCTGCACCCGGGCGAGCTTGTTGATGATCTCGACCATGTGGACGGGGATGCGGATGGTGCGCGACTGGTCGGCCATGGCACGCGTGATCGCCTGCCGGATCCACCAGGTCGCGTACGTGGAGAACTTGAAGCCCTTGGTGTAGTCGAACTTCTCCACGGCGCGGATCAGACCGACGTTGCCCTCCTGGATCAGGTCCAGGAAGAGCATGCCGCGGCCGGTGTAGCGCTTGGCGAGGGAGACCACGAGACGGAGGTTGGCCTCCAGCAGGTGGTTCTTCGCACGGCGGCCGTCCTCGACGAGGATCTCCAGCTCGCGCTTGAAGGCGGGCTTGTGGTCCTCCTCCTCTTCGAGCTTGTACTCGGAGAAGAGACCCGCCTCGATGCGCTTGGCGAGCTCCACCTCCTGCTCGGCGTTGAGGAGCGGCACCTTGCCGATCAGCTTGAGGTAGTCCTTGACGGGGTCGGCGGTGGCGCCGGCCACCATGACCGTCTGCGCCGGAGCGTCGTCCTCGTCGTCGTCGGACAGGACGAAGCCCTGGGTGCCGCCGGCCTTGGGGGCCTCTTCCTCGGCCTCGTCGGCCAGGTCCTCGGCTGCCCAGTCCTCGCCCTCCGCCGCGGGGGTCTCGCCCTCGTCGGCGTCCTTGGCGCTGGTCTTCTTCGCCGCGGCGGTCTTCTTCACGGCGGTCTTCTTGACGGCGGTCTTCTTGACCGTGCGCTTCTTCGGCTCGGCGGCGGCCTCGGCCGATGCCTCGTCCGCGGCGGCGGTCGGCGAAGCGGATATCGCCGTGGCCGTGGCCGTGGCGGTGCTGGCGGCCGAGGTCTTGCGCGCGCCGATGGGGCGCGGCGCGGCGGCGGCCTTCTTGGCCACGGTGCGGGCCGGGGCGGCGGCAGCCTTGCGGGGCTTCTTCGCGGCAGCCTTGGTGGCGGGGGCCGCGCTGACGTGGAGGGCGACACCCTCCTCGTCCAGGACCTGGTTCAGGCTGCGCAGGACCCGCTTCCACTGGTCCACCGGGATGCGGCCGGCCTCGAAGGCCTGGCGCACGTCGTCACCGTTGATGTGACCCTGCTCGCGGCCGCGCTCGACGAGCGCGACGAGGGCCTCCGATTCGGCGATCTCCGGAGGGAACGTACGGGACGGGCTGAGCGACACAAGGAGCCTCTCGTTGCGAACAGATATGGGGTGGACGGGACATCATCGCGCGAACTCGGGAAACAGACCCGAGGGGGGTCTGTATTCCGGGCCGCGCGAGGACACCTGTCGGTTCATCGCATGCCCGAGTCGATTCGTTACGCGCTGAATTGAGTGACCTGCGCCACGCTGTGGCCGCGCAACCTGATCTGGCGTGATTCCGTCCACCCTCCTTTCAGCCCTTTTTGCGGGCCTCGATGAGGAAGCGGGCGGTGTGCGCGACGAACGGACCTTCGCGTTCGATCTGTTCGTGCAGCTCGCGCAACCGGTCCCGGTACTGCCCGACCGTGAAGCCGGGCACCATCCAGATCACCTTCCTCAGAAAGTAGATCACGGCTCCGACGTCGTGGAACTCCGTGCGCAGACGTTCGGACCGCAGATCGACGACTTCGAGGCCGGCCCCGGCGGCCGCGGCGACCGCGTCGTCGGGGTGCCGGCCGCGCCGGACCTCCTCCGGCTGCGGGCCGAGGAAGTACTCGACGAGCTCGAAGACGCTCGCCGGACCGACCTGCTGCGAGAGGTAGGTGCCGCCCGGCGTCAGCACCCGCGCGATCTCCTCCCACCAGATGGTCACCGGGTGCCGGCTGGTCACCAGCTCGAAGGCCTCGTCGCCGAAGGGCAGCGGCGGCTCGTCGGAGTCGGCGACCACCACCGCGCCCAGCGGGTGCAGCAGCCGGGTCGCCTTCTCGATGTTGGGCGGCCAGGACTCGGTGGCGGCCATCAGCGGGGGCAGGGGCCCGGACCCGGCGAGGACCTCGCCGCCGCCGGTCTGGACGTCCAGTGCCGACCGGACCTGGGACAGGCGCTCGGCCAGCAGCCGCTGGTACCCCCAGGAGGGGCGCTGCTCGGTGGCCCGGCCGTCGAGCCAGGAGAAGTCCCAGCCGTCCACGGAGACGGATTCGGCCTCGGCGACAAGGTGGTCGAAAGTGCGCGTCATGTATCGATCGTCCCAGGTCGGGCGCCGGTCATCCACCGGATATGTCGACTAGAGTGGACGCGGGCCGTGACTGGCGTTCGGGTGGATCACCACCGGGGAGCGGCCCGGCGTACCTGCGGACCCCCGGACCTGCGGATCTCGGGACCTTCCGGTACGTCGACTGCCGCGCGCCTGGGCGAACCGCGATCCGCAGCGACGTTCAGGAGACCCCGTGACGACTGCCCAGACTGCTCAGCCTGCCCAGGCCGCCACCGACACCGCTCGGCTGATGGACGGCACCGCCCTCGCCCGCCGCATCTCGGAGCAGACCGCCGCGTACGCGGCGAAGATCACCGAGCGCACCGGCACCGCGCCCTGCCTCGCGACCGTACTGGTCGGCGAGGACCCCGCGTCCGTCACCTACGTGCGCATGAAGCAGAACCGCTGCGCCAAGGCCGGGATCACCTCGCGCCACGTCGAGCTGCCGGCCGAGACCACCACCGAGGAGCTGGTGGCCACCCTCACGGCGCTCTCCGAGGACCCCGAGATCAGCGGCATCCTGCTGCAGCACCCCGTTCCGCACCACATCGACGAGCGCGCCGCCTTCGAGGCCATCGCCCCGGGCAAGGACGTCGACGGGGTCACCATGCACTCCTTCGCCGCGATGGGCTTCGGGCTGCCGGGCTTCGTCTCGTGCACCCCCGGCGGCATCATGCGCCTGCTCGCCGCCTACGACGTGGACCTGACCGGCAAGCACGCCGTCGTCGTCGGCCGCAGCGCCATCCTGGGCAAGCCGGCCGGAATGCTGCTGCTGGAGCAGAACGCCACCGTCACCTACTGTCACTCCCGCACCCGGGACCTCCCGTCGATCGTGCGCCAGGCGGACGTGCTGGTCGCGGCCGTCGGCAAGGCCGAGTTCATCCGGGGCGAGGACATCAAGCCGGGCGCGGTGGTCCTGGACGCCGGGTACAACGAGGGCAACGTCGGCGACGTCCACTTCGAGTCCGCCGCCGCGCGCGCCTCGCTGATCACCCCGGTCCCGGGCGGTGTCGGCCCGATGACCATCGCCGTCCTGCTGGAGCAGACCGTCCAGGCGGCCGCCGCGCAGGCCGGCCTGGACCTCGCGGAGCTCTGACCGCGCCGCACGCGTACGACGGACGCCCCGGGCCCTCGGGGCCGGGGCGTCCTGCTTTTCCGGGGGTGGGGGGCCTCCCCGGCGGTCCCTAGGCCCGTACGGCGGCGGCCCGGGCGGCGGCGACGATGGGGGAGGCGCGGAACTCGCGGGCCAGGGCGGTCAGGGGCTGGCCGGACAGGCGGGGCGGCTCGGAGTGCCGGAGCGGTACGGAGCCGGTGCCGGTGCCGGCATCCGTTCCGGTGGTGACGGCGTGGGCATGCACATCCGCATCGGCGGCAGGGGCGGCGGCCGCGGTCCTGCGGCCGCACGCGGCGGCGAGCATGGCGGCGTCGGCGACGACCTCGGACCGGGCCTCGCTCATGCCCTGCCCGCGCGCGGCCTCGTACGCGGTCCGGTGTACGGCCGGGTCGAACCATCGGGTGAGGGCCAGGATCCCGTCGTCGATGACGGACTCGCGGTGGATCAGCCGGATCCCGACCGGTGACCACCAGGTGAGCGGAACCGTCCGCACGCTGGACGCGGCGAAGCCCCGCAGCGCCTTCCACAGAGGGTGCAGCCCCCGGTACTCGCAGAAGTCCCGCCAGGTCGCCGACCCGCCGACCAGCGGCACGATGAAGCCGGTCGCCACCATCAGGGCCGCCCCCGCGGCCAGCGGCGGCGCCGCGTCCGTGGACAGGCCGTCCCAGTCGCGGCCTCTCCAGCGCGCGCCCAGCGCGGTCCACTTGGCGACGAGGTAGCCGAGGTCCAGCAGCCCGCCGGTCATGATCAGGGCCAGCCCGGTGCGCAGCGGCCGCAGGGAGGGGTGGGTGCGGCGCAGCCACCGCCCGGTCAGCACGGTCAGTGCCGAGCTGCCGACGGTGTGCGCCAGCAGATAGCAGACGATCATCTCCCGGATCCACGGGGTGCCGGCGTAGTACGTGTCCAGGTCCCGCAGGCGTTCCACCGGCGCGTCGCCCATCGCGAAGAGGACGACGATCGCCACCGTGACCCCGCCGTACACGGCCACCGTCAGCCGGGTGGCCCGGCGGACCACGGCCGGCGGGCCGCCGCCCCACTGCAGGACCAGCACGACGCACGACCCGGAGAACGCGGTGATCAGGCCGAACACCAGCGGGGCCGAGAAGTTGGCCACCCCGGTGAAGCGGTTGACGGCCGCGATCGTCGGTGGCGCCGCCAGGATCAGCACGAGGCAGCCCATGACCAGCAGCGCGCAGACGGCCCGCATCGGCGGCTGGTCCCACCTCCTCCGCAGGGTGGGCGCCTTGACCAGCAGGATCAGGACCAGGAGCGCCCCGGGCACGTAGAGGATCAGGCCGCTCTTCACCGGGCCCGGCCGACGGGGTCGGCCGGATCGGCCCGCTGGTCGAGCCCGGCGACCGTCCGCTCGGCGGAGGTGAGCGGCGGAGCCTTCAGCGCGCCGCGGTCGGAGGCGCGCAGGACGTTCCAGACCACCGACGGCTTGAGCCAGTGGGTGGGTGTGCTGCTCATGGTGATGACCTGGAGGAAGGCGGCGGTCAGCGCCTCCCGGGTGGTGGCCCCCGTCATCAGCCGGCTGACGTACGCGTTGAGCAGCCCGGCTCCGGTCCGCGGCTTCATGCCGGTGGCGCCGGGGTAGAGGATGTCCTGCGAGGTGGCGAGGTCCCAGGCGGTGGCCACCTGCGGGGCGATCGCGCGCTGCGCCTCGCGTCCGAAGGCCGGGTGGGCGAGCCCCCTGGCCCGGAGCAGGGAGCGTACGGCCAGCAGCCCCTGGGCGGCGACGGTCATGCCCTGCCCGTACAGCGGGTTGAAGGTGGCGACCGAGTCGCCGACGGCGAAGAAGCCGTCGGGCAGCTCGACCTTCTCGAAGAAGATCCGCCGGTTCGCGGTGCCCTTGGTGACGGCGACGTCGGTGAGGGGCTTGCGGCCCTCCAGGAGCTCGCCGACGATCGGGTCCCGGATGCCCTTGGCGAACGGGATGAACGCGTCGGGGTCGCCGGTCGGCTGGCCGCCGCGGGTGCCGGAGAGGGTGGCCTGCCACTGGCCGTTCTCGATGGGCACGATCGTGGCCGTCTGGCCCGGGACGGGCACGCGGGGGTCGGACTGCACGTTGACTATCGGGAAGCCGGACTCGTGGGCTCCGGCGGGCGCCTCGAAGATGCGGGTCGCGTAGACGAGGCCGGAGTCGACCTCGGCCTGCCGGATGCCGCCGACGCCGAGCTCCTGCAGCCAGGTGCGGGCGCGGGAGCCGCGTCCGCTCGCGTCGACCACGAGGTCGGCGGGCACGAACCTGCCCTCCTCCTCCGGGGTGTCGACGCGGACGCCGGTGATCCGGGCCGCCGTGCCCTCCAGGCCGCGGACGCGGCTCTGCTGGAGGGTGGAGACCCCTTCCAGGGCGGTCACCCGGGCCCGGACGACCGAGTCGAGGAGGTCGCGGCTGCAGGAGATGTTGAACTGCATCTCGGCGCAGCGCGGGATCCAGCCCTCGGCGGTCTTGGTGACCAGGTCGGTGGGCAGGCTGCGGCGGATCGCGCCCGCCGCCGTCCAGTCCTCGGTGATGCCGGGCAGGATGTCCTCGATCGCACGCGCCCCGCCGGACCACATGACGTGGACGTGCCGGGCCTGGGGCAGTCCGCGGCGCGGCGCCGGGCTGTCCGGGAGGGTGTCCGCGTCGATGATCGTGACCGTGGCGTGCTCGGCCAGGACGGCGGCCGCGAGCAGGCCGGCCATGCTGCCGCCGATGACGACGGCGTGGCGGGGCGGGGAAGACTGGGTCATCGTGTCGTGCTCTCTGTCAGGGCCGTGCTGAGGGCATCGGCGCAAGGGGTGCGGCGGGGGCGGCGTGCAGGTCACCGGCGTGACGCTCAACGCCCCCAGCCGAGCGAGGTCTTGATGCGCTCGATCGCCTCGGGGACCTGTTCTTCCCGGGGAGGCGGCAGGTAGGGCTTCAGGAGTTTGCCGAGGTACAGGCCGAAGATCTCGGCCCGGATCTCCGCTGGGTCCTCCCGGTCCGCGCGGGCGGCGGCCTGCCGGACCACCGTGCCCAGACCGGTGTCCGACTGCAGCAGCTCCGTGAGGCCGCCCCGGCGGCCGTCCGCGCCGTCCGCGTCGCCCGTCAGCCGGGCGGCCACCGCCATGCCCGGTCCGTGGCTGTCGCAGGTGCCCTCGTACACGTGCCACAACTCGTGGCAGGCGATGACGAGCTGGTGCTCGGGGCGGGTGTGTTCCTCGATGACGAGGAGATCGCGCGCGTCCATCTCCAGCCACAGCCCGCTGGCCGTGTCGGGCGGGAAGGAGGCGAAGCGGAAGTCGACCTTCCGACCGCCGCGCCGCCGGCCGTACGCGGTGCACAGCGCGCCGATGATATCGGCGGCGCAGGCTGGCGGCGTCAGCCGCGCGTCGGCGAGCAGATCCCCGCCGAGCCTGCGCATCGCCCGTGTGGTCCTCATGGCGCTCCCCCCTCGTCGGGCTCCGCCGGACGGCCGAGCTGGCCCTCCCGCGCGAGCAGGTCGTCCAAGTGGTCGGCGAGCGACTTCCAGCCCCGCGGGGAGAGCCGGCCGGCCCGCGTCACGATGCTCCGTACGTCGTGCGCCCGCAGCACGGCCAGCATCGGGTTCTCCTGCTCCCGCTCCCCGGACTCCAGTTCGGCCTCGATCAGGGAGAGTGCGGTGGCGAGCGCCTCGGTGTCGTCGGCCAGCAGGAAACCGCCCTCGACCCCGTAGAACCGCTGGATCCCGGCGGCCGCGGCGAGGTTCGGCAGGCCCTCGCCCTGGGCGACGCGGGTCAGCGACTGGCCCGACGCGTCGAAGGACTTGGCGATGGCCGCGAGCGAATGGGGCTGGCCGTCCTCCCGTACGCGGGTCCGGCGCAGGTGCTCGAACCGGTGGTGCACCTGCTCCTTGAGGGGGAGCCGGGGCGGCTCGCCGTCGAGGGTGAGCCGGATGGCCTGCGGGCTCATGCCGGTGAGGTACGACAGGTGTTCCAGGTCGTCCCGGCCGTCCGGGACGGCGGTGGCGTTGGCGTTGGCGGTGGTGGTGGCGGCGGCGGTGGCCGAGAGGGCGAGGGCCCGCTCCACCGCGCTCTTGCTGTCGGCCAGCAGGAAGCCGGCGTAGACCCCGAAGAACCGCTGCACGCCTGCCGCGTGCCCCATCCGCGGCAGCCCGGTCCCCGCGTTGAGCGGCCCGAGGGAGGCTCCGGGTGCGTCGAAGTCGTCGGCGATGGCGGCGAGCGGCCACTCCCGGCCGTGCTTGTCCCGGCGGGTGGCGCGCAGCCGCAGGAACCGCTGGTGCACGCGCTGCTCCAGCGGCACCTCGGCCGCCGTGCCCGCCACCACCTGCGCTATGCGCCCGGGTTCGACCCCGGACAGATGACTCAGCCGCCCCAGGCCCAGCACCCCGGCCGGATCCTGACCACGCCGCACCGACAGCGCCTCGACGCGCCGCCAGATCACGGCGAGATCGGGTCGGGCGGCGGCTCGCACCGGCGGATTCTCCATATGTCGACAAGACGTTCGAGTGAATCGGGCTCCGTGAAGCCTAGCCCCCCGCTCCTGCCCGAACCAGGGGAACCCCAACGTTTCCTGCCGTACGACTCAAAAAGGGTTGGCATGACCTCCGAGGCAAGCGCAGCGGGATGCCGCGAACGGTCAGGCGTCGAAGCGGCGGTTGCCGGTGAGCGACCACACGGCGGAGATCCGGCCGTCCGTGACCGCGAACATGTCGATGCCGCTCTTGACCACGACGTCTCCGTCGCCGCCGTCGCTGCTCTCGATCCACCGGCAGGCCATCTCACCGCGCTCGGTGTCGACCAGCGGTGCGGCGTCGGCGGCGAACGTCAGGCCGGTGAGGGCGAGGCTGTTGGCCGAGATGAACGCCGTCAGTTCGTCCGGGCCGAAGGTGTGGGCGGAGCCGGTGCCGTCGAAGTCGTCCGCGAAGTGCAGCCGGAAGCCGGGGGCGAGGATCTGCTCGGCGAGGGCGACGTCACCGTTCCAGAGCGCCGTCCAGCCCTCCACCAGCCGGGTGCCGGCCTCCCGGGTCAGCGGTGCGGAGTCGGTGAGGGGGGTCGTCTTCACAGACATGGGTGCCTTCCAAGGTCGGTTCGTGGTCACCCAGCCTCCGGGCCGTGCGCGACAACCCCCTGTCGGTGATTAGCCCTCCGGGCGGCGGCTCAAGCGAAACCATAGAGCTCGTCAAGTGCGACGAAATCCCATCCGGGGGTGTCCAGTTCGGACAGGTCCACCGGACGGGGCTCCGCCGTCTCCTCCAGTGCCCGCGCCTCGCGGATGCGGTCGAGGCGGAAGCCCCGCACGGCGGAGCGCAGCCGGCACCAGCCGATGAGGTACCAGTGGTCGCCTCCGAGGAAGCCCAGGGGCTCGACGGTGCGTGCGGTGACCTCGTCCTCCCCGTCGGCGTAGGACAGGTGCAGCAGCCGGCGGGTCGAGAGCGCCTCGCGCAGGGTGTGCGGGAGCGCGGACGGCCGAACGGGGTTCACGGCGAGCCGTACCCGAGCGGCGAGCTCGCGCGCGGCCTGACGATCGCGCTGCGGCATGACGGCGAACACCTTGTACAGCGCCGAGCGGGCGTCCGCGGCGAACGGTGTCCCGGCCAGCCCGTGCAGCGCGACGGCCAGCGCCGCGGCCTCGGCCGGGGTGATGGCCAGGGGCGGCAGGGTGTGCTCCTTGTCCACCACGTACCCGCCGCTGCGGCCCGGTTCGGCGTAGAGCGGCACACCGGACTGCTGCAGGGCGCTGAGGTCGCGCTCGATCGTGCGGGTGCTGACGCCGAAGCGCTCGGCGAGCCACCGGGCGCTGCGCGGCCGGGGCGAGACCGCACGTAACTCCTCCACCAGGGCGTACAGACGCTCGGTACGGTTCACAGCCAAGGACCGTAGCCGATGCCCGGGCCAGCGGGCCCGTTACCTGCGAGGTAATCGACCCGCTCCGGGTCGCCGGGCACAGTGGGGTCATCGGGTTCCGGGGCCGCGCACTCGGTCCCGGAAGCCGTGTCCCACCTGGCCGTTCGACCTCGATGGAGGGGGATTTCGCATGTCCGCGACCCTGCTCGGCAGCATTGCCCGTACCGGCGTCCCGCACGTCATGCTGCGGCGCTTCCTCGCGCTCGACTCCGTCGTCACCACCGGCAACGGGCTCGCGTACGTCGCCTTCTCCGCGCCGCTCGGGCGGTTGCTCGGGGTCGGGCAGGTCCTGTTGCTCGAACTCGGGATCCTGCTGGTGCTGTACGGCGCCGCGGTCGGCTGGCCGGCCTCGCGGCGGCAGCCCCCGGCGTTCCCGGTGAAGCTCGTGATCGAGACCAACTACGCCTGGGCGGCGCTGAGTCTCGTCTCCCTGGCCGTGTGGTTCACGCCCACGGCCGCCGGGGCCGTGTGGATTGCGGCGCAGGGCCTCACCGTCGCCGGCTTCGCCCTGCTCCAGCAGCTCGCGCTGCGCTCAGTCGGCAAGTGAGCGCAGGTACTTCACCGTCGCCGGGTCGGCCGGGAGCATGGTCTCGATGGCCAGCTCGGCGACGGTCACGTCCATCGGCGTGTTGAAGGTCGCGATCGACGACACGAAGGACAGCAGGTGGCCGTCGTGCTCGATGACGAGCGGCAGTGCGATGTACGGGACGGGCTCTGCCGGTTCCCCGTCCCCCGGGCGCTCCGCGGCCGGCGGCACCGGGTACGCGGACACCTCCTCGTACAGCGCGCGCAGCGGCTCGGAGCGGGCCAGCGCGATCTGGCGCTCCATCTGGGCCAGCAGGTGCCCGCGCCACTCCCCGAGGTTGTGGATCCTCGGGGCGAGGCCCTCGGGGTGCAGGGTGATCCGCATGGCGTTCAGCGGCGGGGTCAGCAGGTGCTCCGGCAGCCCGTCCAGCAGCATCGCGATGCCCCGGTTGGCGGCGACGACGTTGTAGGTGGCGTCGACGACGAGCGCCGGGTAGGGCTCGTACCCGGTCAGCAGCTGCCGGATGCCCTCGCGCAGTGTCTCCATCGACGGGTCGTCCAGCGCGGTCTGGGCGTAGCGCGGGGCGTAACCCGCCGCCAGCAGCAGGGCGTTGCGCTCCCGTACCGGCACGTCGAGGCGGTCGGCGAGCCTCAGCACCATCTCCTCGCTCGGCCGGGACCGGCCCGTCTCGATGAAGCTGATGTGCCGGGACGAGGAGCCGGCGCGGCCCGCCAGCTCCAGCTGGCTGATGCCGCGCCGCTCCCGCCATGCGCGGAGCAGGGCGCCGACCGTCGGGGCGGGAGCCGGCGCGGGTGCCGGTGCGGGGGGCGTCGGGGTCATGCGGACGACGGTAGCCGAGCCCCTCGCCCCGGGCCGGCCCGCGTCACCCCAGGTCGAAGATGTTGCGCAGGCCGAGGCGGTGGCGCCACAGGTCGTGCCGCTTGGCGGACTCCAGCTCCGGCGCCCGGTACATGGGCCGGACCGTGCACCGCTCCGCCTGCGAACCGTCCCGGTCCAGCAGGCTGTTGACGGCCGCACGGGCCGAGGCGTTCGCGCCCTCCATCGTCGCCAGGTCGATGTCCACCGCGACGTAGTCCCCGCTGAGGAAGAAGTTCGGGACGCGGGTCCCCGCGCTCGGCCGGTTGTGGAGGGTGCCCACCGGGTGGATCAGCAGCTCGTCCTGGTTGGTGGGGTGCGGGGTGCCGAGCCCGTCCACCCCCGGGTCCAGGAACCAGGAGTGCAGCCCGGAGTCGCTCAGCAGCGTCTTCCCGGTGTCGTTGAGGGAGGCCTTCAGCTGCGCCCACACCTCGCGCGCCACCTCCTCGCGGGTGCACTGCTTGGCCGTCTTCCCGTACAGGATCCCCGGCTTGTCCCACTCGGAGATGTCCACCGACAGGCAGTCGACCGCGGTACCGTCGCCGTAGTCGGCCGGGAAGTTCCGTGCGGGCCAGTGCTCGGCCTGCTGGATCGCCGTCAACGACCACGGCGAGTCGATGCAGTTGAGGTGCCCGTGCACCAGCGGTGCCCGCTCGGTCAGATAGAACTGGATACCGGTCATCCAGTCGGTCTCCAGCTTGTCGCAGCGCCCCAGCATCGGGTCGGCCGCCCGCAGGCCGGCGCTCCAGGTGCGGCGGGCGTGCTCGACGGGCAGCGCGCTCACGTAGTGGTCGGCCGTGATTGTCTGCCGGGCGCCGTCCGGGCCCTCGACGCAGACCCCGCTGACCCGGCCGTTCCCGTACTGCACCTCCCGTACGGTCCACCCGATCCTGAACTCCACTCCGAGCGACCGCAGATGGGCCTCCCACGGGTCGATCCACGCCTCGTTGGTCGGCAGGTTGAGGATCCGGTCCGGCGGGCCGTCCGCCCCGCGCCCCAGCACATTGAAGACGAAGGCCTCGCCGAGGGTGCCGACCGTACGGGTGGAGGCCTCCTCGGCCTTGGTCGCGACGATGTTGCGGGTGATGCCGACGGCGAGGATGCGCTGGTACTCGGACGACATCCGCGCCGCGCGCACGAAGTCCCACCACGGGGTCCGTTCCCAGACCTCGTTGCGCCGCTCGTCGCAGCTGGTGAGGAAGACGAGCACACGGTCCACGAAGTACGCCGTCTCGTGCAGCGGGAGCCGGAGCAGCGTCTGCAGGATGGCGGTGAGGGCCCGCCGGAGCTCGTCGGGCGTCAGCTCGGCGGGGGAGTGGTCCGGCCAGGGGATGGGTCCGCGCAGGTCCTCGCGGCCACCCGCCCGGGCGAACATCATCTCGCGCGGGGCGACGAGGTTGTCCCACACCCCGTTCGCGTTCCCGGGGAAGGGGATGCGCCGCATGGTGTCGGGCAGGTTGTGGTAGATGCCGGGGATGAAACGGAAGCCGTGCTCGGCGGGCAGCGGCCGGCGCCCGCCGCGGGCGCTGCCCGGCACGTCCATGCTGCGCGCCTTGCCGCCGAGCGCCCGGCGCTCGTACACCGTGACGGCGTAGCCGCGCTCGGCGAGTTCGTGCGCCGCGGTCAGGCCGGCCACCCCGCCCCCGAGGACGGCGACGCGGCGGCCGTCCGGCTGTGCCGGGGCGGCCGCCGAAGACGCCGCGGCCGCCGGGGCGGTCGCGATCCCGGCCGCCAGCGCGCCGGCGGTGGCCACGGCGCCCGCACCCGCACCCGCGATGAACGTACGCCTGGAACTCCCTGTGCTGGTCATGGTGAATGCCCCCTGGTTACCGTTGGTAACAGTCATGTCCGGCGCAGGAGCCTATGGGGGGCGCGAGGGACGCGGAAGGCGCAGAAGTACCCGAGCGCACTATGGCGCGAAAGGTTCGCTCCGGCGTGCACTGTGGGAACCTTGACTACACGTCACGGGGAAAAGGAGCCGGTGCATGCCGAGTGAGCCGCTGTCACAGAAGGAGATCGAGGACCGGTTGCGGGAGCTTCCCGGCTGGGCCTTCGAGGACGACCGGATCATCCGCACCTACCGGCTGGGCACGCACTTCGCCGCGAGCGCCCTCGTCGCCCACATCGCCTCGGTCCAGGAGGAGTTGAACCACCACTCGGACCTGACCCTCGGCTACAACACGGTCCGGCTCTCCGTGAACAGCCACGACGCGGGCGGGGCCGTCACCGAGACCGACTTCGCGCTCGCCGAACGCGTCGAGGCCCTCGCCCCGGCCCACGGCGCGAGCTGATGACCACGCACATACAGACCGGCACACCCCTGCTGGACTACGACGCCGAGGCCGCGGCCTACGACGCGAGCCGCGGCGGCGCCCCACGCGCCGAGGCCGCGGCCGCGGCGGTCCTGCAGCTGCTCCCGGCCGACGTGGGTACGCTCCTCGACCTCGGCTGCGGCACGGGCATCGTCACCAGCCGGCTGACCCGCCCCGGACTGCGCGTCCTGGGCGCGGACGCCTCCCACGGCATGGCCTCCGTGGCCCTGCGGCGGGGCGTCCCCGTGACCCTCGCCGACGCGGCCCGGCTGCCGGTGCGGTCGGGCTCGCTGGACGCGGTGAGCGCGGTGTGGCTGCTGCACCTGCTGCGGCAGCCGGAACTGGTACCCGCCGTGATCGCCGAGGCCGGACGGGTCCTGCGGCCCGGCGGGGTCTTCCTCACCACCGTGGACAAGGACTCCGCGCACGACGTGGGCAGCGACGTCGACGCCGTGTTCGCCGCACACCTGGCGCCGACCCCCGCCGACGCCTCCGGGGACGTCGAGGCGTACGCGGCCCGGGCGGGCCTGCGCCCGGCCGGCGAGGCCCGCTTCACCGGCCACGGTCAGGGCCGCAGCCCGCGCGCCTCCGCCGAGGCCCTGCTCGCGGGCCGGTACGCCTCCCGCATAGCGCCGCGCGGCATCACCCCGCAGGAGCTGGCGGCGCGGCTGGAGCTGCTGCCCGACCAGGACGTGCCGCGCGCGGAGCCGACGTACCGCGTACGCGGCTTCGTACGCGTCTGACGGGCGCGCGCGGCTCCGCGCCGCCGGGCTACACCGGCTCCAGGCGCCACCACTGCGTCGGGGAGTCGGTGTCCTCGCCCTGCCGGACGCGCCCCGCCCCGTCCGACTCCAGCGGCAGGCCGCTGATGCAGGCGATCAGGGACACCACCCCGGGATCGTCGAGGTGCTCCTCGACGATCCACTCCTGCGCGCCGAAGGCGTTGGCCCGCCACACCTGCACCCGCGCGCCGCTGTCCGTCGACGCGTTCGCGACGTCGAGGCGCCGCTCGTTGTCCTCGCTCACCACGTGGAAGATCCCGCCGCCGCTGTGCACCGGCGAGATCCGCCACCGGCGGGCGGCCTCCGGCGCGGGCGGCCCGTCCGGGCCGACCCGCACCCGGGAGGCGCCCTCCAGCTGGAGCACCAGCCCGCTGTCCACGTTGCGGATCCGGTAGAGCCCTTCGGGAAGGTTCACCTGGACCTCGCCCTCAGACGTCGAACTCGGCCGGGTCCGGCCCGATCCGTCGGCCCGCCGCGCCCGCGCCCAGCGCGTCCAGTGCGGCGACGTCGGCGGCCTCCAGCTCGAAGTCGAAGACGTCCAGGTTCTCCCGGATGCGCGCCGGGGTCACGGACTTCGGGATCACGATGTTCCCGTGCTGGAGGTGCCAGCGCAGCACCACCTGGGCGGGGCTGCGGCCGTACGTGTCGGCGAGCGCGGCGACCGCCGGGAGGGTGAGGAGCTCCTTGCCCTGGCCGAGCGGGGACCAGGCCTCGGTGGCGATCCCGCGCGCGGCGTGCACGGCGCGCAGCTCGGCCTGCGGGAAGAGCGGGTGCAGCTCGACCTGGTTCACGGCCGGCACCAGCGCGCTCTCGGCGGCGAGCCGCTCCAGGTCCTCCGGGCGGAAGTTCGACACGCCGACCGCCTTGGCGCGGCCGCTCGCCGCGATCTCCTCGAAGGTCTTCCAGATGGCGACGAAGTCGTCGCGCATTGGGCGCGGCCAGTGGATGAGGTACAGGTCGATGTGGTCCAGGCCCAGCTTGCCGAGGGAGTCGTCGAAGGCGCGCAGCACCTCGTCCCGGCCCCACCGCTGCTTCCGGCCGTTCCACAGCTTGGTGGTGACGAACAGCTCCTCGCGCGGCACCCCGGAGGCGGCGACGGCCTTGCCGGTGCCCTTCTCGTTGCCGTAGACGGCGGCCGTGTCGATGCTGCGGTAACCCGCCTCCAGAGCGGTCCCGACGGCGTGCTCCGCCTCCGCGTCGGGCACCTGCCAGACGCCGAAGCCGAGCTGGGGCATGAGGCTGCCGTTGTTGAGCTGAATGGTGGGGACCTGCTGGTTCACGTCTGGTGGTTCCTCGCGTCGGCGGCGGTACAACGTCGTACGAGGGGCGACAACCGGGCCCTCGTACGACGTATTCCCGCCATCGGCGGAGCCCCTCGCGCGGCCCCGCACACGGCCCTCGCGCAGCCCTCACGCGGCCCCCAGATACGCCTCCCGCACCAGCGGGTTCGCCCGCACCTCGGCCGCCGTGCCCTCGGCCAGCACCGCCCCGAGGTCCAGTACGACCACCCGCGTGCAGAGGTCCATCACGAAGGCGACGTTGTGCTCGACCAGCAGCACCGCACAGCCCTCCTCGGCCGCCAGCCGCCGCACGACCGTCGCGAGCCGCTCGCGCTCGGGCGCCGACATGCCGGACGCGGGCTCGTCCAGCAGCAGCACCCGCGGCGGATCGGCCACCGCGCGGGCCAGCTCGACCATCCGGGCCTGCCCGACGGGCAGCCCGCCGGCGTACGAGGTCCCGAGCGCGCCGATCCCGCAGTCGGCCAGCACCCGCTTGCCGCGGGCCCGGCGGGCCAGCTCCCGGGCCCTCCGGGCCGGCAGGGCGAGCAGATCGGCGGCCAGCCCGCCCCCGCCGCCCCGCCACTCCTGCGCCACCAGCACGTTGTCGGCCACGCTGAGCTGCCCGAACAACTGCTGGCGCTGGAAGGTCCGGCGCATCCCGTGCCGGGCCCGCCAGACGGGGGAGCGGCGGGTGATGTCCGCGCCGTCCAGCAGCATCCGCCCCTGGTCGGGCCGGCGGATCCCGGACAGGACGTCGAACAGCGTGGTCTTCCCGGCCCCGTTCGGCCCGATCAGCCCGCACACCTCGCCCGCCCGGACGCCGAGGTCCACCCCGGTCAGCGCCCTGACCCCGCCGAAGCGGACGCTGACACCACTGGCTTCCAGCACGTAGCCGCTCATGTCCCCACCCCGCTCGTCCCGACCCCGCTCGTCCCCACCCCGCGCGTCCCGATTCCGCGCGTCCCGATTCCCAGGTAGGCCTCGGTGAGCCGGTCCGCCTCCACCTCGGCCCGGGGGCCGCACCAGGAGACCCGGCCCTGGGAGAGGCAGGCCACGGTGTCGGCGATCCCGAGGATCCCGGCCGCCTTCTCCTCCACCAGGAGCAGCGCGGTCCCGGCGTCGCGGAGTTCCGCGAGCAGCGCGTAGACCTCCTCCACCACGCGCGGGGCGAGCCCGAGCGAGGGCTCGTCGGCGATCAGCACCTCGGGCGGCCGCTGCAGCAGCGGGGCCAGGGCCAGCATCTGCTGCTCCCCGCCGGACAGCGCTCCGGCGGCCACCGTGCGGCGCTCCGCGAGCCGGGGGAAGCGTGCGTAGACGGCGGCCCGGGCGTCGGCCTCCCCGAGGTACAGGGCCAGGTTCTCCTCGATGGTGAGGGAGGGGAAGATCCCCCGGCCCTCGGGGGCCAGCAGCACCCCGGCCCGCGACCGCCGCACGGGGCCGTCGCGGGTGGCGTCCCGCCCGCGGACGAACACGGCGCCGCCCGTGACCGGCAGCAGCCCGGCGGCCACCCGGCACGCGGTGCTCTTCCCGGCCCCGTTGGGCCCGAGCACGGCGAGGATCTCCCCCTTGCGGACTTCCAGGTCGACCCTGTGCAGGACCAGCCCCCCGTCGTACCCGGCCGTGACGCCGCGCAGCTCCAGGGCGGGCCCTGCGGGGCTTTCCCCCACCCCGCCCTTCCTCCGTTCCCCGGGGCTCCGCCCCGGACCCCGCTCCTGCGCGGCAATTCCAGCCCGCCCGGCGTTTGAGGGCACCGGGCGCGCAGCGTCCGGCGGGGGGCCGGGGGCGGAGCCCCCGGTTTCGGGAAGGGGCGGGGTGGGGGACGAGCCGCCCGCAGGGCCCACCGCCCGCCGCTTCGCCAGCCGCACCGGCACCGCCGCGCAATACCCGTCCGGGTCATTGGCCAGGGCCAGCCCCGCCAGCCCGAAGAGGATCACCGGCAGGTGCGCGGACTCCGTCACGTAGTCGGACAGCAGCCGCGGGGCCACCGCGAACACCAGCCCGGCCACCACCGCGTACTGCGGCCTCCGCACGCCCGCCGCCACCACGACCGCCAGCCATACCAGCCCCGTCAGCGCCGTGAAGTCCGTCGCCGTGATCCGGGTGTTGTACGAGGCGTACATCACGCCGCCGAACCCGGCCAGCCCCGCCGACAGGGTGAAGAGCAGCAGCTTCGTCCGCAGCACGGACACCCCCGAAGCCACCGCGGCCGCCGGGGCCGACCTTACGGCCAGCATCGCCCGCCCCGACGGGGAGTTCCGCAGCGCGCTCAGCCCGGCGGCGACCACCGCGACCAGTACCACCAGGGCCGCCCCCAGCGCCCGGTCGTCGGAGAGGTCCACCGGCCCGAACACCGGCCGCGGGACCGACCACCCCGAGTCGCCGTTGCGCAGCCACCTCAGCTGGAAGAGCACCTGGTCGGCGAGGAACGCCAGCGCCAGCGTGGCCAGGGCCAGAGATCTGCCCCCGAGCCGCAGTGCCGGCAGCGCGACGAGCGCCCCCAGCAGGGCTGCCACGCACGTGCCCACCGCCAGCGCCGCCACGAAGGGCCAGACCCGGCTCATGAGCAGCCCGGCGACGAGCGCGGCTCCGGTCACGAAGGTGCCCTGTGCCAGGGACACCATCGCGCCCAGCCCGGTCACCACCGTGAAGGACATGAACACCAGCGCGATGGCCAGCCCTTGCGCCAGCAGCCCGCTCCAGAAGGGGGTGGTCACGGTGTAGAACGCCACGCACAGCAGCCCGGCGCCCGCCGCCCACACCCCCCACCGCCGTCCCCACGAGGCTCCCGCCAGGTGGTCGACGGGCGGCGCGTCCACGGCGGCGACTCCCGCCGTCCGGGCCCTGCGGGTCAGCACCAGCAGCCCGCCGAAGAGGATCAGGAAGGGCACCGCCGTGCGGAAGCCCGTGATGCCCTCGGCGAAGGACGCGTACCCGGCCACCAGGTTCTGCAGGACCCCCAGCCCGAGCCCGCCCGCGAAGGCGAGCGGCACGGACGCGAAGCGCCCGATGACCGCCGCCGTCGCCGACACGAACAGGAACAGCGTGAAGTCGTGCGCCGAAAGGCCCAGCAGCGGCGTCGCCAGCACGCCCGCCAGCCCGGCCAGCCCCGACGCGATCATCCACGCCACCGACGACAGCCGGTCGGCGCTGATGCCCCGCAGCTCGGTCAGCGAGCGGTTGTCGACGGCGGCCCGCAGCTGCAGCCCGAGGCGCGTGTGCCGCATCAGCACCCACAGGGCGACCGCCACCAGAGCCGTCACCACCCAGGTGATCAGCTGGTCGGAGTCGATGCCGACGCCCTCCGCGAGCTGCCAGGACCGGGCGGGGCTCGGCCCCACCCCCGGCAGCCCGAACTGGTTCTCCGCCGGTTTCACCGGCGCGCCCGCGTCCGCGAGCAGGTCCACCGCCCACAGTCCGGCGGCCGGGAGCGCCACCAGCAGTCCGATGGTCGCCACGATCTGGGCCGTCTCGCCGACCCGCGCGAGACGCCGGAACATCAGCCGGTCCAGCCCCCAGCCGAGACCGGGGGCCAGGACGAGCACCACCAGCAGCGCCGCCGGGACCGCCGGCCAGCCCAGGCCCGAGTGCAGCTCGTAGAAGGTGAGCGCACACAGGTAGGCGGTGGCCCCGTGCGCGAAGTTGAACAGTCCGGACGCCGAGTACGACAGCACCAGCCCGGTGGCGAGCAGTGCGTACAGGGCGCCGGAGACCAGACCGCTCAGCACGAAGACGAGCAGATCTCCCATGCCGCAGCCCTACTTGAAGGGGATGGGCTCGTGGCACTTGAACGGGACGGAGACCTCGTACGCACCGTTCTTCAGCTGTACGAGCGCTCCGCAGCCGAAGCTGTCCTTCTGCCCCTTGGGCTCCGCCCGGTCGCCGACGAGCGTGCCGGTGTCGGAGAAGCCCTGCGCGGCGCTCTGGAAGGACTCGACGGTCAGCTCCTTGCCCGCCTTCTGCGCGATGGAGACGAACAGGTCGGCCGACATGTACCCGGTCAACATGTGCATGTTGAGCGGCACGTCCTGGCCGCCCGCGGCCGCCTTGATGTCGGCCTTGAACTGAGCCATCTTCGGATCCGCCGACTCGAAGGGCTGGAACTGCAGCAGTACGTGCACTCCGTCGAGCGCCTGCTTCGTGGCGTCCTTCGCGAGCAGGCCCGGGTCGTAGTCGGTCGGGTCGGAGAGCAGCCCCTTGTACCCGCTGCGCTTGAGCGCGGTGAACAGCCCGATGTTGTTGGGGGTCTGCATCACGGAGACCACGGCGTCCGGGGCCTTGCCGCCGTTGCTCTCCAGGATCTCCTTCACGTACGCGGACCAGTCGCTCGGGACGGCGGTGGCGGGTACGGAGGCCTTGGCGTAGGAGACCGTGAACCCGGCGCTGGTGAAGCCCTGCTGGAAGGTCCGGATGCCGAACTTCCCGGCGTCGCTGTCGTTGGCGATGACCGCGACCGACCTGCCCCGGGCTCCGCCGAGGATCGCGGCGATGCCCTCGGGCCAGGTCTGGTTCAGGGTGCCGCCGGGGGTGGGGACCAGGCAGCCGTTGAACCCGTAGATGTACTTGGGCCCGCAGAAGGAGGGCAGGGTGCCCCAGCCGAAGGTGGGGACCTTCTCCTGCTCCAGGAAGTCGGCGCCGGAGAAGGTCACCGAACTCATGGGGGAGACGGCGAAGACCTTGTCCTGCTGGATGAGTTTGCGGGCGGCCGCCATGTTCTTGGCCGGGTCCTGGCCGTCGTCCTCCGCGCCGAGGTAGTCGATCTCGCGGCCGTTGACACCCCCCTCGGCGTTGGCCCTCATGTAGCGGGCCCTGGCGCCGAGATCGGTGTCCTTCTTGCTGTAACCGCTGGCGCTGGTCATCGACACGATGCCGCCGACCTTGATCGAGTCGGCGGTGACCCCGCGGGAGTTCCCCGGGCCGTCGCCGGGCTTGCCGGGGCTGGCGCCGTTCGTGGAGGCGGAGTTGCAGGCGGAGACGAGCGCGAGGGCCGCCGCCGCGGCGGCCAGGGTGCGGATCGGTCGCAACATGTCGGGGATCCCCTCCGGTCGGAATCCCCGCATTCTGTGCGTGACCTGACGCACCGTCAATATCAGCGGCAAAGAGAAGTGACGGACCGTCAGTTTCGATGAAGGGGCGGTCGGGAAGGTGTCCAGACCTGCGGTGACCGTGATGACGGGGTGATCGCGGCCAAGGGGTGCCGACGAGGTGCTCCACCCCGGTCCCCGGCCTCGGTGTGTGGACCCGCCTTCGGCGCGGCAAAACCTGACATATCCGACTAAGGTGGATCGGAAAGGTAACAAGCATGTCCGGCGGCTCGTGGTACCCCTGCGTGCCGTCCGGCTGTCCCGGGAGGCGTGATGACCGTACCCTCCGACGCGGCGCAGCACCCGCAGAGCGACCCAGAGGACGTCCTCGGGCAGCTCGGAAACTCGTGGCACTGGGCACTCGGCTTCGCCCTCGCGACCCTGATCCCGGGCATTCTGGTGCTCGTCTGGCCCGACGAGACGCTGCACATCCTGGCCGTGATCATCGGTCTGCAGCTCCTGGTGGCGGGCGGCTTCCGCTTCGTCTCCGCCTTCTCCCACAGCCGTGACGACGGCGGCAGCAGACTGGCCGGCGTCCTGGTCGCCCTGCTGGCGTTCCTGGCCGGCGTCCTGGTCCTGCGGCATCCGATGCAGACGATCGGCGCGCTGTCCCTGATCGTCGGGGTGTTCTGGCTGATGTCCGGAGTGCTCACGGCATACGTGGCCATCGCCGACCGCTCGCTCGTGCACCGCGGCCTGACCTTCGGCCTGGGCGCCCTCGGCGTCGTCGCCGGAATCGTCGTGCTCTGCTTCCCGGTGGACTCCGCGGTCGCCCTGACGCGGCTGCTGGGACTGTGGCTGGTCCTGCTCGGCGTCTTCGAGGTGGTGATGGCCTTCTCGCTGCGCTCCGCCGCCCGCCGGATGACACCCAAGCCCACGCCCCGTCCGGGGTGAACGCCGGGCGTGGACGGACGCGCCGTGCCCCCGGCCCCGCTCAGGACGCGTAGAGGGCCGCGACCTCCTTCGCGTACGCCTTCTCGATCGCCCGGCGCTTCAGCTTCAGCGAGGGGGTCAGCAGTCCCCGCTCCTCCGTGAACTGCTCGCCCAGCACCCGGAAGGTGCGGATCGCCTCCGCCTGCGACACGAGGGTGTTGGCGGCCACCACCGCCCGGCGGACCTCCGCCGCCAGCTCGGGGTCGTTCACCAGGTCCGCGGCCGGCAGCTGCGGCCGGCCGCGCATCGACAGCCAGTGCGCGATCCCGTCCATGTCCAGCGTGAGCAGGGCCGCGATGTACGGGCGGTCGTTGCCCACCAGCACGCACTGCGACACCAGCGGATGCGAGCGGACCCGCTCCTCCAGCGCGGCCGGCGCGACGCTCTTGCCGTTGGAGGTCACCAGGATGTCCTTCTTGCGCCCGGTGATCGTGAGGTAGCCGCTCTCGTCCAGCCGCCCCAGGTCCCCGGTCGCCAGCCAGCCGCCGTGCAGCACCGCCTCCGTGGCGCGGGGGTCGTTGAGGTACCCGGCGAATACGTGGCGGCCGTGCAGCCACACCTCTCCGTCGTCCGCGATGTGCACCGCGCTGCCCGGGATCGGCCGGCCCACCGTGCCGTACTTCGTCGCCCCCGGCGGGTTCGCGGTGGCCGCCGCGCACGACTCGGTCAGGCCGTACCCCTCGAACACCGTGATCCCGGCGCCGTCGAAGAACAGCCCGAGGCGGCGCGACATCGCAGACCCGCCCGACATGGCGTGCCGCACCCGGCCGCCCATCGCCTCGCGGACCTTCCCGTAGACGAGCTTCTCGAAGAGCTGGTGCTCCATCCGCAGCCCGGCCGAGGGCCCCGGCCCGATGCCGAAGGCCTTCCGCTCGCGCGCCTCCGCGTACCGTACGGCCGTCTCCACCGCCCGGTCGAAGGGACCCGAGCGCCCCTCCGCCTCCGCCTTGCGGCGGGCCGCCGCGAAGACCTTCTCGAAGACGTGCGGGACGCCGAGCACGAAGGTCGGCCGGAACGCGGCCAGATCCGGCAGCAGCTCGGCCGCCGCCAGCACGGGCTGGTGACCGAGCTTGACCCGTGCCCGGACGGCGGCCACCTCCACCATCCGCCCGAAGACGTGGGCCAGCGGCAGGAAGAGCAGGGTGGACGGCTGCTCGCCCTGCCTGCCCTGGAACACGGACTCCCAGCTGGTCACCAGGGTGTCCGCCTCGTACATGAAGTTGGCGTGCGTCAGCACGCACCCCTTGGGCCGGCCGGTGGTCCCGGAGGTGTAGATGACGGTGGCCGTCGCGTCCGGCGTCACGGCGCGGCGATGGCGGTGCACGACGTCCTCGGCGACCCCGCGGCCGTCGGCGACGAGGGACTCCACGGCCCCGGCGTCGAGCTGCCACAGCCGCTGCAGGTGGGGGAGCCGGTCGATGACCGAGCCCACCGTCATCGCCTGGTCCTCGTCCTCGACGACGCAGGCCGTGCAGTCGGTGTCGTACAGGATCCAGTGCACCTGATCGGCGGAGGACGTCGGATAGACGGGGACCGGCTGGGCGCCGATCGCCCACAGGGCGAAGTCGAAGAGGGTCCACTCGTACCGGGTACGGGACATGACGGCGACCCGGTCCCCGAAGCGCACGCCCTGGGCCAGCAGCCCCTTGGCGAGCGCCAGCACCTCGGCGGCCAGCTCCCCGGAGGTGACGTCCCGCCAGACTCCGTCGGTCTTGCGGCCGAGCACCACCCGGTCCGGCTCCTCGTGGGCGTGCCGGAAGACGACGTCGGCCAGTCCGCCGACGGGCGCGGCCGTGACGACCGGTGGGACGGTGATCTCGCGCAAGGCCCCGCTCCTCTCCGCGCGCCGCGGCGAACGTACCTCACGGTCAAGGGGGGTTGATCAGCAATCGGATACCTCCACAACACCTCCCCAGTGACCATGCTCCCCATGCCTCTGACGTGCGACATCGGCGGTGCCGTCCGGGTTGCCGCCGGGGTCGCCGCAGGGTTGGTCCAGATCCACCTCGGGATGCTCGTGACGGAAGCCCTCCAGGAATTCCGGAAGCCGCGTCAGCACGAAGTCCTCCGAGGCCCCGAACCGCAGTCGCCCCCGCAGCCGCGTCCCCGCGAAGAAGGCCGCCGCCCGCTCGTGCGCCTCCAGGATCGTCCGCGCGAAGCCGAGCAGCGCCTCGCCGTCCTCCGTCAGCTCCACGCTGTGCGTGTCCCGGACGAACAGCGGCCGTCCCGTCGCCTCCTCCAGCCGCCGCACGTGCTGGCTGACCGTGGACTGCCGTACGCCGAGCCGCCCCGCGGCCTGCGTGAAGCTGAGCGTCTGGGCCACCGTGAGGAACGTACGCAGCTGGACGGGGTCGTACATACCGCCGATGCCAGGGGTGTCTCGGCCGTTCCCGCGGACGCCGTTCCCCGTCACGGCCGTTGACCTGCGCACGAGCCGTCCACGGAGCCGGGGGGCGGCTGCGCCGTGCGTGGTGCGCCGGGTTACCGTGTCCCTTCATTTCGAGGGGGACAACTGATGTCGCACCACATGGGGCCGGGACCGTACCCGGGACAGCCGAATCCGCAGTGGGGAGGCGGCTGGCAGCCGCCGCTCCCGCCGCCACCACAGCCCGGCGTCATACCCCTGCACCCGCTCACCATGGGCGAGATATTCAACGGCGGCTTCGCCGTCTTCCGCCGGTACGCGAAGCCCCTGATCGGCGTCATGCTCGCGGTCCAGGGCATCGGAATCCTGGTCGTGCTCGCCGGGATCGGCGCCACCGTGGCCGCCGTGCAGGACCGGTTCGCCGCCGTCTTCGACCTCCCGCCGGGGGACCGCCCGGACGGCGCGGACGTGGCGGGCCTGTTCCTCTCCTTCGTACCGGTCGTCGTGCTCCTGCTGGTCGTGGTCACGCTCTGCGCCGGGATGATCAGCGCCCTGTGTCCCGCGGTGACGCAGGAGGCCGTGCTCGGCCGGCCCACGACCTTCGGCGCGATGTGGCGCCGCAGCCGGTCCCGGCTGCCGTCGGTGCTCGGAACCGTGCTGCTCACGGGGCTGATCGTGGGCGGTCCGCTCCTCGTCCTCTACGCGATCTGCGTGCCGCTGATCGTCATGTCCGTCGACGATTCCGAGCCGCCGGCCGTCGCGCTCTCCCTGCTGTTCCTGGGCGTCTTCCTCTACATGCCCGTCGCGGTCTGGCTCATGACGCGGTTCAGCTTCGCGTCCGCCGCCGCCGTGTGCGAGGAACTCCGCCCCGTCGCGGCCCTGCGGCGCTCCTCCCGGCTGGTCAGCGGTGACTGGTGGCGCGTGTTCGGCATCACGATGCTCGGGTACCTCGTGGCCGGCGCCGTCGGCTACATCATCCAGATGCCCTTCAGCACGGTCGGCATGATCCCGCTCTTCCCGACCCTGATGGCGGGGGACGGGTCCGACGTGGATGTGAGCCAGCTGATCTTCGGGCTCGTCGTGTACACGATCGCCTCGCTGGTCGGCGGCCTGATCAGCGCGGTGTTCCAGTACGGCTTCCCCCAGCTGGTCATCACCCTGCTCTACGTCGACCAGCGGATGCGCAAGGAGAACCTCGCGCCGGTCCTGATCGCCGCCGTCACCCCCGCGCCCGCCCCGGCGCCCGCGCCCCCCGCGGCGGCCGACGAGGTGTGACACCCACCTGCCATCGCAGGGCGTGATGACAGTGAGTGCGGTGTACGGGTTTCCCGATGACCGCTCCACCGTCGACGATGGGGGCAGCACCGCGCCCGGGTCCGTCGGCCCGGGCGCCACCCGCCCCGACAGCAAGTGAGCACCCCGCGCATGCGCCGCCCGCACCTCCCCGCCCGGCTGCCCCTGGACCCGTACGTCCTGGCGCTGCTCGGCACTGTCGGCCTCGCCGCCCTGCTCCCCGCCCGCGGCGCGGCCGCCTCCGTCGCCGACGGCGCCTCCACCGCCGCCGTGGCCCTGCTCTTCTTCCTCTACGGCGCCCGGCTCTCCACCCGCGAGGCCCTCGGGGGACTGCGCCACTGGCGGCTGCACCTCACCGTGCTCGCCTGCACCTTCCTGCTCTTCCCGCTCCTCGGCCTGGCCGCCCGCGTCCTCGTACCCGGCGTCCTGACCCAGCCGCTCTACGGCGGCCTGCTCTTCCTCTGCCTCGTCCCCTCGACCGTTCAGTCCTCCATCGCCTTCACCTCGATCGCCCGCGGCAACGTGCCCGCCGCGATCTGCGCCGGCTCCTTCTCCAGCCTGGCCGGCATCGTCCTCACCCCCCTCCTCGCCGCCGGCCTCCTCGGCAGCCACGCGGGCGGCTTCTCCCCAGGTTCCCTGCTCAAGATCACCCTCCAGCTGCTGCTGCCCTTCCTCCTCGGGCAGGCCCTGCGCCCCTGGGCCGGCGGCTTCCTCGTCCGCCACAAGCAGGTCCTCGGCCACGTCGACCGCGGCTCGATCCTGCTCGTCGTCTACGCCGCCTTCAGCGCGGGCGTGGCCGCGGGCATCTGGCACCGCGTCAGCCTCCCGCGGCTGGGCGCCCTGCTGCTGGTGGAGGCCGTACTCCTCGCCGTCATGCTGCTCGTCACGTGGTACGGGTCGGCGCGCCTCGGCTTCGGCCGCGCGGACCGCATCGCCATCCAGTTCGCCGGGTCGAAGAAGAGCCTGGCCGCCGGACTCCCCATGGCCAGCGTGCTGTTCGGGGCGCAGGCCGGCCTCGCCGTGCTCCCGCTGATGCTCTTCCACCAGATGCAGCTGATGGTCTGCGCGGTCCTCGCCCGCCGCCGCGCCCGGACCGCGCCCATCGAGCACGGGGAGCCCGAGGCCGCCGCCGACCGTGTGGCGGAGGTCTCGCCCGCAGCCCAACAGCCCACCGGCCAGGCCCGATAACGTGCGGTGGTGACCTGGATACGCCCGCTCGCCGCCCACGCCGAACGCCCCTGCACCCTGGTGGTCTGCCGCGGCTGCTGCTGCGGCGATCCCCGCAAGAACCCCGGCTCCGACCACGCCGGTCAACTCGCCCGGCTGCGCGAGGCCGCCGCCGCCTCCGGGGGCCGCCTGGCCGTCCGTACGAGCGACTGCCTCGGCCCCTGCGCCCAGGCCAACGTGATCGTCGTCCAGCCCACCACCGAAGCCCGGCGCCGCGGCGCACGCGCGACCTGGTTCGGCTGGGCCCTGGACGACACCGCGACCGACGAGATCATCGCCTGGGCGGAGTCCGGCGGCCCGGGCACGACCCCGCTCCCGGCCACCCTGGACCTCCACCGCATCGACCCCCCGGCCCCCAAGGAGCCTTCGCCGTCCGTCGCCTCCGCCCGCCGCGGCCGCCGCAAGCGCTGAGCGGTGTCGTGCCGATCAGGCCGGGCTCGCGGCGTCAGGGCACCCGCTGGAGGGCGATCCGCTCCTCGCCCGCGTAGATGTTCATGTCCGGCCCGCGCAGGAAGCCGACCAGGGTCATGCCCGACTCCAGCGCCAGGTCCACCGCCAGCGAGGACGGCGCGGAGACGGCCGCCAGTACCGGTATGCCCGCCATCACGGCCTTCTGCGCGAGTTCGAAGGAGGCCCGGCCCGACACCAGCAGGACCGCGCCCGTCAGGGGGAGCCGGCCGGCCTGGAACGCCCGGCCGATGATCTTGTCGACCGCATTGTGCCGGCCCACGTCCTCCCGCAGGTCCAGCAGCTCGCCCTGAGCCGTGAACAGCCCGGCCGCGTGCAGTCCGCCCGTACGGTCGAAGACCTTCTGGGCCGCGCGCAGCCGGTCCGGGAGCGCGCAGAGCACCTCCGCGGGAATCCGTACCCGGTCGGCGGCGATCCCCGGGAACCTGGTCGCCGTGCGGACCGCGTCCAGGCTGGCCTTGCCGCACAGACCGCAGGAGGACGTGGTGTAGACGTTCCGCTCCAGCGTGATGTCCGGCACGGGGACCCCGGCGGCCAGCTGCACGCTGACCACGTTGTACGTGTTCGAGCCGTCCTCCGTCGCCCCCTCGCAGTAGGTGACGGCCTGGACGTCCGATGCGGCTCCCAGTACTCCCTCGCTGACCAGGAAGCCCACCGCCAGCGCGAAATCATCGCCCGGCGTACGCATCGTGATGGCCAGCGGCTTGCCGTTCAGCCGTATCTCCAGTGGCTCCTCGGCCACCAGCGTGTCCGGGCGGACACCCGCCTTGCCGTTCCGGATCCGGACGACGCGACGGCGTTCGGTGACCCGTCCCATGGTGATCAGCCCTCCCCTTCAGTTTCTCGCCGGTATCCGACGAACCTCATTCTCCCGGTTCCGCTTCCCGCGACGCCCCCGGCAGGTGGATCCTCGGGAAGCTCCAAAATCCGGGGCCGGAATCCTGTCGGGTCACACGCACACGTACCCACCAGTAGCAGGCAAAGCTGGGTGATCCTGACTTCCGTACAAGGGGGGACCCCGCCCATGACCGGTTCACGCGTGGTGGCGCTAGGGCACTACCAGCCCGCGAAAGTGCTCACCAACGAGGACCTCGCGGCCATGGTCGACACCACCGACGAGTGGATCCGGTCCCGCGTCGGCATCCGCACCCGCCACATGGCGGGCCCGGACGAACCGGTGGACGAGCTGGCCTACCAGGCTGCGGGCAAGGCGCTGGCCGGCGCCGGCCTGACCCCGGACGACATCGACCTCGTCCTGGTCGCCACGTCGACCGCGATCGACCGTTCGCCCAACATGGCCGCGCGCGTCGCAGCCAAGCTGGGCATGGGCGGCGGCCCCGCCGTGATGGACATCAACGTCGTCTGCTCGGGCTTCACCCACGCCCTGGCCACCGCCGACCACGCCATCCGCGCGGGCTCCGCCACCCGCGCCCTGGTCATCGGCGCCGACAAGATGACCGAGATCACCGACTGGAGCGACCGCACCACCTGCGTGCTCACCGGCGACGGCGCGGGCGCGGCCGTCGTCGAAGCCTGCGAGGAGCCGGGCATCGGCCCGGTGCTGTGGGGTTCGGTTCCGGAGATGGGCAACGCGGTCCGGATCGAGGGCTCGCCGCCGGTCTTCGCCCAGGAGGGCCAGTCCGTCTACCGCTGGACCACCAGCCAGCTCCCTCCGCTCGCCCGCAAGGTGTGCGAGAAGGCCGGGATCACCCCGGAGGACCTGGCCGCGGTCGTCCTCCACCAGGCGAACCTGCGGATCATCGAGCCGCTCGCCGCCAAGATCGGCGCCGTCAACGCCGTCGTCGCCCGCGACGTCGTCGACTCCGGCAACACCTCGGCCGCCAGCATCCCCATGGCCCTGTCCAAGCTGGTCCAGCGCGGCGAGATCCCCTCCGGCGCCCCGGTCCTCCTCTTCGGCTTCGGCGGCAACCTCTCCTACGCGGGCCAGGTCATCCACTGCCCGTGACGGCTTCCGCCGCCGTTCCCTGTGCCGGCCCGGCGGGGGAGCGGCGGCCCTCGGCTGCCAGCGCGCCGACCAGGACGACCGCCAGCGCCACCAGCTGGCCCGCTCCCGCCCACCCCGTGCCCACGGGGACGGTGGCCAGCGAGAGCACCAGGGCCGCCGCACGGTAACGGGCCGACCCGATGCCCAGCGCCGCCCGGAAGGCCAGGTCCCCGGCCAGGTACAGGGCGACCCCGCCCGCCAGCGCGACCGCCGGACCCGTGTGCAGGTGCTCGCCCAGGTGGCCGATCGTCTTCTTCACGCCCGCCGCGAAGACGGCGATGCCCAGGAGCATGGGCAGGAAGGCGTAGTAGTACGCGACCATCGCCAGCTTGAAACGCCGCTCGGGCGGAGTCCGCTCGAAGACCTCCTCGGCCCGCCCCTCGTCGCGTACGAAGTACATCCACCACATCGCGGACGCGACGGTCAGGGCCAGGAAGGCGCCCCCGGCGATCCCGGGGGACAGGGGCAGCGAGCCCACGCCGATGCCGATCGCGATCACGGATTCGCCGAAGACGATGATCAGCAGCAGGCCGTGCCGCTCCACCAGGTGCGCCGCATTCATCCCGCCGAGCTGGTCGCCGACCGTCTGCTCGGGCGCCTCCGGCTCCGCCTCGGCCCCCGCCGAGCCGCTCGCCGCGACCCGCTGTACGACCACCGGCGTCGCGAACTGCAGCAGCAGCGCCAGCATCCACAGCCCCCAGGCCGGTACACCGTCGAAGAACCCGGCCGCGGTCACCGACAGCGCGCACAGCGCGTTGGGCAGCGCGAACCACAGCACCCCCCCCGCCCGTGCGCCTGCGTGTACAGCGCGCTGTGCACCAGGACGACCAGCAGGTACCCGAGTCCGAAGGCCACGCCGCCCGCCCCGAAAGCGGTGGGCACGGCCAGCGCGCACACCAGGAACGCCCCCATGGCCAGCATGAGCAGGATCCGCCGGACGGTCCGGTCCGGCGGCACCTGGTTGGTCAGGTGCGCGTAGCCCCCGTACATCCAGAACAGCACGGTGAAGATCAGCACCACCTGCCCCGCGCCCCGCAGGGTCAGGTCGTCCGCCAGCAGCACCGTCAACTGCGTGATGGTGAAGACGAAGACGAGGTCGAAGAACAGCTCCAGCGTGCTGACGCGGTGCTCGGTTTCCATGCGCGGCTCCCCCCGGATGTGTGCGCAGTCATCCGACCGCCCGGCATTCCCGATGTCCAGCCGGTATCGGCATCCGGAAGTCCCGGAGCGCCGCGGCCCCACCCCGCCCGACCCCAGCGAGACACTCCGTCTCGCTAGGGCCGTAGGTGCATGCCTGCAGGTCAGCCCGGCGTGGCGGACGCCCGCCGCGCGGATAAGTGGTCGGAGCCCCGCCGATCCTTTGCTATTGTTGTCCATGTCGCCGCGGGAAACCGGGGCCGACCACCTGGTCCGGGTGGCGGAATGGCAGACGCGCTAGCTTGAGGTGCTAGTGCCCTTTATCGGGCGTGGGGGTTCAAGTCCCCCCTCGGACACAAAGCGAGAACCCCACTTCGGTGGGGTTTTCGTCGTTCTGGGGAGTGATGCGCCGAGCTGAAGGCCGCTCGGTGCGACGGAAGGGTCGGACAGCCTCCGGGTGCCCGCCGTCGCCCGTTCCATGGAGGAACCGCACGCCATGGCCGGGCTGCCGTGAACACCGGTGCCGCCGTACTCCGGGACGACTCCACCACGCGCCGGATCCGCCTCGCCTTCCGGCCCACCGACGCCACGTTCGCCGTCACCGACGCGGCGACCGGTCGGCCCGGCAGCGCTACCGGCACGCGCTCCCGGACGACTGGGAGCACCTGCCGTACGACGCGTTCCTCTCGGCCCGCCGCACTCTGATCGCCTCGATGGTCCGCGACGCGTTCACCAGGCTGCGCGAATCCACGCACCACGCCGCTCCCGGGCATTGAGCCGAGGCCGGCTCCGGACCGTTCACGTGCCCAGGACCACCAGGCCCGTCGGGGTGGTCAGGCTGCCCGGGGTGACCGAGGTGAACGTGTGGGGGAGGGAGAGGCGGGGCCGGTCGGTGTGCGGGGCGGCGTCGAAGAGGTAGGCCGCCGCGGTCGTGGTGTCGCTGACCAGGTGGGGGCCGGCCGCGGCGGCCGTGGCTCCGGTCAGCGGGGTGCGGAAGAGGCGCCGGAGGTGGCGGAGGGTCTCCGGGGTGACCGGGGCCCTCATCGGCGGGGGCTGTGCCGGGGGCTCTGCGGCGGGAGCGTCCGCGGGGGCCGGGGTGTCCGGGGGGATCGCGCCGGTCAGGAGCAGTGCGAGGAGCACCGGGACGGCCTTGCGGCGCAGGGCCGCGGTGGCCTCGGGCAGTCGGCGGGCGTGGGTCGCGGGCAGGGAGAGCGCGAGGCTCCCGGCCGCGTCGCCGGTGGCGATCGGGACCGCCGAGCAGACGACTCCGGGGGAGTATTCGAGCAGGTCGAAGACGGGCGCGCCCGGAGCGACCGCGTCCAGGGCGGAGAACAGGGCCCGGCTGTCGGTGATGGTCTGCGGGGTGAGCCGGGCGGGCCGGTGCCGGGCCACGTGGTCGGCGCGGCGGTCGTGGTCGAGCTGGGTGAGCAGGCACTTGCCGACCGCGCTGGCGTGCGCGGCGGCCCGGAAGTCGACCCACTCCCGCACCGGCGGGGTCGCGGGCCCGTCCGCCATCTGCGTGATCCGGACCTCCCCGTCGGCGTACCGGCTGAGGTACACCGCGGCGCCCGCGCTGTCCCGGGCCAGGGCCAGGGTGCGCTGGAGCTGGCCGGCCAGGCCGTGGCCGCCGGGCGCGGCGAGCCGGTCCAGGGCGGGTCCGCGCCCGTACACCCCCGCGCCCGCGCGGTACGCGTACTCCTCCTCGCACAGCATCGACAGGAGCCGGCGCAGCTCCGCCTCGGCGAGGCCCGACTCCCGTGCCAGCCGGGCGGCCCGCACCCCCAGGGGGTGCTGCTCCAGGACGCGTACGACGGCCAGCGCGCGGCGGGCCTCCGCCAGGGCCTCGCCCGTCCCGTCCTGGACGACGGTCCCGCGGGCCGCCGCCGTCAGTGCCGGGTGGCGCATCGGTCCTGCGGACGGCCGGACCGGGGCCACCGGCGCCGGGACGGTCGCGGTCACGGAGACGGGCGGCGCCAGGAAGGCGGTCAGCACCGCGGACAGCCCGGGCCGCGGCAGGGGCACCGCGCCCAGGTCGGGGTCCTCGAACTGGTCGACGTGGCGCAGGACGGCCGCCTGCGCGCACAGCCGGACCTCCCGCAGGTCCCGCCGGCCGCCCGGCCGGAAGCCGCGGCGGCCCAGCTCGCGCGCCCAGTGCCGGGCGTCGTGGTGCTCACCGCGCCGGGAGTGGTCGAGGAAGAGGCAGTACGCGGCCGCGGCGGTCGGCGGGCTCCCGGAACCGGCGGCGAACTGCCACCAGAAGCGGGCGCCTTCGCGCAGCCCGGCGAGGTGCAGCAGGCAGCCGAAGACGACCGCGCCGGCCAGGTCGGTGTGCCCGCCGAGGCGGAAGGAGTCGAGGTGCGCCCCGGCCTTCGGTGCGCACACGGACGCCAGGCAGACGGCCTTGAGGTCGCGCCGCGCCCGTTCGGCGTCGAGCGGGCAGTCCCGGGCCGGGTCGCTCCAGCCGTAGGCCGACCGGCGCCGGGCCCGGTGCCCGGGGACCGGCCCGTGCGGTGTCGCGCGCAGCAGCCGGGCCTCGGCCGCGCCGAGGTCGTAGTACCGGTAGCGGTCGCGGACGCCAGCCCGGGCGAGGAAATCGGCGAGCGAACGTGGGGTGGGGTCGCCGTCCTGCCGCTCCTGGGGCTCGTACCGCTTCATGAGCCGGCTGATTCGGCTGGTTCGGCGGACGTGTCGAGGAGGCGGGCGAGCCGCCGGTGGGCCTGGCCGAGGTGGGAGCGGACCGTGGCCTCGTCGACACCCATCACCGCGGCGGCCTCCCCGGGGGTGCACTGGAGCCCGTACCTCAGGAGGACGGCGTCGCGCTGCCGTTCGGCGAGCCGGGAGACGGCGGAGTAGAAGCGGATGGTGTCGGTCAGCACCTCGTACTGGTCGGCGTGGGCCTCCCTGAGGGCGGCCTCGAAGGCGCTGATGTCCATCGGCTCGGGCTGCTGCTGCCAGGGGTGGCGCCGGTGCTGCCGGTCGACCAGGCACTGCTTGAGCACGGTCCAGGCGTACGCGTCGAGGCGGTCCATGTGGAGCATCCGGAGCCACTCGCCCATGATCGAGTCGAAGGTGGCGTCCACCGCCTCCTCCGCCGCCGCGTCGGAACCCAGCTGCAGATACGCGAAGCGCATGTACGCGGGCCGCCGATTGGCGTGGAAGGCCCAGTACGACAGGCGCGCCGTCGGATCCCACCGGCTCATGGGAGTCGGCCGCCGACGCCGGCTCGGCAGTCCCACGGCCCCACCGGACTCCTCCGGTCCGCCATCGCTCACCGCTCCACCTCATCCCCTGTGCGCAGAACAGGAAAGCAGCGCGGGCGCACTCGGAGGGCGCAGAGAAGAAAGCTGGAAGCATTGCGTCGGTGATGATCGAACCGTGATCGATCTCGATCGCGCGGGGCTCCAGCCAGCACGTATGCATATGCCCGCTGCCGGTGCCGCCGGACCTCCGGTCCGGTGCCCTGCCGCCCGCCTGTAGCATGGGCCCGATCGCGAGGGCCGTGACGGAGAGGTCACTGCCCTCGCTTTTGCGTTATGTCCCCCATGAACAAATGCGGCGCGTGGCCTTTCGGCGGTTCGATACGATGAACCGCACTCACAATCCGTCACGTCACGTGGTACCGCACAGAGGAAATGGAGCATCCGAGGATGGCTCGACACCTGATCACCAGCGCGCTTCCGTACATCAACGGGATCAAGCACCTGGGCAACATGGTCGGGTCGATGCTTCCGGCGGATGTGTACTCCCGGTACCTCCGCCAGCGCGGCCACGACGTCCTCTACATCTGCGCCACCGACGAGCACGGCACCCCCGCCGAGCTCGCCGCCAAGGAGGCCGGCATCTCGGTCGCCGAGTTCTGCGCGCAGGCCCACGACGCCCAGAAGGCGGTCTACGACGGCTTCGAGCTGTCCTTCGACTACTTCGGCCGCAGCTCTTCCGCGCAGAACCGCGAGATCACCCAGCATTTCGCGCGCAGGCTCCAGGAGAACGGCTTCATCGAGGAGCGCGCGATCCGGCAGGTCTACTCGCCGGTCGACGGCCGCTTCCTGCCGGACCGCTACGTCGAGGGCACCTGCCCGCACTGCGGCTACGACAAGGCCCGCGGCGACCAGTGCGAGAACTGCACCCGCGTCCTGGACCCCACGGACCTGATCGAGCCCCGCTCGGCCATCTCCGGCTCCACCGAGCTGGAGGTCCGCGAGACCAAGCACCTCTTCCTCCTGCAGTCCAAGCTCCAGCACGAGGTCGAGGCCTGGGTCTCCGAGCACGAGGAGGAGTGGCCGCAGCTCGCCTCCTCCATCGCCCGCAAGTGGCTGACCGAGGGCCTGCACGACCGCGCCATCACCCGTGACCTCGACTGGGGCGTCCCGGTCCCGGCCGACACCTGGCCCGACCTGGCCGCCGAGGGCAAGGTCTTCTACGTCTGGTTCGACGCCCCGATCGAGTACATCGGGTCCACCAAGGAGTGGTCGGACCTGGACCCGGCGAACCGCGACTACAAGTCGTGGTGGTACGAGGCCGAGGACGTCCGCTACACGCAGTTCATGGCCAAGGACAACGTCCCGTTCCACACGGTGATGTTCCCCGCCACCGAACTGGCCACCCGCGAACCGTGGAAGAAGGTCGACTACGTCAAGGCCTTCAACTGGCTGACGTACTACGGCGGCAAGTTCTCCACCTCGCAGAAGCGCGGCGTCTTCACCGACCAGGCGCTGGAGACCCTCCCGGCCGACTTCTGGCGCTACTTCCTCATCGCCAACGCGCCCGAGTCCGACGACTCCTCGTTCACGTGGGAGCACTTCGCGGCCACGGTCAACAAGGACCTCGGCGGCACGCTCGGCAACTTCGTCAACCGCGTACTGACCTTCTCCCGCAAGAAGTTCGGCGACGAGGTCCCCGCCGGCAGCCCCGCCGGCGAGGTCGAGGCCAAGCTGGGCGAGCAGATCGCCGAGCTGCTGGCCGAGTACGAGGGACACATGGAGTCCCTCCAGTACCGCAAGGCGGCGGCCGCGCTGCGCGCCCTGTGGTCGGCCGGCAACGCCTACCTGGACGAGAAGGCCCCCTGGCTGGAGGTCAAGACCGACCTGGAGGGCGCGGCGCTCACCCTGCGCACCGCGATGAACCTGATCCACCTCTACTCGGTGGTCTCCGAGCCGTTCATCCCGGCCTCGGCGCGCGCCATGCGCTCCTCCTTCGAGCTCGCCGGCGACACGGCCGCCTGGGTCACCCCGGAGCAGGCCAGGTCCCTGGACGCGGTCCCGGCCGGTACGCCGTTCACCGTGCCGCCGGTGCTCTTCGCGCGGGTCACCGAGGAGGACCTGGAGTCCTACCGCGAGCGCTTCGGCGGTTCCCCGGAGGCCTGAGCCTTCGAGTGACGACTCCGTGAGGGGCGCGGCCATTTGGGGCCGCGCCCCTTTCGCGTGCCCGCCGGGCGGGGACGGTAGGGAAAACCCCACCGCGAAGTGTCCACCTGGGCGTGCAGACCCGGTGGGGGCCGCGCGGCTGGAATGGGGCCATGACCCTTTCCCGTACCGCCCGTTGGACCGCGGGCTGGCTGCTCGCTGCTGCCTGGGCGCTGTCCTTTCCGCTCCTGTCCGCGCTGGAGCCCCACCGGTTGTGGGGCTGGTGCGCGGCCTGCGGGTACCTCGTCGCCGCCGTGGCCACCGCCCTGGGCCGCCGCCGCACCGCCCTCGCCGCCGCACTGCTCGGCGCCGTCGCCGTACCGCTGCTGTGGCTGGTCCTGACCGGCCGGGGTCAGTCGGAAGTGATGGTCATCGAACGGTCCGGGCGGCTCCTGCTGGAGTCCGGCCGGCTCTACGTCGACCGGCCCGCGGCCGTCGAGGAGTACACGCCGTACCTGCCGGGCACGGCCCTGCTCGGCATCCCGAGGGCCCTGCTCGGCGGCGGGGACGGCTGGGCCGTCCGGCTGCTGGGCGATGCCCGGATCTGGTGCGCGGCGGCCCTGTTCGCCGGCCTGTGGGCCGGGCGGAGGCTGCTCGGCGCGGCCCGGTCGCCGCTGCTTCCCGTGCTGGTGGCCTCGCCGCTGGTGGCCATGCCCCTCGCCGTGAGCGGGGTGGACCTGCCGCTGGCCGGGCTGTGCTGCCTTGCGCTCGCCGCCGCGGCGGCGAGCCGGCCGGTGGTGGCGGGCGCGGCCCTCGCCGGGGCGTGCGCGCTGAAGTGGACGGCGCTGCCCGCGGTGGCCGTGGCGGTGGCCCTGCTCGCCGTCTGCCGGGGCGGGCGGTCGGCGGTGCGCTGCGGACTGACGGCGGCAGGCGGCACGGCCCTGCTGGTGCTGCCCGGTGCGCTGCTCCAGCCGGGCGAGCTGTGGCGGCAGGTCTTCGTCTTCCCCACCGGGCGGGCGGAGGTCGCGACCCCGGCCGGCAGTCCGCTCCCCGGCCACGTGCTGGCCGAACTGGGCTCCTGGGGTTGGTACCTGACGACGGCCCTGCTCGTGCTGGGCGGCCTGGCCGTGGCCCTCTCGCTGCTGCTCCGGCCCCCGCGCACGCTGGTCGCGGCGGCGGACCGGCTGGCGATCGGCCTCACCACGGCCTTCCTGCTGGCCCCTGCGGGCCGCTTCGGCTACCTGGCGCTCCCGGTGCTGCTGGCCCTCTGGTCCCGCACGGTCGCCGCGCCCCCGCGCCCCACCCGCGTCGTGGCGCGCTCCCGGCGGCCGAGGATCCTCCCGTCGGTCGTGCGCGGTCCCGGGGGCCCCTCCCAGCGGTAGCCGGGGGAGCCGGATCCGAAAGGGACGAGCAGTCCCAGGAGGACCAGGACCGGATAGCCGATGAGGAACCCGCTGCCCGCGTACGCCCAGCACCGCCAGGGCCACCACGAGCCCAGGAAGCGCAGCGGCCGGTGCATCGCCGCCAGGACGGCGACCGGTGGCTCGGCAGGTGGTTCGCCCGCGGGTGGTTCGGCGGCCGCTTCGGCGAGGGGGAGGGAGTCGGACATGTGACCCCAGTCTAGAAGGTGCCGGCCGCACGCCGCCGGACCCGTCACTCCGTCACATCGTCGCGCCCAGGGCCGGGAAGCTGCAGATCAGTGCAGCCGGTCCGGCGTCGTCCCGGTTCCGGTGTCGTCCCGGTCCGTTGCTCAGCCGGTCCGCACGAAGGTCCGCACCGCCGTGTCGAAGTAGCCCCGCGCCTCGCCGGAACGTCCGACCGGCGACGAGACCCACACGTCGTACAGCCGGCCGCCCTCCTCCCAGCACAGGTCGCGGGTGTGCCGGGGGCCTTCGGCCGCCGAGAAGCCGTTCCAGGTGAACAGCCACAGGGCGGCCTCGTGGCCGTTGTGCGTGCTGGCCGCGACCTCGGCGTCCCGGTAGCCGGGGTTGTTGGACGGCCCCTTGGCGTGGGCGCGTTGATGCACGGCGAGCGGCCCGCCCGACTCCGGATCGGCCACCTTGATGCCGATGCGGAAGGTCTCACCGGGGGACACGTAGAAGATCCGGGGACCGTCGACCTTGCGCGTGAAGCCGAGGGGGACGGCGAGCGAGAAGCCCTCGGGGTCCTCGGCGACCCGGTAGCCGGCCGGGGCGCCCTTGTCGTCGGAGGGCGGGGGAACCGGCTGCGGCGCCGGCGGGGTCACCGTGCCGGTCCGCTCGCCGGGGCCGTCGGGGGAGGGCATGGGGGGTGTGGGCGTGAGGGTCGTGGGTGCGGGGGCCGGGGAGGTGGCCGTGTCCGGGGCCGAGCTGTGGCCGCCGGCCGCTCCGCTCGTGGAGGCCTGTCCCCGGCGCTCGTCGTCGTTCATGAGCAGCGCGGCGGCGGAGACGCCCGCCCCGGCGATCGCGGCCACCAGCAGGCCGGCGATCAGCGCGGCACCCGGCCGCCGCTTCCCGGGGGCGGCGGGGGCAGGGGAGGCCGGGGCCGCAGCCGCGGGGGCGGTCACGGGCGCCGTCGCCGGCACGGGATTCGGCGTCGGCGCCTGCGGAGGTGCCGGTGGCGGTACCGGCGCCGGTGCGGGTACGGCGGGCCTGGCCACGTCCTGCGTCGGCGTGTACTCGGGTGCCGCCGCCGCGTACGCCCGCAGCAGTCGCTCCGCCTCCCGCGCGCCGAGCCGTTCGGCGGGATCCCGCTCCAGCAGCCCCTGCACCACCGGCAGCAGCGGCCCGCACGCGGCGGGCGGCCGGATCTCGTCGTAGACCACCGCGTGCAGCACCCCGCCGAGCGAGTCCCGCCGGAACGGGGACGCGCCGCTCACCGCCGCGCAGAGCAGGGCGCCCAGCGACCACAGGTCGGACGCGGGCCCCACCGGCGTCTGCGCGGACATCCGTTCGGGCGCGGTGTACTCCGGGGATCCGACGAAGGCCCCGGTCGAGGTCAGCGTCGTCGCGCCCGCCACCTGCGCGATCCCGAAGTCCGTGAGGACGGGCCGGCCGCCCGGTGCCTCGAGCAGGACGTTCGCCGGCTTGATGTCCCGGTGCAGCACGCCCGCCGCGTGCGCCGTGCGCAGGGCGCCGAGCAGGGCGATCCCGATCCGGGCGCCCTCCGCGGGGTCCACGGGTCCGGTCCGGGAGAGCCGGTCGGCGAGGGAGCCGCCCTCGACCAGCTCCATGACGATGTACGGGCGTTCGTCGTCCTCGACGATGTCGTGCACCACGATGATGTGCGGGTGCTTGAGCTGAGCCGCCGCGCGGGCCTCGCGGAGCGTGCGCTCGCGCTGGAGCCGGGCCTCGTCCTCGGACAGTGCGGGATCGAGGGCCACCTCCTTGACGGCGACGCACCGGCCGAGCAGCTGATCGGTGGCGCGCCACACGATGCCCATGCCGCCGCGGCCGAGCTTGGCATCCAGCCGGTAACGCCCGGCGATCAGTCGGGCGTTCTCCCCCTGGGTCCCCATGGCGACATCATGCCGCATCGCCGCCGCGGGCCGGGGCCGGGCGCACGCACGAGCGCAGGCACGAACGCAGGCACGAGCGCAGGCACGAGCGGACGCACGACCGGTGACGACCGGACGCACGACCGGGTGACGTGTCCCCCGCGTCAGGGTTCCCGATCCGTCCGCGGCGTGTCGAATACGGGCCTTGATCGTTTCTTCACCGGTGACCCATGCATCTGCTGCGGAATTCGGGAGGACGCGCGTGACCGCTTGGCAGTACTTCGCCGGGGCGGGGCTGGTGGCGGCGCTCTGCCCGCTGCACGGCCACGTGGCGGTCGCGGGCGACGGCCACGGCCGCGGCGCCAGCGTCGACCTGTGCGTGCCGATGAAGGGGCCGCAGCCGAGGGGGCCCGTCGACCGGCCTTCCGGGCGGCCCCCGGTGCGGGCGGCCGTGCCCGGCGCCGACCGGCTCACCGTGCACCACCCGGGGCGGATGCCCGCGCCGGCCGTCGCCGAGCCGGGACGGCCGACGCGCCCCGGACCACCGGAGCCGGCGGCGCCGCCGGTGGTGCCGCAGGTCGTGCCGGCTCCGGCGGCGCCCTCCGCGGAGGCCGGGGCCGGGGAGGCGGAGCCGCCGGTGCCCGTACCGGATCCCGGGGGCGGCACCGCAGGGGCGCCCGCCGACGCACCCGCCCCGCCCCGGCCCAGAGCTGCCGCCGCGTCGCGCGTCAGTGCCTTCCACGTGCGTCCGTACCGCGCGGTGGCCCTGGAGCGGCGCGGCCCTGAGGGAATGTCCACCGTGATGCTCATGGTCGTCGTCACCACCCCGGCCGTACTCGCCGCGGCCGCTCTGCGTCCGCGTTCCAAGAGCCGCGGCTGACCGCCTGTTCCGGGAGCCGCAGCCGCACGCCGCGCCCCGTCGACCTCACCCACCCCACCCACACCGGGAGAATCCACGTGTCCGAATGGCTGGTCCTGGCCATCGCCATGGCGCTCGTCTGCGCCGTCGTCCTCGCCATCACCACGATCCGGCACCGCCGGGCCGCGGACGACGAGGACACCAGCGAAACCCCCGACGTCATCGAGTATATGACGATGATGGTGGGCGTGGTCTACGCCATCGTGCTGGGCCTGGCCATCGCGGGCGTCTGGGAGGCGCGCGGCGCCGCGGAGGACAGCGTGCGCCGCGAGGCCCAGGCGCTGTACGAGGTCACCCAGCGCGCCGACGTCTACCCGTCCGCGGTCCGCGACCGGATCCGCGGCGAGGTGGACGCGTACGTCTCCCACACCGTCGCCGTGGACTGGCCGCTGCTGACCTCCGGCGAGGGCGCGTCGGCCGAGGGCGCCCAGCTGCTGGGCAAGCTGCGCAGCGACGTCACCCACCAGAGCCCGGCCACCGAGCTCCAGGCACAGGCCTACCAGCCGCTGCTGGACCACATCGCGGCCGCCGACGACGCACGCCACTCGCGGACGCAGAGCTCCGAGTCCACGCTGCCGAGCGTGGTGTGGTTCGGGCTGCTGGTCGGCGGGGTGGTGACCGTCGGGCTGATCTTCACCCTGCAGATCCGCCGCTCCGGGCGGGAGTTGCTGCTCGCCGGTCTGTTCAGCGCGCTGATCGTGTTCCTGCTGTTCATGGTGTGGAGCTTCGACGCGCCCTACGGGCGGGACGGGATCGACTCCGCGGGGCCGTTCCAGGACCTGTTCCCGAAGACGGCGGTGGCCGCGGCCCGCTGAGCCCGCAGGGGGCGCCCGCTAGACCGCGACGTGCTGACGGACCGCCTGCACGACCGGTGAATGCCGCAGGGCGTGGGAGATCCGCAGCAGGTCGCGCGGTACGTCGGCGGTGTCGAGCCGGGTCTCCTCGTCCTCGCCGATGATCTTGCCCTCGGGGTCCGCGGAGCGGGCCCGCACGGCGGCCGCGACCATGGCGGCGTCGGCGACCGCGCGGGCGGTCTCCTCGTCGGCCCCTGCGGCGACGGCGTTCTCGTAGGCGCCGTCGCGCAGGCCCTTGTCGAAGTACGGGCCCAGGTGCAGGAAGCCGTCGTGGATGTCCGACTCCCGCTGGATGACCCGCAGTTCCGCCGCGGACCACCAGGCCATCTGCACGGAGGGCGTGCCGCTGGGCGCGGAGATCTGCACCTCCTGCCACAGCGCGCCGAGCCGGCGGTACGTCGCCCAGGTCTGCCAGTGGTCCGACAGCCGCTGGCAGACGAGCGGGACCACGAAGCCCATCGCGCTGATCAGCGCGCCCAGGGCGGCGAGCGGCGGGGCGACGTAGGTGCTCAGGTCGTCGAGGTCGTGGCCCAGCCAGCGGGCGACCACCGAGGAGATCTTGGTGGCGTCGTAGGTGAGGTTGAAGATGTAGCCGGAGACGATGATCATCAGGCCGACCCGCAGCCAGCCGCGCACCTGCAGGGACCAGCGCCAGCACAGGACCACCATCACCACCGCGGCCACGTGGTGGGCCAGCAGGTAGAGGGCGATCATCATCCCGATGTACGGGGTGTTCGCGTAGAAGGTGTCGAAGTCGCGCAGCCGCTCCACCGGGGTGTCACCGAGGGCGAACAGCACGATCAGGGCCACGATCACGAGGCTGTAGCCCGTGATCCAGCGGCGCGAGACGCGTCGGGTCTGTTCGGGCGGTCCGCCCCGCCAGTTGACCATCAGGACCAGGCAGGAGGCGCTGAAGGCGGTGATCAGGCAGTACACCAGGGGGGCCGAGACGTTGACGATCCCGGTCCAGCGGTTGACCGCCGCGATGGTGGGCGGGGCCGCGAAGAAGAACACCGCTCCCGCAAGAGTCAGCAGGGCGACGACCGAACGCAGGAGCGGGTCGCGCCAGTTGTGCCGCAGGGCCGGCAGCTTGAAGGCGAGTGAGATCGCCATGGCGGCCGCCGGTATGTAGTAGTCCTCGCCGTTCAACGGTCGTTCCTGTGCCCCCGGTAGCCCAGCGATGCCTCGATGCGGCCCGCCAGTTGGTCGCGCTGGACCGGAGCCCGGTGGCCGGCCGATCCGGCCAGCCAGTTCCGGCACCGACTGCCCAGCAGTAAGCCGAAGGTTTCGGCCTCGGTCTCCTCCTGTACGTCCGCGCGCGTGCGCGCCGCGACGCGGCGGACGGTCTCTCCGATGTCCGCCTCGTCGGTCAGCAGCCGCGCCGCGACGGCGGCGCCGTCGACGTGGTGGCTGCAGTGGCCGGCCTTCATGTGCCACAGCTCGTGGCCCAGGATGACCAGTTGGTGGTCGGGAGCGGTGCGTTCCTCGATGACCACGAGATCGCGGTCCGCCATGTCGAGCCAGAGGCCGCTGGCCGTCCGCGGGGGGAACGAGGCCATCCGGAAGTCCACCCGTCGGCCGCGGTGTCTGCTCATGCCCTCGCAGAGGGCAGCGTAGAGGTCCACGGGTTCCACGGGTGCGGTCAGCCGGATGCCGGCCACCAGCTCCCCGCACAACCGCCGCTGCTCTCTGCCTATGCTCACCGTTCTCCCCGTCGGCGCGGATCCGGATCAGGACTCAAGGATCAGACCCAGACTTTCGACTGGGTCAGGACTCGTTCGGTTTTACGCTTTCGAGGAGCATGTCCAGCCATTCGGTCACCTTGTCCCGGTGCTTGTCGCTGGGCAGTTGGGCGGCGCGCCATGCGATGCCCCGCACGCCGTGGTTCTGGAGGAGTCTTGCCAGCGGATCGCCCGCCGATGCGGCCGCGGCCGGTACGGTTTCCCGCGCGCGCCCCGCGAAGTCCTGCAGCAGCTGTTGCTCGGTCCGCTGGAGCGCGTCGGTGAGGGCGTCGGAGTCGTGTGCCGTGAGGAACCCGGCGTGCACCCCGAAGAAGCGCTGGATCGCGTCGCAGTGCTCCATGGTGGGGCGGCGGTCGCCGTTGATCAGCGCCCCGGCCTGCTGCCGTGACATGCCGGCGCCGTCCGCGATCTCCTGCTGCGTGTAGCGGCGGCCGTTGGGTTTGACTCGGGTGCGCCGCAGCAGGTCGAGCCGCTGGAGGAACCGGGTCTGCAGATCGGGTTCGCCGGCCGGCCTGCCGTCGAGGAGGGTCTTGACCACGTCCGTGGGCACGCCGGAGGCCTCCGAGAGCCGCCGCAGGTCGAAGACGTGGTTCAGGTTGCGGCCCATCTTGCCCGCGAGTTCGGCGACGCGCGTGATGGTGGCTGCCAGGGGTGCGTTGGCCACCGCGACGGGAGCCGGGAAGCCGTCTGTCACCAGTGGTTCTCCTAGATCGCGCGAAGTCGGTACGGCACATGGTCGGCTTCTGGAATCTAGCCGCTCTCGCGCGGAAGGGCTAGAACGTGCCACAGCTGTGGCGGGAATGAGCTGTCAAGAGGCTGGAATTGCCACAATAGTTGACACTCGAATGAAGTCGGTAGCAGGATCGCCACACGGAAATGAAGATCCAGACCGGAGGAGGGGGAGCTCTCGGTGCCACATCTCGCAGCGGTGGGCCCGTCCGATGGCCTCGCCCGAGCCGGTGAGGAGCGCCTGGCGGGCGAGGAGTCCGCACGGGGCGCCGTGCGGTCGGAGCGACGCAAGGAGATTTTGCGCCAACGCCGCGAGGAGCTGGGGCTGAGCCAGGAGGACCTCGCCGCCCGGCTGCGCATCAGCGTGCGTGCGTACGGGAACTGGGAACGCGGCCTCGTCAAGGAGTGGACGGACCGCAAACTGCTCGCCCTGGCAGAGGCCTTGGAGATGAGCGAGCGGCAGTGCTTCTGGCTGTTCCGCGTCATGGTCGACCGCGACCCGCCGCCCACGTGGCGGGCCGCCGAGGAGAACAGACTGCCCGAGGACCCCGCGCAGCGCGACTACTTGTGCGACTACGCGGCCCTCATGGAGTCCGTGCCCTACCCGAGCTTCCTGGTGGACCACCGCTGGGACGTCGCGCTCACCAACTCGGCCTTCGACCAGCTCTTCCAGACCGTACGGCCGCACCCGACGGCCCTGCCGGACGACAACTTCCTGCGCTTCGTGCTGTTCCATCCGGACGCGGCGGGCGTGCTGGAGGACCACGAACCGGCCTGGTGCGTACCGCTGCTGGCCCAGTTCGCGGCCGCCCTGGCCGCGGCTCCGGAGGACGAGGGGCTGCGCAGCATCCGCCAGGAGGTGGCCCGTGACCCGTTCATGGAGGCCGCCTACCGGTACGGGGTGCCGCACTGGCTGAGCATGCGCGGGGCCGAGGCCGCCGAGATGGACGGGGCGGTGCGGACCGTGCGCCACCCCGACCCGCGGTGGGGGCTGGTGCGCTGCCGGATGGTGGCCGAGACCAGCCGGATGCTGGAGGCGATGGGGCTGACGCGGATCACCCTGGTCCTGTCGGCCCCGCCGGGCGCGCCGGTGGGTCCCGTACGGGGCGGCGCCGGGGTCATGCACCAGCAGGGTGCCCGGCTGCGCGCCGTGCCGTCGCTGGGGGAGTGACCGGCCGGGGCAGACTGGTGCCGGCGGGCGCGCGCCTCGGATTCCGTGTCACCGATCGTGGCAACGATCGTGGCACTGGAGCCCCCGGAGCCGCCGCCGGCACGATCGTGGTCCGTGGAACGGCCGCGGGAGCTGCCACTGTCACCGGCACCTGCCGTGGCAGGCGCACCGGCACGGGCGAAGGGCGGTAGGGCGTGCGGCTGACGATCCTCGGCGGAGGCGGTTTCCGGGTACCGCTCGTCTACGGAGCGCTGCTCGGCGACCACGCCGAGGGCCGGGTATCCCATGTGACGCTGTACGACGAGGACCCGGCGCGGCTCACCGCCATGGCCCGCGTCCTCGACGACCAGGCCGCGGCCGCCGGCGTACCGGACGCCCCGGCCGTCACCGCCACCGGGGACCTCGACGAGGCCCTGCGCGGGGCGGACTTCATCTTTTCGGCCATCCGCGTCGGCGGCCTGGACGGGCGCGCCGCGGACGAGCGGATCGCCCTGGCCGAGGGAGTGCTGGGCCAGGAGACGGTGGGTGCGGGCGGCATCGCGTACGGCCTGCGGACCGTGCCGGTGGCCCGCGCGATCGCGCGCAGGATCGCCCGTACCGCCCCCGAGGCGTGGGTCATCAACTTCACCAACCCGGCGGGGCTGGTCACCGAGGCCATGGCCGAGGAGCTCGGCGGGCGGGTGATCGGCATCTGCGATTCCCCCGTGGGCCTCGGCCGGCGGATCGCCCGGCTGCTCGGGGCCCGGCCGCAGGACGCCTGGATCGACTACGTCGGCCTCAACCACCTGGGCTGGGTGCGCGGGCTGCGCATCGGCGGCCGCGACGAGCTGCCCCGGCTGCTGGCCGACACCAAGGCCCTGGAGTCCTTCGAGGAGGGCCGGCTCTTCGGAGCCGAGTGGCTGCGCTCGCTCGGCGCGATCCCCAACGAGTACCTGCACTACTACTACTTCAACCGTGACACCGTACGGGCGTACCAGGAGGCCGGGCAGACCCGCGGGGCATTCCTGCGCGACCAGCAGCGCGGCTTCTACGCCGAAGCCGGCCTGGCCGGCCGGCCGGCCGGGGCGGCGCTGGCCGCCTGGGACCGGACCCGGGCCGAGCGCGAGGCCACGTACATGGCCGAGAACCGCGAGGCGGCCGGCGTCGGCGAGCGCGACGAGAGCGACCTGGAGTCCGGCGGCTACGAGAAGGTCGCGCTCGCGCTGATGCGGGCCATCGCCCGGGACGAGCGGGCCACGCTGATCCTGAACGTCCGCAACGGCTCGACGCTGTCGGTCCTGGACGCCGGGGCGGTCATCGAGGTGCCCTGCCTGGTCGACGCGAACGGAGCCCACCCGGTCGGCGTCGAACCGCTGCCGCTGCACGCGGTGGGGCTTGTGACGGCCGTCAAGGCCGTCGAACGGGAGGTTCTGGAGGCCGCGGCAAGCGGATCCCGGGCGGCCGCCGTCAAGGCCTTCGCGCTCCACCCGCTGGTGGACTCCGTGGCCGTGGCGCGGCGGCTGCTCGACGGGTACGCGGCGGAGCACCCGGGGCTCGCCTACCTGCGCTGACCCGCCTGCGCCGAGCGCCGGCGGGTCCCTCGCACGGCGCAGCGCCGCATGCGGTGGGGCGGGGGCGCTGTGAGAGTGCGAGGGTGACCACTGCTCCCGCCGTAGCCGCCGCGCCACCCGTGCTCGACCGGCGGCAGCGCAACATCATCTTCGGCACGATCATGCTGGGCGTGCTGCTCGCGGCACTCGACCAGACGATCGTCGGCACCGCCCTGCCCACGATCGTGGGGGACCTCGGCGGCGGGGACCACATGTCGTGGGTGGTGACCTCCTACCTGCTCGCGGAGACCGTGTCGACGGTGCTGGTGGGGAAGTTCGGCGACCTGTACGGCCGAAAATTGATCTTCCAGATCTCCGCGATCATCTTCATCAGCGGCTCCTTCCTGTGCGGCCTGTCCAGCAACATGACGTTCCTGATCGTGTGGCGCGGAGTCCAGGGCATCGGAGCCGGCGGCCTGATGGTCACCGCCATGGCACTGATCGCCGACGTGGTGCCCCTGCGCGAACGCGGCAAGTACCAGGGCATGATCGGCGCCGTCTTCGGCGTCGCCACCGTCATCGGACCGCTGCTCGGCGGATTCTTCACCGACCAACTGAGCTGGCGGTGGTGCTTCTACGTCAACGTCCCGATCGCCGTCCTCGTGGTCGTCGCGGCCGCCAAGACGATCCCGGTGGTACGGGCCTCGGGCAAGCCGGTCATCGACTACCTGGGCATCGCCCTCGTCGCGGTCGGCGCGAGCGCGCTGATCCTGGCCACCAGCTGGGGCGGGAACGAGTACGCCTGGACCTCGCCGACGATCATCGGCCTGTTCGCGGGCGGCGCGGTCGCGCTGGCCCTGTTCTGCCTGGTCGAGACGCGCGCCGCGGAACCGATGCTGCCGATGCGGCTCTTCCGCAATCCGGTCTTCGCCGTGTGCTCCGTACTGAGCTTCGTCGTCGGGTTCGCGATGCTCGGCGCGATGACGTTCCTGCCGACCTACCTCCAGTACGTCGACGGGGACTCGGCCACGGTCTCGGGCGTCCGGACCCTGCCCATGGTCTTCGGGCTGCTGATCGCCTCCGTCTTCAGCGGCAACGTCACCAGCAAGACCGGCCGGTACCGGATCTTCCCGATCGTCGGCAACGCGGTCATGGGCGTCGGCCTGTACCTGCTGTCGCGGATGCAACCGGGGACCGGCACCCTGCTGGAATCGCTGTACATGTTCGTGCTCGGCACGGGCATCGGCCTGTCCATGCAGGTGCTGACGATCGCCGTGCAGAACACCGTCGACTACGCCGACCTCGGCACCGCCACCTCCGGGGTCACCTTCTTCCGTACGCTCGGCAGCGCCTTCGGGACGGCGGTCTTCGGCACGATCTACGCGAACCACCTGGGGCCCGGACTGGAGGCGGCGGTCGCGGAGGCGGCGCGGGTCACCGGGCAGGACCCGGCGCAGCTGGCCGAGGCCGCGTCGACCCCGGAAGGGGTGCACCGGCTGAGCCCCGAGGCCGCGGCTCCCATCATCGATGCCTACGCGGAGGCCCTGCACACGGTGTTCCTCTGGACCGTGCCGGTGGCGGTCTTCGGGTTCGTCGCCGGGCTCTTCCTCAAACAGGTCAAGCTGCGCGACACCGCCCGGGCCGGCTCCACGGACATGGGCGACGGGTTCGGCTCTCCGGCCACGGCCAGTGGGGATTCGGCCAAGCTGCTGGAGCTGGCGGTCGGCAAACTCGTCCGGAACATGGGGCGGGACACGGCACGCGGGATCGTCGCGGGATCCGACACCCGGCTGGACATCGCGGGCGCCTGGACGGTGATGCAGGTGGAACTCATGACCCGGACGGTCGGCACCGCCAGCATCGGGCTGATCGCCGCGCGCCGGTCGCTGCCGCCGGAGGTGCTGCTCCCGGTCTTCGACCGGATGACGGAGGAGGGCTACCTCAGCCGCGAGGGCAGCTACTTCTCCCTCACCCAGGCCGGCGAGCGGGAGGCCGCCGTCATCTCGGCGGCCTGGGCCCGGTGGCTCGGCGACCAGCTGGAGAAGGACCGGGGGCGGCCCCGGAGCGCCGAACTGCGGGTGGCGTCGGACGCGATCGCGAGGCGGCTGCTGGCCGAGGACCTGGGCGAGGGCAACTTCGCGCCGCGGGTGGTGGTGCGGACGTAGCGGGGCGGGCGCCGTGGCGAGTTCGTGCCGGAATCGGAACCTCCGCCAGCCGCCGGCCATCCTCCCCGTCGACGCGTGTCGAGCACGGGGACGGGAGTGGACATGGGAATCACACTGGCCGAGGAGATCGTGCTCCTGTCCCTGGACGACCAGTCCGGGCAGGCGCGCGAGCGCCAGGCGGCGGGCTGGGCGGCGGCGGGCGCGATCCTGCTCGAACTGGTCATGGCGGAGCGGGTGTCCGTGGCCGGCAAGTACCTGGAGCTGCGGGACACCACGCCCACCGGGGAAGGACTGCTCGACGGCCGGATCCTGGCGATGGAGGCCTGGCTGCGCGGCCGCGCCAAGCGCCGGGTGACGGACTGGCTGACCAGGGACCAGGCCAAGGCGGTCGGCGCCGCGCTGGAGCGCCTGGTCGAGCGCGGCCTGGTGACGGCGGAAGTGCACAAGGTGCTCGGGGTGTTCCCGCAGCGGCGCCACCCCGAGACCGACGGCGCCGCCGAGCGCGCACTGCGGGAGCGGCTGCGCGCCGTCGTCATCGAGGGCGCCGAGCCGGACGAGCGCACGGTCGGCCTCATCGCACTGATCCACTCGGCCGGGCTGCACCGGTCGGCCTTCCCCGACCGGCGCCGCGAGGCGGTGGCCCCGAGGACGGCGGAGATAGCCGCCGGTCAGTGGGCGGCCGACAGCGTCCGGACGGCCGTCCGCGACGTGCAGGCCGCGATGGCGGCGGTGACGGCCGTGACGGTGGCGACGACCTTCACGGTGTGAGGCCGGGTCCGGACCCTTCCCGAGGCCTCAGGCGGTCGCGGTCGGTGCGCGGCCCTCAGGGCGTCGCGGTCGGGCCCGGGCTCACGGTCGGATAGTCGTACGAAGGGACGTGTGGCAGGGTCGCGAGGTCCGGGCGCCAGGTGCGCAGCACGGCCGCCGACGGGGCGTACAGGGCCGAGGGGATCTCGGCCGGGGCGAACCACTGCCAGCGGGTGATCTTGTGGGGCTCGGTGACGGCGGGGACGCCCTCCGCAGTGGTGGTGACGGCGGCAGCCGTCAGCCGGGTCAGGCCGGATTTCGCGTCGATCTGGACGGACAGGACGCGGATCTCCTCGGGGGCAGCCCGCAGGTCCGTCTCCTCGGCGAGTTCCCGGGCCGCGGCCTGCTCGAAGCCCTCCCCGGGGTCGACCTTCCCGCCGGGCAGCTCCCAGCGGCCGTCGTGTGCCTGGCCGAGCAGCACCCGGCCGTCCGGGCCGATGACGACCAGCCCGACGCCGACGACGGCGTTGGGCTGCGGTACGGCCCGCTCGGGGCGTTCGCGGTTGGTGGTCATGGACGTCCTTCCGGGGGAGTGGTGGGCCGGGCGCGGACGTGGATCCGTTCGCCCTGGGGGCCGAAGAGGCTGAGGAACTCCGCTGCCTGCGGTCCCGCGTTGAAGAAGGCGTGCGGGGTGCGCGTGTCGAACTCGGCGGCCTCGCCGGGGCCGAGGACGAGGTCGTGCTCCCCGAGCATCAGCCGGATGCGCCCGGACAGCACGTACAGCCACTCGTAGCCCTCGTGGACCTTGAGCTCGGGCTCGGGCGGCGGGCCTTCGAGGGGCGGGAGGATCTGTTTGAAGGCGTGCACCCCGCTGAACTTGCGGGTCAGCGGCACGTAGGTGCTGCCGTGCCGGACGAAGGGGCGCGGGCGGACCCGGGGATCCCCGGTCTCCGGGGCGCCGACCAGCTCGTCGAGCGCCACCCGGTGCGCCCTGGCCAGCGGGAGCAGCAGCTCCAGCGTCGGCCTGCGCTGCCCGGACTCCAGCCGGGAGAGGGTGGAGAGGGAGATCCCCGTGGTCTCGCTGAGCTGGGCCAGCGTGGTGCCGCGCTGCCGGCGCAGGGCGCGCAGCCGCGGGCCCACGGCGGTGAGCACGCCGGCGAGTTCCTCGTCCTGCTCCTCGGTGGCCATGGATCCATTTGCCGCTTCGGCAAGAACATTTGTCAAGCGGGTACCTGCGAGTGGACCCTCGGAGGCATGGACGACGCACGGGGCTCAAGGAACTCAGACGACTCGGGGGACGACGTGTTCGACGTGGTGGTCGTGGGCGGTGGGGCCGCCGGGCTCGCAGGGGCCCTGACGCTGGTCCGGGCCCGCCGGTCGGTGCTGGTGATCGACTCGGGCAGCCCGCGCAACGCCCCGGCCGCGCACCTGCACGGATACCTCGGCCAGGACGGGGAGAGTCCGGCCGCGCTGCTGGCCAGGGGGCGCGCCGAGGTGGCCGGCTACGGCGGCGAGATCAGACAGGGGACGGCCATCGCCGCGGACCGGCTGCCCGACGGGGGCTTCCTGGTCCGCTGCGGGGACGCTTCCACCGTCCGGGCGCGGCGGCTGGTGGTCGCCACCGGTCTGGTCGACGAGCTTCCCGCGGTGCCGGGCCTCCGGGCGCGCTGGGGCCGGGACGTGCTGCACTGCCCGTACTGCCACGGCTGGGAGGTCCGGGACCTGCCGGTCGCGGTGCTGGCCGACGGACCCCTCGCGGTGCACCAGGCGCAGCTCTGGCGGCACTGGAGCGAGCGGACCACCCTGCTGGCGCACACCTGGCGGCTCACCGACGCGGACCGGGAACTGCTGGCCGCCCTCGGTGTCCGGGTCGTCGAGGGAGAGGCGACGGGACTCGCGGTCGAGGAGGACCGGCTGACCGGGGTGACCCTGGCCGACGGCGCCGCCGTGGAGTGCGGAGCCCTGGTGGTGGCCCCTCGGTTCACTGCTCGCTCGGGCGTCCTGACCGGTCTGGGCCTGCCGACCACCGTCGTGGAGCGGGACGGGCACGTGATAGGCACCTGCGTCGAGTCCGACCCGGCGACCGGTGCCACCGCGCTGCGCGGGGTATGGGCTGCGGGCAATGTGACCGCTCCGATGGAGCAGATCGCGGGCGCGGCCGCGCAGGGGGTGCGTGCGGCCGTCTCCGTGAACGCCGACCTGATCGAGGCGGAGGCCCGCCGGGCCGTGGAGGTCCACCGTGCGGGTGCGGGTGCGGGTGCAGGTGCGGGTGCGGCCGGGGCCGGTGCCGGAGGACCGGTGGCAGGACGGGTCCGCGGCTGAGCGGGCCGGCCCGCGGCCGGGTGGACGGCCGGTCGACGCACGGCTCGTATAGGACAACTGTGCGGGTTTCGGTCGCCGTCCGTCCGCGCAGGCTCTGGGCGGTGTGATCGTCGTACGGTCCAACGGTCCAATGGTTCGGGGGGACGCTCCATGGCACACGTTCTGGTCATCGGCGCAGGAGTGGGAGGGCTGGCCACGGCCCTGCTCGCCGCGCGGCACGGACACACGGCGGAACTCTTCGAGCGCGACACTCGCGCTCCGGGCACCGCCCTCGACCGCGACTTCTTCGGCTGGCGCCGGCCGACCGTACCGCAGGCGGTCCAGCCGCACGTGCTGCTCGGGGCCGCACGCACCGTCCTGCGGGACGAACTGCCCGACGTCTACGCGGAGATGCTCGCACTCGGCGCCCGGGAGCGGCACGAGCTGGACTGGTTCGAGGTGCGGCCCCCCACCCTCCCCGGCGACGAGGACCTCGTCATGCTCCAGGCCCGGCGCATCGTGCTGGAGAGCGCGCTGACCACGGCCCTGCGCGCGGAGGCGGGTGTCGTCGTCCGGTACGGGGAGCCGGTCACCGGACTGACCACCCTCCCGGGGCCGACCGAAGCCCTGGAGGTCCACGTGACGGGAGTGGCCACCGAGGCCGGGAGTTACGAGGGCGACCTCGTCGTGGACGCGGGCGGGCGGCGCGGGGGCGTCGAGCGCAGGCTGGCCGAGGCGGGCTGCCGGCCGCCCGTCGTGGAACGGCACCGCACGGGGCTCGCGTACTTCTGCCGCTGGTACAGGCTGCCCGAAGGCACGGACGAAGGGCCGCGCCGGCCCTGGGCGGTGACCGGCGGGGCCTTCGCCGGGTGCGCGGTGTTCCCGGCCGACAACCGGGTCTTCGCGGTGACGTTGTTCGTGCACACCTCGGACGCCACCCGCTCGGCGCTGCGCGACCCCGCCGTCTTCGAGCGCGCGGCCCGAGCCTTCCCGCCCGGTGCGGCCTGGCTGGCCCGCGGCGCCGAGCCGCTGTCCGACGTACGGGCCACGGCGAGCCTGGACAACCGGTGGAGCGCGCTGGTCGACGAGCGGGGCCCGGTGGTGACCGGGCTGGTCCCGGTCGGCGACTCGATCACGCACACCAATCCGACCCTGGGGCAGGGCACCTCGCTCGCGCTGTGGGCCGCGCGCAGGGTGGCCCGTACGGTGCACCGGGACCCGGGGTCGGCCCGGTTCGCCGTCGGCCACCACGACTGGGCGGTGCGCACGCTGAAGCCGTGGTTCGACTTCCAGGTGGTCGCCGACGCGGCCATCGGGGAGCGCTTCGCGACCCGGGCCGGGCGTACGGGCACGGCGCGCGAGGTGGCCGCGCTGTTCGACTGCGCACTGGAGGACCCCGCGGTGATGCGGGCGCGGGCGAGGGTCCGGCACCTGGCCGAGCCGCCGGAGCGGGCGTACGCGGATCCGGAGATCAAGGCCCGGGTGGCGCGCTGGCTCGCCGCGCGGCCGGACTACGTCCCGCACGAGGCGGGGCCGGACCGGGCGGCGTGGGAGAAGCTGACGGCGGGGCCGGAGCGGGGCGCTCAGCCGGCGGCGCCTCCGGTACCGGAGGCGCCGGCCGTACCGGAAGCACCGCCGGTACCGGCGGCCGGGCCGAGCACTTCGGCGAGGTCGTAGCCGACGACCTCCTCCAGCTGGGTGTAGGTGCAGCTCTCCGGTGTCCGGTCCTCCCGCCAGCGGCGGAACTGGGCGGTGTGCCGGAAGCGGTCGCCCTCCATGTGGTCGTACTTCACCTCGACGACCCGCTCGGGGCGCAGCGGCACCCAGGACAGGTCCTTCTTGCCGGTCCAGCGGCTCTGCGCGCCCGGCAACCGGGCGCTCTCGTGGGCCGACTCCTCTGCCCAGGCGGCCCACGGATGTCCGGCCGGGTCCGGCATCCGCAGGGGTTCGAGCTCCTCCACCAGCTCTGCGCGGCGCTTCATGGGGAAGGCCGCGCAGACGCCCACGTGCTGGAGGGTGCCGTGGGCGTCGTACAGACCGAGGAGCAGCGATCCGACAATCGGACCGCTCTTGTGGAAACGGAAACCCGCGACGACGACGTCGGCGGTACGTTCGTGCTTGATCTTGAACATGAGGCGGGCGTCGGGCCGGTAGAGGAGATCGAGCGGTTTGGCGATCACTCCGTCGAGCCCGGCGCCCTCGAACCGCTCGAACCACTCCTGCGCGAGCGCGGGATCGGTGGTCGCGGGCGCGAGGTGGACGGGGGGCCGAGCAGTGGAGAGCGACCGGACCAGGGCGGCACGGCGGCCGGTGAGCGGCGTGTCGAGGAGTGACTCGTCGCCCAGCGCGAGCAGGTCGAAGGCGACGAAGCTGGCGGGGGTGGTCTCGGCCAGCAGGGCGACACGGGACTGCGCGGGATGGATCCGCTCGGTCAGCCGGTCGAAATCGAGCCGCCCGCCGTGAACGATCACGATCTCGCCGTCGACGACGCAGCGGTCCGGCAGATTGTCCTTCAGTGCCTGCGCCAGCTCGGGAAAGTACCGGGTCAGCGTCTTGCCCGTACGGCTGCCGATCTCGATCTCGTCGCCGTCGCGATGGACGATGGCCCGGAAGCCGTCCCACTTGGCCTCGTACTGCATGCCGGGCGGGATCTTCGCCACGGACTTGGCGAGCATCGGTTTCACGGGCGGCATCACTGGCAGATCCATGCCTTCGATTCTGCGGTGGTACGTCCGGCCGCGCCCGGTATGCGCCCTCGCCCGGGCCCGCCTACCGTGGCGCACATGGGTGCTGCCGGTAATGCGATCGAGCTGGACGCGGGCGGGCGGACGGTACGGCTGTCCAGCCCGGACAAGGTGTACTTCCCGGAGCGCGGCCTCACCAAGCGGCACGTGGCCGAGTACTACCTGGCCGTCGCGGACGGCATCACGCGAGCCCTGCGCAACCGGCCCACGACCCTGGAACGCTTCCCGGACGGTGTGGAGGGCGAGTCCTTCTTCCAGAAGAGGGCGCCGAAGAACCTCCCCGAGTGGATCCCGACCGCCCACATCTCCTTCCCGAGCGGCCGCTCGGCCGACGAGATCTGCCCGACCGAGCCGGCCGCCGTCCTGTGGGCCGCCAACCTGGGCTGCCTCACCTTCCACCCCTGGCCGGTACGCCGCGAGGACACCGACCGCCCCGACGAACTGCGCATCGACCTGGACCCGCAGCCGGGGACCGACTACCACCACGCGGTGGCGGCCGCCCACGAGCTGCGCGCCCTGCTGGAGGAACTGGGCCTGCGCGGCTGGCCCAAGACCTCGGGCGGCCGCGGGCTGCACGTCTTCGTGCCGATCGCCCCGCGCTGGACCTTCACCGAGGTCCGCCGGTGCGCCATCGCCCTCGGCCGGGAACTCGAACGCCGGATGCCGGGCAAGGTCACGACGGCCTGGTGGAAGGAGGAACGCGGCGAGCGGATCTTCGTCGACTACAACCAGACGGCCCGCGACCGCACGATCGCCTCCGCCTACTCCATCCGCCCCCGCCCGCACGCCCCGGTCTCGGCGCCGCTGCGCTGGGACGAGGTGGACGACGCGGAGCCGCGCGACTTCGACATCGTGACGATGCCGGCCCGCTTCGCCGAACTGGGCGACCTGCACGCCGACATGGACGAACACGCCTTCGCCCTGGACCCCGTACTGGAACTCGCGGACCGCGACGAACACGAGCACGGCCTGGGCGACATGCCCTACCCGCCGGACTATCCGAAGATGCCGGGCGAACCCAAACGCGTCCAGCCCAGCCGCGCCAAGCACGAGGACTGACGTCCGCCCTTCCGTCGCTGGTCTGCCTCGGGGTGGCGCTGCCCGGTGGAGACGGCCACCACCCCATCGCCACCTTCGACCGCATCCGCACCGCCCTGCATGCCCTTCCGGCGGACACCGCGTCGGCCGCTGAGACGATCGGACCCGTTGCCCAGGCACCCGAACCCAAGCGCCGCTGGCGGCGGCGACACGGCTGATCGCCGCACAACCAGCCGCCCTGGCCGCCCACTTGCCCACGCACGGCCATGACGAACGGGGGCTGGGGGAGTCCGGCGGCCGCGCCTCCACGATCCTCGACTACCGCGCCATCATCCGCCGACTGCACGCGGAGCACGGCGACTTCTCGGCCGTCGTGGCCCACTCCTTCGGCGTGCTCGCCACCTTCTCCATGCTGCGGGACGGCGTACGGGCCGACCGCGTCGTCGGCATCGGAGGCGTGGCGGACTTCGACTACCTCCTGGACCGGTTCTGCGCACGGCTGAGCCTGGGCGGGTCGGTCGGGCGCGCCCTGCGCATCCACGTCGAGCGCCGGCTGTTCCCCGGCGAACCCGACATCCGGCATCGCCTCGACGCCGCCCGCCGTTCCGCGGACATGCGGGCGCCGATCCTGCTCGTCCACGACGCGGACGACGACGTGGCCGCCCTCTCCCGGTCCCGGGCGATCGCCGACGCCTACGGCCCGCAGGTTCGCCTGATCGAGACCGCCGGCCTGGGCCATCGACGCATCCTGGCCGACCCCGAAGTCATGGCGAAAGCCGTCGAGTTCGCGATGTCCGAGGCGGGGTCCGAGCCCGACTTGGACTCCGACTCCGACTCCGAGTCGACGTCTGCGTCTGCGTCCGCGCGACGCGAGTGAGGAGCGGAGTCAGGAAGGAGCGGTGAAGGCAGGCGGCCGTTCCGGGAGTTCGTCCGGAGCGGCCGCCACCGCACGCAGCCGGCCGAGGATCCCCCGGCCGGCCCGTTCGTACGCCATCGGGTCCCCGTGCAGGACGGAATGCGCGTTGGCGAGCTCCATCAGGGCGATCAACTCGAAGGCGAGCTGCGGCACGTCCGACGCATCTGCCGCGTCCCGGAACCCGCCGGCCAGCCGCGCCTCGTCGAGGACCCGCTCCACGTAACGCGTCCAGTCGGACCGCACCTTGGCGATCTCGTCACGTACGGGGCCGGGGCGTGCGTCGAACTCCGCGGAGACGGAGTAGAAGAAGCAGCCACCGGGGAAGACGCGGCGCCCGGAGTAGTCGAGCCAGCCCTTACACATCCGCCATACCTTGGCGAGACCGGCGGGTTCCGCGCGCACGGGCCGTACGACCTGGTCGACGAACACGTCGACGGCGGCGCGGAGGGTGGCGAGCTGCAGGTCCTCCTTGGAGCCGAAGAGGGCGAAGACCCCACTCTTGCTCAGGCCGAGATCCGCGGCGATCTTCCTCAGGGACAGGCCTTCGAGGCCGTCCACGGAGGCGACGTTCATCGTCCGCTCCAGAACGGTCCGCCGTGTCTGGTTGCCGCGTTCCACGCGTCCGTCAGCCATGGCCCCATCTTGCCGAACGCACGGTCGTTCACTCAGTGACGAGGGACAGGTCCACTGTCAGTGGGGGATGCGATGATCGAACGGATCGGCGAAGAGATGTTCGTCCGGGTCATGGCCGGCGGGTTGCCGACGGCGGGGCCGTGACCGGTGTTGATCAGGCGTTGATCGGACGTCCATCGGGGGCCGCCAGTATCTGCGGCATGTCTATGAACACCACTACCGCAGCCACGGACACCGCCTGGTACGAACTCGCCCTGTGCGCCCAGACGGGCCCTGGCTTCTTCTTCCCGGAGCCGGGCTCGTCGCTGCGCGACGCGAAGCGGCTGTGCGGGGCGTGCGAGGGGCGGGCGGCGTGCCTGGAGTACGCCCTGGCCAATGACGAGCGCTTCGGCGTCTGGGGCGGCCTCTCGGAAGCCGAACGCCTCGCCCTCCGCCCCCGCCACTGATCAGGTCCGGGTCCCCTTGCCGCTTCGCCCCATCAATCCGGCCCGCCGGGCCAGTCCGTCGTCGCCCCCGACCCACGCCTCGCCGGACACGGTGTTGAGCACGACCCGCACCGGATGGTGTCCCCCCACGGGCGACGCGACTCCCCCGAAGCGAGGGTCCCCGGCGAACCAGATCGTTCCGCTTCCCCCGTTCTCCCGGTCTGTGAGTTGAACGGGGAAGGGGAACATGCGCAGCGCTGGCGAGAAGTCCTGCGTGAACGCGACCGCGATGAGCGAGGGACGCTGCGCAACGTGCTGGCAGGACAGCTCGCGCCAGGGGTACGCCTGGAGCACGGAAGCGACACGTCGCCGGGTGCAGTACGCGATGACGACGACCGGGAGGAACGGGATGATGGCGATGACCACGGCACTGAGTGGGACAACGGCTTGTGTGATCACATGCAGCCGCAGGCCCGCCGACAGGATGACGAAGGTGGACGTCAAGCCCACCATCCAGGCGCCGCGACGGAACGCCATCCGCTTGTAGCCGGCTGCGGTCGGGGGGTGGTCCCACGCCACTTTGGTGCGCGGGGCTGTCACAGGAGCACCTCCAGAATGCGCGATGTGCCTGGCAGGGGCGGGGGACTGGCCTCGGGGTCGGGGTCGGAGAAGCTGATCGTGTACGTGACGGCTTCCAGGATGCTGGTGTAGGCCTCAGCATTGCTGACCGCAGCGCTGGTCAGGTCCAGGATGATGACGTGCCGTCCTTGCGCGTCCGCGGTGATCGCCCTGGCCTGAAACAGTTGGTCGTTCACTCCGGGCGGTGAAATCAGTCCAGCGACCAGGTAGCAGGGGAGCGACGAAGGCAGCTCGATGACCCTGCGCGCTGCTTTGCCCCAGAGTGCGGAGCGGGAGATGGCCAGGGATGTCTGCGCGACGGCCACACCGGGGTTCGGGTGTTGGGCATGCCGAACGGTCAGGGAGAAGAACGACGTCGACACGCCGAGGACGTCGTCCGGATGCAGGCCGATCGAGGTGTGGACGACGTGGTGGGCCTGGAGGCTGTTCAGTCCACCCATGAGCCGTGCGATGTCGACCATTGCCGCCGGACTCCCGAGGGCATCAGCCATGCAATCCAAGGCCTGCCGGTCGCCAGGACCGATGGTGTGGAAGCCGGGCGGGAGCCGAAACCAGAGCGGTGGAACCGCAACGTCACTCATCACGGCCTCATCGCCGACCATACGCTGGCCGATTTTGCGGCTGCTGAGGGTCCGTCGTCCAAAACGCCGCGGGCACCATCCACAGCGGTAGAAGCGTGCTCGACGGATTCGCTGTCCGATACATAGCCAGCGCTTGCCGTCACCGCCCCGAGAGTTGGTGCGGCCAGGCCCACAGCCTTGGTGACGGTTGGGTTGGTGGTCCGAACCCCCCAAGTGATCAACGGGTTGTCGACCTCCTGGATGGCGAGGCCCGTCGACCATGTCGTGCTGCGGAAGGAGGCTGATCCCGCGCTCAGGCCGGTCAGGGCGCTGGCCTCGGGGGCGGCGGCCATGGCGGCGCGGGCGGCCAGGGTGCCCGCCTTGGCGCCCGAGGCGACCGCGGCGACGCCCGGGACCGTGCCGGCGACGTCGCCCAGGAGGGTCACGCCGCTCTTCCAGAAGTCCGCGTCGAACTCGCCCTTCGTGGCCCCGTCCACCAGCGGTTTGCGGAACTTCGGGTCCGCCAGGTGCGTGGTCAGGGCCGCCAGGGACAGGCCGCCCGCGACCAGCATCACCGCCAGGCCCGCGGGCGGGCAGAACAGTGCCACGCCGGCACCGATCGCGCCCAGGACCGCCGACGCGTTCGACAAGGCGTCGCCCGGGTCGTCCACGATCTTGTGCCAGATCGAGGCCAGCATGCCCGGTTCCTTCGGGGCCAGCCGGTCCGTCGCCGCGGTCAGCGTCCGGGCGACGCGGCTCGCCGCCGCCGCGTGTTCGGCGGCGAGTTCGCGGGCCAGGCGGCGGGTGTCGGACAGGGCTTCGTCCGTCTTGGCCGCGGCGGCCTGGGCCTCGTAGCGGGCGGCCAGTGCGCGGTGCGCGACCAGGGTCTCGTGCCAGCCGGTGAGTCGGCGGGCGGCCTCCGCGAGGGAGGTGTGGGCCGCGCCCAGGTAGCGGGGGAGGTCCTGTGAGAGGGAGGCGCGGAAGGCGGTCGCGGCCTCGCCCTGCCACTGCGAGCTGTGGGAGACGAGGTCCTTCACGACGCGGGAGGCCTCCCCGAGGGAGTGCGCCGACGTGGCGAGCTTCTTCGTCAGGGCCAGGACCGCGGCCGGATTGCCGGGCGCCGGGTCGAAGCCCAGCGCCGCGTGCTCAGCCATGCGAGGCCACCGCCCGGCGGAAGGCCGCGCGGACGGCCTCCTCCAGCTCCGCGTACTCCGCGGCGCTGCGGTCCACGCCCTCCCGCACGGTCTTGACCCGTTTGGCCAGCTCCCGCGTGCCGTGGGCCCACCGTTCCTGGAAGCCGTCGCACGCCGCGTCGAGATCGGCCGTGCCCAGCTGGTCGGGCCGTACGTGGTCCAGCGCGCGCCGCGCCTCCCGCAGGGAGACCAGCGAGGAGTCCAGGGCGCGCGTCAGACGGGTCAGCTGGTCGATGTCCACCTGGAGCGAGGTCATGACGCGAAACCCTGGCAGAGCACGGCTCTGCCAGGGGAATCGGCATCACTCGCCCGAGCGAGCGGAAACAGGTCAGCCCTTGCGGGCCGCGATCCGTGCCGCGCGGGCGGCCAGGCGCTCGTCGAACTTGCGGGCCTCGCTGTCCAGGCCGTTCATGAACAGGCCGAGCTCCTCCTGGGCCTTCTGGCCCTCGGGGCCGAGGCCGTCGATGTCCATGATCTTCAGGAAGCGGATCACGGGGCTCAGTACGTCGTCGTGGTGGATCCGCAGGTTGTAGACCCCGCCGATCGCCATCTGGGCGGCCATCCGCTCGAAGCCGGGCATGCCGTGTCCGGGCATCCGGAAGTTGACCACGACGTCCCGGACGGCCTGCATGGTCAGGTCCGGGGCGAGCTCGAAGGCCGCGCCCAGCAGGTTGCGGTAGAAGACCATGTGCAGGTTCTCGTCCTGCGCGATGCGCGCCAGCATCCGGTCGCAGACCGGGTCACCGGACTGGTGGCCGGTGTTGCGGTGCGAGATGCGGGTGGCGAGCTCCTGGAAGGCCACGTACGCCACCGAGTGCAGCATGGAGTGGCGGTTGTCGGACTCGAAACCCTCCGACATGTGCTGCATGCGGAACGCTTCCAGCTTGTCCGGGTCCACGGCGCGCGAGGCCAGCAGGTAGTCGCGCATCACGATGCCGTGGCGGCCCTCCTCGGCCGTCCAGCGGTGCACCCAGGTGCCCCAGGCGCCGTTGCGCCCGAAGAGGGTGGCGATCTCGTGGTGGTAGCTGGGGAGGTTGTCCTCGGTCAGCAGGTTCACGACGAGTGCGATCTTGCCGATGTCGGTGACCTTGGACTGCTCCGGGTCCCAGGCCTCGCCGTCTTCGAAGAAGCCCGGGAAGTTCCGGCCGTCGCTCCACGGGACGTACTCGTGGGGCATCCAGTCCTTGGTGACCTTCAGATGGCGGTTGAGCTCCTTCTCGACCACCTCTTCCAGCGCGAACAGCAGCTTGGCGTCGGTCCACGCCTCCGAGCTGCCGAGGTGGGGAGAGGTGATCGTCACGGGTACTCCTGGGTGCAAAGCGAATTACCTACGGTTCCGTAGCTTACGGAGTCGTAGGTTAAGCGCGACATCAAGGCCAGCCAAGCCCCGGGCGGGTGTATGTCCAGTTACATCCAGTTATCTGTGCAGTTTACGGTGGGTGTGAGAGGTGTTTGAAGGGGCAAAATCACGCCGTCAGGTGGATTGAAAGCTTTACTTTTGACGGCCGGAACGGGTTCCGCTTCGCCGCCGCCCACGGCGTCGGGGGTCCGTGGGCGGCGGCGCGAGCGGGCTCGCTCACTCGTGCCACAGTGTTTCCCGGACCTCCTCGGCCGTGGTCGGCCGCAGCTCGCCGTCCAGCAGCAGCCACCGCGTGACGCCGATCGACTCCAGGAACGGCACGTCGTGGCTCGCCACCACCAGGGCGCCCTCGTAGGACTCCAGCGCCTCCGTCAGCTGCCGCACGCTCGACAGGTCCAGGTTGTTCGTGGGCTCGTCGAGCATGAGCAGCTGCGGGGCGGGCTCCGCCAGCAGCAGGGCCGCCAGCGCCGCCCGGAACCGCTCGCCGCCCGACAGGGTGCCGGCCGGCCGGTCCGCCCGGGCGCCCCGGAACAGGAAGTGCGCGAGCCGCGCCCGGATCAGGTTGTTCGTGGCCTGCGGGGCGAACCGTGCCACGTTCTCCACGACCGACCGGCTCTCGTCGAGCACGTCCAGCCGCTGCGGCAGGAACCGCGTGGTCACATGCGCCACCGCCGCCCCGGACTCCGGTGCGAGCTGCCCCGCGACCGTGCGCAGCAGCGTGGTCTTCCCCGAGCCGTTGCGGCCCACCAGGGCGATCCGCTCCGGACCCCGAAGCTCCCACTCGCCCGGTACGGAGGCCCCGTGGGCCAGGCGCAGACCGCTCAGGGTCAGCACCCGGCGCCCCGGCGGGACCCGGGTGGCGGGCAGATCGATCCGGATCTCGTCGTCGTCGCGCACCGCCTCCACCGCCTGGTCCAGCCGCTCCTTCGCCTGCGCCAGCTTCTCGGTGTGCATGATCCGGTGCTTGCCGGCCGACTCCTGCGCCGCCCGCTTGCGCGCACCCATCACGATCTTCGGCTCGCGCTTGTTCTCGAACATCTTCTGGCCGTACCGCTTGCGCCGCGCCAGTTTGACCTGCGCGTCGGCCAGTTCGCGCTTCTGCCGCTGTACGTCGGCCTCCGCGACCCGGACCATCCGCCCGGCAGCCTCCTGTTCGGCGGCGAGCATCTCCTCGTAGTCGCTGAAGTTCCCTCCGTACCAGCGGACTTCGCCGTCGCGCAGATCGGCGATCTGATCGACCCGCTCCAGCAGCTCCCGGTCGTGGCTGACCACGAGCATCACCCCGGACCAGGACTCGACGGCCGCGTACAGGCGGCCCCGGGCGCGCAGGTCCAGGTTGTTGGTGGGCTCGTCCAGCAGCAGGACGTCGGGACGCGCGAGCAGCAGCGCGGCCAGCCGCAGCAGCACGGACTCGCCGCCCGAGAGCTCGCCGACGGTGCGGTCCAGGCCGATTCCGGCGAGACCGAGCTGGTCGAGCGTGGCCAGGGCCCGCTCCTCCACGTCCCAGTCGTCGCCGACGGCGGTGAAGTTCGCCTCGGTGGCCTCGCCCGCCTCGATGGCGTGGAGGGCGGCGCGGGCGGTGTGGATGCCGAGCGCCTCGTCCACGCGCAGCGCGGTGTCGAGGGTGACCGTCTGGGGGAGGTGGCCGACCGAGCCGGTGACGGCCGACTGGCCCCCGGTCGGGGTCAGTTCACCGGCGATCAGCTTCAGCAGGGTGGACTTCCCGCAGCCGTTGAGTCCGATCAGGCCGGTGCGGCCGGGGCCGACGGCGAGTTGGAACCCGTCGAAGACGGGAGTGCCGTCGGGCCAGTCGAAGGACAGGGCGGAGCAGGTGATGAAAGCAGGGGCGTGGCTCATGGAGGCCTCCAGGTTGCGTGAGTGGTGCGTGCAACGCGGGGAGACAGCCGACGCTCAGCCGGTGACGACGGGGGTCACGGTGGTCGGTGGTCGGTGTCTCGAACCTCAGACGAGCAATGTCCTGCTCCGTTTCGACGGCAATGGGTCGTCAACGAAGCTACGGGCGGCCGGAGCCGCCCGCAATCGAAATAGCCGTCGGCGGGTCAGCAGGTGTCGCGCATCAGCTCGGCCAGGCTGTGGTCCATGTCGAGGTAGAGGTGCTCCAGGCCCGGCGCCACCACGGCCGCCGCCCGCTCCAGGAAGCGGTGCAGCTCGGCCGTCAGCATCAGCACGATCGCGACGCCCTCCGCCGCATGGAACTCGATGGTCGTCCGGTCGCCGTCGTACGGGCGCACGCGGACGTCGCCACGGCCCGACGGACGGTCCAGCCCGGACTCCAGCAGCTCGCGGGAGAAGGTCCACGAGACCTCGACCCCCTCCAGCGTCGCCGGGGCGGGGAAGGCCATCCGCACGGCGAAAGGATCCGCACGGTCGTAGCAGAGGGTGACGGGCACGGTCTCGACCTTCGGCGCGGTGGCGACCAGACGGGCCTGTGCGGCCTGCTCGATGACAGTGATCAAGGCTCACTCCCTTGCGGCGGATCTGCTGCCGGGCCGTGGGGTGGAGCCCGGCAACCCGATAGACGCCGGAATCGGCAAATCCGTGCATGGGCCGTTGCGTGAGCTGTGTCACCGATTGGCTGGAACCCATCTGTGTGATCGCACAGAGTGACCGGGGGAGCGGAGATGCCCGAAGGAGGACCAGTGGTTCCCGCAGGGCCCGCAGGGGCCGCAGAAGGGCTGGTTACCGCTCACTCCACAGGCGCAAGGCACCTCCCGCGTCCCCGCTGAGCACCCTCCCGTCCGCGGTGGCCGCGCGGGGCCGGGGAGGCGCTCTGGACGGCGAATCCGGGGTGCGTTAGCTTCCGGCGCCATGAGACTTATGAGAGTTGGAGTGGGCCTGTGCGCGGCAGCCCTGGTGGTGGGGGCGTCGGCCGCCCCCGCCCCCGCCCACGCCGGGGCGGACCCGGCCCGGGAACCGTCCGCCGGGGCCCCGCCGGCGCAGGAGTTACGGGGCGCCGGCTGGGCGCTGAAGGAGACCGGGAAGACCGCACGCTTCCGGGGGCTCGCGGCGGTCAGCCGGAGCACGGCCTGGGTGGCCGGTTCCCAGGGGACCGTGCTGCGCACCCTGGACGGCGGGCGCAGCTGGCAGGACGTCTCGCCGCCCGGAGCGGTCGCGGAGGGGCTGGAGCTGCGCGACATCGAGGCCTTCGACGCGCGGCGCGCGGTGGCCCTGTCCATCGGGGAGGGCGAGGCCTCCAGGGTGCTGCGCACCGAGGACGGCGGCGCCACCTGGACCGAGACCTTCCGCAACCCCGACCCGCGCGCCTTCTACGACTGCCTGACCTTCTTCGACGCCCGGCACGGACTGGCGATGAGCGATCCGGTGGACGGCAGGTTCCGCATCCTGTCCACGGACGACGGCGGGCGGAACTGGCGGGTCCTGCCGGCCGAGGGCATGCCCGAGGCGCTGCCCGGCGAGGCGGGCTTCGCCGCGAGCGGCCAGTGCCTGGTCAGCGCGGGCCCGCGGGACGTCTGGCTGGCCACGGGCGGCGGGGCGAGCGCGCGGGTCCTGCACTCCGCGGACCGCGGTCTGACCTGGCGGGTCGCCGAATCCACCGTCCCGGCCGGCGATCCGGCGCGCGGGGTCTTCGCCCTCGCCTTCCGCGACCGTACGAGGGGACTCGCGGTCGGCGGCGACTACCGCACCGGGCAGGCCTCCCCGCAGGCCGCGGCCGTCTCCTCCGACGGGGGACGCACCTGGAGCCAGGCGGCGGCTCCGCCGCCCGCCTACCGCTCGGGCGCGGCCTGGTTCCCGTACAGCCGGGGGACGGCCCTCGCGGTGGGGCCGACGGGCACGGACGTGACCACAAACGGCGGCCGTAGCTGGCGGCCGCTGGAGCCGGGGTCCTTCGACACGGTCGACTGTGCGGCGGACACGGGATGCTGGGCGGCGGGGGAGAAGGGGCGGGTGGCGCGGCTGGAGCGGCGCTGACCGTTCGCGCCCTCCACCGGCTGCGCCGTCGCGCCGGCTACGCCACCGGGTTCTCCCGCACCGTCGCGAGGTCCGACGAGGTCTTCGTGGCGATGAACTCGGTGATGCGGTAGGCGCAGACGCCCGCCACCGTGAAGGGGTCCTCGGCCGCGATCTTCTCGATCTCGGCCCGGGACACCCCGCCGGCCAGGATCACGCCACCGTCGCGCGGGACCTTGCGCCCCGACGCGAGGAAGACACCCGCCGCGTAGTAGCCGTCCAGCCAGGCGACGTGGGCGTCCATCTCCTCTTCGACGGCCTCGACGGGTGCGGTGTAGGTGAGCTCCATGACGAACATGATCGCCAGGCTACTCTCGCTCCATCATGACGAGTGTGAAGACCCCCGCCGACGAGGCCGAGGCCCGGGCGATACAGGACGAACTACGCCATCAGGTCGTGCTCACCGAGCCCGGCCCCCCACCCGGCCGCGGGCTGGTCGCGGGAGTGGACGTGGCCTACGACGACGAGCGCGACCTGGTCGCCGCCGCGGCCGTGGTGCTCGACGCCGCCACCCTGGAGGTCGTCGAGGAGGCCACCGCAGTCGGGCACGTCAGCTTCCCGTACGTACCCGGGCTGCTCGCCTTCCGCGAGCTGCCGACCGTACTGGCCGCCCTCGACGCCCTGACCACCGGGCCCGGCCTCGTGGTCTGCGACGGCTACGGCCTCGCCCACCCGCGCGGCTTCGGCCTCGCCTGCCACCTCGGCGTGGTCACCGGGCTCCCGGCGATCGGCGTCGCGAAGAATCCGTTCACCTTCACCTACGAGGAACCGGGCGCCCGGCGGGGCGACGCCGCCGCGCTGCTCGCGGCCGACGGGGCCGAGGTCGGGCGGGCGCTGCGGACGCAGGACGGGATCAAGCCGGTCTACGTCTCCGTAGGGCACCGGGTCTCGCTGGACAACGCCTGCGCGCACGTCCTGGCCCTGAGCCCCCGCTTCCGGATCCCCGAGACCACCCGGCACGCCGACTCCCTGTGCCGGCGCGCCCTGCGCGAGGCCACCGCCTAGAAGGCTGCCCGGTCCACCGCACACGTCAGCGGGCGTCGGCCACCCGGAAGGCGATCCCCGCCTTCTGCAGGCGGGCGATGAGGGCGTCGCCCATCGCCACGGCCGTCGTCAGCTGTCCGGCGGCCTCGGGCAGGGCGTCGTAGGCCAGGCACAGCGCCGACTCCGCCAGCATCTTCGCCGTCTCCGTGTAGCCCGGGTCGCCGCCCGACACCTCGGTGAGCACCCGCCGGCCGCCGCCCTCGCCCACGAACCGCAGGCTGAACCAGCTGCGCGCTCGGCGCTCCGCGTCCGGCCCCGCGCCCGGCTCCCAGCGGTTCATCAGCCACTGCCGGGCCGGCGGCACCTGGGCCAGGGCCACCGTCGCGCCCAGCGCCGCCGTACCGCCGACCGCGACCGGGAGGTGCTTGACGGAGGCGTAGTGCCGGTAGCGGAAGTCCGGGCCGTACCGCTCCAGGGCGGCCGCCGAACGGGCCACGATCCGCGGGTCCAGGGTGGGCAGGGGCATCGCCCAGGTGCCGGTCTCCCGGCTGAACCGCGGCGCGCCCACCGGCCCGCGGGCCCGCCGCCCCAGCAGCCGGGGTTCGTGCAGCCGGCGCTGCCGGGCGGCCGCCATGGTCTGGGGGCCGCGGGACAGCGCGGTCAGCGCGGAGGCCAGGGTCCCGCCGGAGAAGAGGGCGTTGGACCGTACGAACCCGTCGACCGTCAGCGGCACGCCTTCCGGCAGCTGCCGGACCGTGAAGTAGGCCCCGAGGTCGGCGGGGATCGAGTCGAAGCCGCAGGCGTGGACAAGCCGCGCACCGGTCTCCCGGGCCCGCGCGTCGTGCTCCACGTACATCCGGTCCACGAACTCCGGCTCGCCGGTGAGGTCCACGTAGTCCGTGCCCGCCTCGGCGCAGGCGGCCACGAGTTCCGCCCCGTACCAGACGTACGGCCCCACGGTCGTGGCCAGCACCCGCGTGGAGGCGGCGAGCTCGCGCAGGGCCCCGGCGTTGGCCGCGTCCGCCCGCAGCAGCGGCAGCCCCGCGCACGCGGGATCGATCGCGGCCAGCCGCTCGCGCAGCCGCTCCAGCTTCGCGAGGTCCCGGCCGGCGAGGGCCCACCGGCAGCCGGCGGGCGCGTGCGCGGCCAGGTACTCGGCGGTGAGCGCCCCGACGAACCCCGTGGCGCCGAAGAGCACGACGTCGTAGGCCCGTTCCGGTCGGTCCTGCGGGACCCGTGCGTTCATGAGCGCTCCTCCCAGGTGGCGGCGGTGGTGCCGGTGGCCGAGGCTAGCGTGACGCTCGACCGCCCGTGCGAGCAGGTGTGACGAGAACCGCTCGTGGCGGGCGTCGCCTGCGGCAAGAACCGCCTGCGACGAGAACAGCGCCCCGGGAACGGCCTTGCGGCCGCGCCCGGGGCGCTGCGAGAACCGCCTGTCGGCGGATCAGCCCTGCTGGTACAGGCCGAAGAGGTCGACGATGAGGTCGGTGTCCTCCCAGCCCTGGTTCCAGAAGTCGATGATGCCGTTGGTCCCGGTGCTCGCCTGGACCAGGTTCGGGACGGTGTCGCCCTTCGTCCAGTTCAGGTTCGAGGAGTTGGGCGGCGTCGGCCAGAACTCCGTGCCGTTGTCGTAGTCGTCGATCGAGTTCGGGTCCGGGGTGACCGTGAGGAACCCGTCGCCGTTCGTGTTCGTGACCGTGGAGTTCATCACGAAGCCCGTGATGCTCGGCTCCCCGAACGAGAGCGGCATGAAGACGTAGCTACGGGCGCCCAGCGGGCCCCAGGCCCACATCTCCGAGTCGCGGGTGTCGAGCAGGCGCTCCGGCTCGAGCGGCACGAAGGCGCTCGTGCTGTCCTTGCTGTAGAAGCCCACGACGTCGACGACGACGTCGGTGCCCGCCCAGGCGCCGTTGAAGACGCTGATCTTGCCGTCCGCGCCGACGGGCACGATCACCGAGTTGGCGACCGTCTGACCGGGGGTGAAGTTGAGGTTCGACGCGGTCGGGGTGGCGCCGCCGCTCGGGAAGACCGACAGGTGGCCGGCTTCCTTCGGGTTGGTGACCGTCACGTTGAGCGCCACGGCGGTGATGCCCTGGGGCACGTCGCGCAGGCCGCCGATCTGGGTGGAGAACGTCTTGCGCCCACCGAGCTGGCCCTTGACCGTGCCGAGGCCCTCGCGGGTGTCGACGAAGCGGGACGGGGTGATCGGGGTGTAGCCGCTGGACGCGGTGGAGCTGAAGTAGCCCGTGACGTCCGCGATCAGGTCGACCGACTGCGAGCCGCGGTTGGCGAGCTCGACGTAGCCGTTCTTGCCGACCGGCACGATGACCAGGTTCGGGACGGTCTGGCCGGCCTTGAAGTTGACGTTCGACGTGGTCGGACGGGTGGTGCCCTCGGCGAAGGCCGTGATGTGCCCGGCGGCCGTGGTGTTGGTGACGGTGATGTTGAGGACCACCGCGGTGACCCCGGCGGGGATCGTGCCGTTGCCGCCGACCTTCACGCGGGTCGAGCTGTACGGGGCGACCTTGCCCTTGACCGCGCCGGTCCCGTCGCGGGTGTCCAGCAGGCGGGTGGGGGCGTACGGGGTGAAGTCCGAGCCCTGGGTGACGAACACGACCTGGTTCACGGCCGAGACGGCGTTCGCGGCGTCCTTGACGGTGGCCTTGACCGTGTAGGAGCCGACCTCGGCGTAGGTGTGCGGCGTGGTCAGCGTGGTCTCGCCGGAAGCGCTGAGCGTGTCCGACTTCCCGTCGCCCCAGTCGATGACGACCTCGAGCGTGCCGGGGGCGCTCGTGATGACGGTGTCCAGCTCGACCCCGTGCGCCGTGGTGCCGTAGGCGTACACGGCGACCGCGAGGTCGGGGTTGGCGGCGACGGACAGCGACTGCGGAGCGGCGGCCGCACCGGTCTTGCCGGCGGGCAGGGCCTTGCGGACCGAGCGCTCGGCGGGGCTGGTGAAGGTGTGGCCCTTCGACCTGGAACCCTTGGCGCTGCCCAGGTCCAGGTCGGGAACGGTCGCACCGTGGGCGTCGGGCTGGGCCGGGTCGGCCTGTGCCACGCCCGGTATGAGACCAACGCCTGCCGCGATGGCGGCGGCGGAAATTACAAGTCGGCGACTGCGCACCGGCCCCCCATTATTTCTGGTTGAACGCTTGAACAAGTTCGAAAGCGTGCTCAGAGTACACAGCCGCGCGGCGATTGATCAGGGGGGTGACCCCACATCCTGACCTTTGCTTTTCCTGATCGCGCCACTCGGACGCCGAGCGATACCGGCCCAACGCCGCCCGGGGGCTTGTGCTCGGTGGAACACGTTCCTAGCATCACTGGTGTTACATCAGTTGTGTCACACAGTCGCACACCACGGAAACGATCCGCACCGGAGACGCTGGGGGCTCGATGGCAGTGACAGGGAACGGCAGCGGGAACGGCCGCGGGCACGCGAGCGGGCGGGGCCCGCTCGCCGGACTGCGCGTCGTCGAGCTGGCGGGCATCGGCCCCGGACCGTTCGCCGCCATGCTCCTCGCCGACCTCGGCGCGGACGTCGTCCGGGTGGACCGGCCCGGAGGCGGCGGGCTCGCCGTCGACCCGGCCCACGACCTCACCAACCGCGGCAAGCGCTCCGTCCTGGTCGACCTCAAGTCCGCCGACGGGCCCGCCCGCGTCCTGGACCTGGTCGAGCGGGCCGACGTCCTCGTCGAGGGGTTCCGCCCCGGGGTCGCCGAGCGGCTCGGCGTCGGCCCGGCCGAGTGCCACGCCCGCAATCCGCAGCTCGTCTACGGGCGGATGACCGGCTGGGGCCAGAAGGGCCCGCTCGCGCAGACCGCGGGGCACGACATCGCGTACATCGCCGTCACCGGCGCCCTCGGCATGATCGGCAACCCGGGAGAGCCCCCGGCCGTCCCCGCCAACCTGGTCGGGGACTACGCGGGCGGCTCGCTCTACCTCGTGATCGGGGTCCTCGCCGCCCTCCAGCACGCCCGGACCACCGGCACCGGCCAGGTCGTCGACGCGGCCATCGTCGACGGCACCGCCCACCTCACCGCCATGATCCACGGGATGATGGCGGCCGGAGGCTGGCAGGACCGCCGCGGGGCCAACCTGCTCGACGGCGGCTGCCCCTTCTACGGCACCTACGAGACCTCCGACGGCGGGTACATGGCGGTCGGCGCGCTGGAGCAGCAGTTCTACGACACCTTCGTGGAGCTCCTCGACATCGCGGACCGGGCCCCGGACCGCAAGGACATCGCCCGCTGGGGCGAGCTGCGCGAGGTGGTCGCCGCACGCTTCAGGACCCGTACGCGCGAGGAGTGGACGGCGGTCTTCGAGGGCACCGACGCCTGCGTGGCGCCCGTGCTCTCGCTGCGCGAGGCCCCGCACCACCCGCACCTGGCCGCCCGCGGGACCTTCACGGAATTCGGCGGGATCGTCCAGCCCGCCCCCGCGCCCCGGTTCTCGGCGACCCCCACGGCCGTCACCGCGGACCCCGCCCTGCCGGGGGCGGACACCGTGAGCGTGGCCCGCGACTGGGACGTGCCCGCCCTCGTCGCCAAGGAGGCGGACTGATGGAACTGTCGATGCTGCTCGACTACGCCGGGGATCCGCGCCGGGCCGCCGACGAGGCCGCGGCCCTGGAGTCGGCCGGCCTCGACGCCGTGTGGGTGGCCGAGGCCTGGGGCTTCGACTCCCCGACGATCATGGGCTACCTCGCCGCCCGCACCGAGCGGCTGAAGATCGGCTCGGCGATCCTCAACGTCTACTCGCGCACGCCAGGCCTGATCGCCCAGACGGCCGCCGGACTGGACGCGCTCTCGGGCGGCCGGGCCCTGCTCGGACTCGGCGCCTCCGGCCCGCAGGTCGTCGAGGGCTGGCACGGGAAGCCGTACGACAAGCCGCTCGGCCGCACCCGCGAGACGGTCGGGCTGTGCCGCCGCATCTGGCGGCGCGAGACGATCGACCACCACGGCATCACCGACATGCCGCTGCCCCCGGAGCGGGGCAGCGGGCTCGGCAAGCCCCTGAAGATCCTCACCCGGCCGGTGCGCGACGCGATCCCCGTCTACATCGCCTCGCTCGGCCCGGCCAACGTGCGGCTGACCGCCGAGATCGCCGACGGCTGGCTGCCCACCCTCTTCATCCCCGAGAAGGCCGCGACGGTGTGGGGCGGACCCCTCGCCGAGGGCGCGGCGAAGCGGGCCCCGGAGCTCGGCCCGCTGCAGACCGTCGCCGGGGGCCTGCTCGCCATCGGCGAGGACGCGGCCGCCGCAAGGGACCTGGCGCGCCCGCAGATCGCCCTGTACGTCGGCGGCATGGGCGCGGTCGGCAAGAACTTCTACAACGACCTCGCCGTGGCCTACGGCTACGAGGAGGAAGCCCGGAAGATCCAGGAGCTGTACCTCTCCGGCCGCAAGCGCGACGCGGCCGCCGCCGTACCGGACGAGTTCTGCGAACTGATGACCCTGTGCGGGCCCGAAGGCTACGTGCGCGAGCGCGTCGAGGCCTTCCGGGAGGCGGGCGTCACCATGCTCAACGTCACGCCCGTCGGCCCCGAGCCGGCCCGGCTGATCGAAACCGTCAAGAACTGGCTTTAGGGAGCCGACCGATGAAACGCCAGATCTTCGACGCCGACCACGAGGCGTTCCGCGAGACGGTGCGCACCTTCCTCACCAAGGAGGTGCTGCCGCACTACGAGCAGTGGGAGAAGGACGGCATCGTCAGCCGCGAGGCCTGGCGGGCCGCGGGCCGCCAGGGCCTGCTCGGCCTCGCCGTCCCCGAAGAGTACGGCGGCAGCGGGAACACCGACTTCCGCTACGCCGCCGTGATCGCCGAGGAGTTCACCCGCGCGGGCGCCCCGGGACTGGCGATCGGCCTGCACAACGACATCATCGGGCCGTACCTGACCTCGCTCGCCACCGAGGAGCAGAAGCGCCGCTGGCTGCCCGGATTCTGCTCCGGGGAGACCATCACCGCCATCGCGATGACCGAGCCGGGGGCGGGCTCCGACCTCCAGGGCATCCGGACCAGCGCCGAGGACCGCGGCGACCACTGGGTGCTGAACGGCTCCAAGACCTTCATCTCCAACGGCATCCTCGCCGACCTGGTGATCGTGGTCGCCAAGACCACCCCCGAGGGCGGGGCGCACGGACTGTCGCTGCTGGTCGTCGAGCGCGGCGCGGAGGGCTTCGAGCGCGGCCGCAACCTCGACAAGATCGGCCAGAAGTCCCAGGACACCGCCGAACTGTTCTTCCACGACGTACGCGTCCCGAAGGAGAACCTCCTCGGCGAGCTGAACGGCGCCTTCGTCCACCTGATGACCAATCTCGCGCAGGAGCGGATGGGCATCGCGATGGCCGGCATCGCGGCCGCCGAGTACCTGCTGGAGATCACCACCCAGTACGTGAAGGAGCGCGAGGCCTTCGGCCGCCCTCTGTCCAAGCTCCAGCACATCCGCTTCGAGATCGCGGAGATGGCCACCGAGGTCGCCGTCACCCGGGCCTTCCTCGACCGGTGCATCACCGACCACTCGACCGGCGAACTGGACCACGTGCACGCCTCGATGGCCAAGTGGTGGGCCACCGAACTGCAGAAGCGCGTCGCCGACCGCTGCCTGCAACTCCACGGCGGATACGGATACATGACCGAATACCGGGTCGCGCGGGCCTTCACCGACGGCCGGATCCAGACCATCTACGGCGGCACGACCGAGATCATGAAAGAGATCATCGGCCGCTCCCTCCTCGCCTAAGACCCAGACCTCCCGAAAGGCTTGACCAGTGAGCACCGAAGCTTACGTATACGACGCGATCCGCACCCCGCGCGGCCGCGGCAAGGCCAATGGCGCCCTGCACGGCACCAAGCCGATCGATCTCGTCGTCGGGCTCATCCACGCCCTGCGCGAGCGCAACCCCGGCCTGGACCCCGCCACCATCGACGACATCGTGCTCGGCGTCGTCGGCCCGGTCGGCGACCAGGGCTCCGACATCGCCCGGATCGCGGCCATCGCCGCCGGACTCCCGGACACCGTGGCCGGCGTCCAGGAGAACCGCTTCTGTGCCTCCGGCCTGGAAGCCGTCAACCTGGCCGCCGCCAAGGTCCGCTCCGGCTGGGAGGACCTGGTCCTGGCGGGCGGCGTGGAGTCCATGTCCCGCGTCCCGATGGCCTCGGACGGCGGCGCCTGGTTCAACGACCCGATGACGAACTGGGACGTCAACTTCGTCCCGCAGGGCATCGGCGCCGACCTCATCGCCACGATCGAGGGATTCTCCCGGCGTGACGTGGACGAGTACGCGGCCCTCTCGCAGGAGCGCGCCGCCGCCGCCATCAAGGACGGCCGCTTCGCCAAGTCGGTCGTCCCGGTCACCGACCGCAACGGCCTGGTCGTCCTCGACCACGACGAGTTCGTCCGCCCCGGCACCACCGCCGACACCCTCGCCAAGCTGAAGCCCTCCTTCGCCGACATCGGCGAGCTGGGCGGCTTCGACGCCGTCGCGCTGCAGAAGTACCACTGGGTGGAGAAGATCGACCACGTCCACCACGCGGGCAACTCCTCCGGCATCGTCGACGGCGCCTCGCTCGTCGCCATCGGCTCCCGCGAGGCGGGCGAGCGGGGCGGTCTGACCCCCCGCGCCCGGATCGTCTCGGCCGCCGTGTCCGGCTCCGAGCCCACCATCATGCTCACGGGCCCGGCCCCCGCCACCCGCAAGGCCCTCGCCAAGGCCGGTCTGACCATCGACGACATCGACCTGGTCGAGATCAACGAGGCGTTCGCCGGTGTCGTGCTGCGCTTCGTCAAGGACATGGGCCTCTCCCTCGACAAGGTCAACGTCAACGGCGGCGCCATCGCGCTCGGCCACCCGCTCGGCGCCACCGGCGCGATGATCCTCGGCACGATCGTCGACGAGCTGGAGCGCCAGGACAAGCGCTACGGCCTCGTCACCCTCTGCGTCGGCGGCGGCATGGGCGTCGCCACGATCGTCGAGCGACTCTGAACCGTCCTGAATCCCCGCCCCCCGGACCTTCCGAAACGAAAGCAGTGACCATGAGCGAGTCCACCACGATCCGCTGGGAACAGGACGAGACCGGCGTCGTCACCCTGATCCTCGACGACCCGGGCCAGTCCGCCAACACGATGAACCAGGCCTTCAAGGACTCGATCGCGGCGATCGCCGACCGCGCCGAGGCAGAGAAGGACTCCATCCGCGGCATCATCTACACCTCCGCCAAGAAGACCTTCTTCGCGGGCGGCGACCTCAAGGACATGATCCGGCTGCGCCCCGAGCACGCGCAGCTCGCCTTCGACACCGGCACCGCCATCAAGCGCTCGCTGCGCCGCATCGAGACCCTCGGCAAGCCCGTGGTCGCCGCGATCAACGGCGCGGCCCTGGGCGGCGGTTACGAGATCTGCCTCGCCTCCCACCACCGCGTCGCCCTCGACGCCCCCGGCTCCAAGATCGGCCTGCCCGAGGTCACCCTCGGCCTCCTCCCGGCCGGCGGCGGCGTCACCCGTACCGTGCGCCTGATGGGCATCGCCGACGCGCTGCTCAAGGTGCTGCTCCAGGGCACCCAGTACAACCCGAAGCGCGCCCTGGACAACGGCCTGGTCCACGAACTGGCCGCCACCCCCGAGGAGATGCTCGCCAAGGCCCGCGCCTTCATCGACGCGAACCCGGAGTCGAAGCAGCCCTGGGACGTACCCGGCTACCGGATCCCCGGCGGCACGCCGTCCAACCCGCGGTTCGCCGCCAACCTCCCGGCCTTCCCGGCCAACCTGAAGAAGCAGCTGAACGGGGCCCCGTACCCGGCCCCGCGCAACATCCTGGCCTGCGCCGTCGAGGGCTCCCAGGTGGACTTCGAGACCGCTCTGACCATCGAGGCCCGCTACTTCACCGAGCTGGTCACCGGGCAGACCGCCAAGAACATGATCCAGGCCTTCTTCTTCGACCTCCAGGCCGTCAACGCGGGCCGCAGCCGCCCGCAGGGGATCGAGGCGCGGGGGGTCCGCAAGGTCGCCGTCCTCGGTGCCGGCATGATGGGCGCGGGCATCGCGTACTCCTGTGCCCGCGCGGGCATCGAGGTGGTGCTGAAGGACGTCAGCGCCGAGGCCGCCGCCAAGGGCAAGGCGTACTCCGAGAAGCTCCTCGACAAGGCCGTCTCCCGCGGCCGGAGCACCGAGGCCCAGCGCGCCGAACTGCTCGCCCGGATCACCCCGACCGCGGACGCCGCCGACCTGGCGGGCTGCGACGCCGTCATCGAGGCCGTCTTCGAGGACACCGCCCTCAAGCACAAGGTGTTCCAGGAGATCCAGGACGTCATCGCGCCCGACGCATTGCTGTGCTCCAACACCTCCACCCTGCCGATCTCCGGCCTCGCGGAAGGCGTGAAGCGGCCCGCCGACTTCATCGGGCTGCACTTCTTCTCGCCGGTCGACAAGATGCCGCTGGTCGAGATCATCAAGGGGGAGCAGACCGGGGACGAGGCCATCGCCCGCGCCTTCGACCTGGTCCGGCAGATCAACAAGACCCCCATCGTGGTCAACGACTCGCGCGGCTTCTTCACCTCGCGCGTCATCGGCCAGTTCATCAACGAGGGCGTGGCCATGGTCGGCGAGGGCATCGAGCCCGCCTCGATCGAGCAGGCCGCCGCGCAGGCCGGCTACCCGGCCAAGGTGCTCTCCCTGATGGACGAGCTCACCCTGACCCTGCCGCGCAAGATCCGCAACGAGAGCCGCAAGGCCTTCGAGGCCGAGGGCCGGGCCTGGGCCGAGCACCCCGCCGACACCGTCATCGACCGGATGGTCGACGAGTTCGGCCGCCCCGGCCGCAGCGGCGGGGCCGGCTTCTACGAGTACGACGAGGCCGGCAAGCGCGCCCGCATCTGGCCGGGCCTGCGCGAGCACTTCGCCAAGCCGGACGCGGAGATCCCCTTCGAGGACATGAAGGAGCGGATGCTCTTCTCCGAGGCCCTGGACACCGTCCGCTGCCTCGACGAGGGCGTGCTCACCTCGATCGCCGACGCCAACATCGGCTCCATCATGGGCATCGGCTTCCCGGCCTGGACCGGCGGCGTGATCCAGTACATCAACGGCTACGAGGGCGGCCTGCCCGGCTTCGTGGCCCGTGCCCGCGAGCTCGCCGACACGTACGGCGAGCGCTTCATCCCGCCGGCCTCGCTGGTCGCGAAGGCCGAGCGCGGCGAGACCTACGCCGACTGATCCAGTGACAGCCTCGGGCCCGCCCGCGAGCGGGCCCGAGGCGTCCCTCCGGTCAGGCCTCGGACACGGCCAGGTGGGCGAACAGCCCGTGCTGACGGGCCCCGTCCGGGGCGGACCAGCCGGCCAGTACACGTCGCCCCGCGCCGTCACCGGCGGGAGCGGGGCGCAGTACCCGGCACACGGTCAGGGTCGACACGGGGCCCTCCTCCATCATCGGGCCCACGGTGACGAGGCTCGCGTCGGCGGTGTCCGTCACGGTCCCGGGGCCGGTCAGGCCCGCCGGTACCCCGGCCCCCTCGGTACGGACCTCCACCGTCGGGTCGGGGGTGTCGCTCTCGCTCTGGGCCTGTGCCGTGGTGCGGCCCGCCAGCAGGGCCAGCAACTGCTCGACCAGGACCAGGTCGTGGGCGCCGTCGTAGACCCATCGCCTGCCCAGCGCCCCGTGCATCAGGGTGCCGACCAGTCCGTCCTCGGCGCCCGCCAGCGGGGCCCCGCGGTAGGTGAGCGGGACCAGGTAGGCGACGGGCTCGTCCCCGGAACCGTCGGTGACGACCATGAACTCGATGCCGACCACGCCCTCGGGGTCGTCGAGCCGGAACCCGCCCGCCTTGGCGAGACCGGCGGCGCCCGTGGCCCCCTGGTACCAGGGCCGCGACGGGAGCCAGTCGGCGAGGAGTTCCAGCTTGGTCGGGGTCAGCGTGGTGTGGTGGATGACTGCCATGGCACGAACCTACCTGCGCCCGCGAACGGGCCGCCCCCGCGTCAGGGCAGCGTCCAGAACACCTCCGTCACGAGGTAGAAGACGACGACCCAGAACAGGAGCAGCGCGGCGACGACGGCGCCGCCGACGAGGTTGGTCCTGGCGCGCGGTTCGTCCGGTGCGGGCCACAGCCACCGCCTGAGCAGCCGGTTCACGCTGACGTCGGCGAAGCGGCGGGAGATGCTCGCCGAAACCCCTCGAACTTGCTCTCCTCCTGGCTCATGTGGCGCTGCCACGCGAGGAAGTCGTCGACGTTGTCCGGGTGTACGCGGTGGGTCACCACCACGGTCACGAGGGCGGCTCGTCGGCGTCGAGGGGCCGTTGCCTGGTCGCGCCGTTCATCCAGGCCTGCAGATGGGCCACCGAGTCGAACCGGTAGACGATCACCCAGTCGGGTTGTACCTCGGTCGGCGGGGACACCTGGATGGCCGCCACCTTGAGCGGCGGAATCCGCTGGGGCCGCTGGGGCCGACCCGCACAGAGCAGGGGCCGGCGGGCGCAAAGACTCCCTTCCAGCGTACTGAGAACGGGCCTGCCCCGCCAAAGCAGGGCCTCGGTCCGCGGCTACGGCCCGCCGGGTTCCCCGCCGGACACGAACGCGGCCCGCAATTCCTCGCGCAGGGACCGCTGGAAGGCCGTCACCAGCGCCTGGACCACCATCGGCTGCATGTGCGCCGAGAGCGCCTTCATCGACTCCACCCGCTCGGGATCGCTCTCGCCCTGCGTGAACGGACCCCACACCTCGTCCCGGAACAGCGCCGTCAGCTCGTGCGCGGCCGACCTGGTGTGCTCCATCAGCACCCTGCGCGCCGCCAGGATCGTCTCGTGCGCGATCGGCACGTCGAGCAGCGCGACCCCCAGCCGCAGCAGCCCCACGTCCACCCGGAACCCGTCGCCCGATGCGGCGAGCACGTTCATCGCCGTCAGCCGCCGGACGTCGGCGTCCGACAGGCTCCGTCCGGCCCGCTTCTCCAGCTCCTCGCGCGAGACCTCCTGGGCCGCGTCCGGGGCCCAACTGGCCACCATCGCCCGGTGGATCGCCAGGTCGTGCGCGCTCAGGTCGTCGGGCAGCGCGTCCAGATAGCGCTCGATGGCGGACAGGGTCATGCCCTGGTGCTGGAGCTCCTCGATCAGGGCCAGCCGGGACAGGTGCTCCGGCCCGTAGTGGCCCACCCGACGAGGACCGATCACGGGAGGGGGCAAAAGCCCGCGGGTGCTGTAGAACCGTACGGTGCGCACGGTGACGCCCGCCCTGGCCGCCAGCTCGTCGACGGTGAGCATCGGCTCGGTTGCCTGGTCGGCCATCGTCTGCGCCTCGCTCTCTGCTCCACAGCTTGGGTTCAACAGTATTGCTGTCGCACCAACGATGTGAAACGGCCAGGAGCTGCCCATGACCACGAACCTGCGACTGCCCGGACGACCCGAAGAGATCACCCTCCCCGCCCTGCTGGCCCGCAACGCCGCCGAGTACGGGGAACTCCCCGCCCTCTCGTGGCGCGCCGGCCCCGGCTCCGCCGCTTGGGCGACCCTCACCTGGAGCGAGGTCCGCCGCAAGGTGGCCGTCCTCGCCTCCGGCTACGCGGCCCTCGGCGTCGAGCGCGGCGAGCACGTCCTGATGATGATGGGCAACCGTCCCGAGCACTGGCTCAGCGACCTCGCCCTCGTCCACCTCGGCGCCGTGCCCGTCACCGTGTACGGGACCTCCGCGCCCGAGCAGATCGCCCACATCGCCCGCCACAGCCGGGCCAGGGTCGCCGTCGTCGAGGGCGCCCGCGAACTCCTGCGGTGGGAGCCGCTGCTGGGCGACCCGACCGTGCCCCTGGAACGCCTCGTCGTGGCCGAGGCCGCCGACGCGGGCGGGCACTCCACGTACGGCTCCCTGCACGCGAGCGGGGCCCGGATCCACCGCGCCGACGCCTTCGAGAAGGCCTGGCAGGAGACGCGCCCCGAGGACCCGCTGACCGTCGTCTACACCTCCGGCACCACCGGCGACCCCAAGGGCGTGCGGCTGACCCACCGCAACCTCATGCTCCAGGCGATCCGCCTCGACCGGCACGTCGACCTGCCCGAGCACGCCGAGCACCTCTGCTACCTGCCCTTCGCGCACATCGCCGAGCGGGTCCTCGGCATCTACCTGCCCCTGCTGCGGGCCGCGCACGTGCGGCTGTGCGCCGACCCCACCGCGGTGGCGGGGGCGGTCCGCGAACTGCACCCGGTGCAGTTCTTCGGCGTGCCCCGGGTGTGGGAGAAGCTCGCCGCCTCGGTCCGCGCGGTCCTCGCGCAGCTCCCCGAGGCGCAGCGCGGGGCCATCGAGGCCGCGAACGACCTGGCCCGCGCCCGGGCCGGCCACCGCGAGCGCGGAGAGGAGGTGCCGGCCGCGCTCGAAGCCTCGTACGCCGGGGCGAAGGAACAGGTGCTGGATCCGCTGCTGCGGATGGCCGGCATGGACCGGCTGGTCTGGACGGCCAGCGCGACCGCGCCGATGCCGATCGACGTGGTCCGGTTCTGGGCCGGCTGGGGCGTCACGATCATGGACGCCTGGGGGCTCACCGAGACGGCCGGTGTGTGCACGGTCAACAGCCCGGACGGCTTCCGGCTCGGCTCGGTGGGCCGCCCGATCGAGGGGCTGGAGCTGAGGCTCGCCGAGGACGGGGAGATCCTCACCCGCGGTGCGACCGTCTTCGGCGGCTATCTGCGGCCGGACGGCACGGTGGAGAGCGCCTCCGACGCCGAGGGCTGGTTCCCCACCGGGGACGTGGGCCGGCTCGACGAGGACGGGTTCCTCTGGCTGACCGACCGCAAGAAGGAACTGATCATCACCTCGAACGGCAAGAACGTCTCGCCGGCGCTGGTGGAGAACACCGTCAAGGAGCACCCCCTGATCGGCCAGGCCCTGGTTCACGGCGACGGCCGGTCCTACCTCGTCGCCCTGCTGGTCCTGGACCCCGAACTGGCCCCGGTCTGGGCCGCCGCCCGGGGCATCGAGGCCGCCTCCCCGTCCGAACTCGCCGCGCACCCGGCCGTCCGGGAGGAGATCGCCCGCGCGGTGGAGGCGGCCAACGCCCGGCTCAACCGGACCGAGCAGATCAAGCGCTACCGGCTGCTGACCGAGGAGTGGGGCCCCGAGACCGGGGAGCTCACACCCTCGCTCAAGCTCCGCCGCCGGGTGGTCCGCGACAAGTACGGCGCACTGATCGACGGCCTGTACGAGGAGCCGTACGAGTCCGCGTAGCGCTCGGCCCGGACGCCCGGTGCGGTGGGCGGGACCTCCGCTCACCGCACCGGGGTGGTGGCAGGCGGTGGCGCGGGCGCAGGGCGTCCGATCAGCCGGGGGCGGCGGGCTACTCGGTCAGCAAAGCCAGTGCTCCCATCGCAGAGCCGCCGAACCCTCGATCCCATAGGTGTGCGACCGTGCTGCCGTAGGGCGCGAGGCGGCTGCTGCCCCAAGGGGTGGTCGGCGCCGAAAGCGTGAAGGACATGGGACTCCTCAGGTCGTGTGCGGGAAGGCGCGGTCCGGGCGGGGGTTCAGCGGGCAGTGCTGACGACGATCACAGCAAGCGCGCCGAACACGACGGCGGCGTACAGGGCCTGACGGCCGAGCTCGCTCACCGGCCGACCGCCAGGGTCTTGGGCCGGGCGTGCGGGCCGGGGCGGTACCCGCGGCCCTGCCCACACCCGGGGTGCGCGTACATCGGCAGGCGGACCCCGGAGGCGGAGAAGTCGGGGCCCGCCCGATTCGCGGGCACTGCGGCAACGCGCTGGTCGCAGTACACGCAGTACTCGACGCCCCCGCTCACTGAACAGCCGCGGGCAGGAGCCCAAGCATCCGGTGGATCGTCCGGGCCAGGCCGCGGGCGTAGTTCCACCGCGCCAACGGCCCGTCGCCCGAGCCTGCGCTCGTGAGCGCGTGCCAGTCGGCGAGGGGGGCCGCTGCTCCGTCGAGGTCGACGACCTCGGTGAGGAGCAAGATGCCGAAGTCCAGGAGCCGTTCGACGAGTACCTCGATGTCGATGTCGTCCGGCTTGCGGTTGTACGGGACGAGAGCCCGTTTCACGAGCTCGGCGACCGTATCCAGGTCGCCGCGGGTGGCCTCCATGCTGGTGCTCCCTACCGTCGTCAGCGGGTCCTACGTTGTTGTGCGGGTTGGACGGGCCAGTCGTAAGGTCCAGAGATCCAGAGACGCCGGGTATGGCTTTCAGCGGGTTGCACTCGATGGTTACCGCCACCTGGCCGCCCGGCGTCTCACGACGACTCGGCCGCTGATTAGGAGCTGCGAGCCCTGCGGGGCATCGCTCAGTAGGACCACGCTGGCGAGGTCGTCCGGACCATAAGCGCACATCGAGCGACCGGAGGAACCCGTGGCCCGGATCTGGGCAGGAACGGACATCGGCAAGAGCCACCACCATTGCGTGGTCCTGAACGCCGAAGGCGAGCGACTGCTGTCGCGGCGCGTGCTGAACGACGAGCCGGAGCTTCTCTCTCTCCTCGGGGACGTCCTGGCTCTGGACGAAGACGTGGTCTGGGCCGTCGATGTCGCCGACAGCACGGCCGCTTTGCGGATCAGCGTGCTGCTCAACCACGGCCAGCGGCTCGTCTACATTCCGGGCCTCGCGGTCAACCGTGCGTCCGCCGGCTACCGGGGCATGGGCAAGACCGACGCCAAGGACGCCACCGTTATCGCCGACCAGGCCCGAATGCGCAGGGACCTGGCTGTCCTGCGGTCGGAAGACGAACTCACCATCGAGCTGAAGATACTCACCAACCGGCGAGCCGACCTGAACGCCGACCGCACCCGCCGGATCAACCGTCTGCGTGGTCAACTCAACACCATCTTCCCGGCATTGGAACGCGTCCTTGATCTGGGCAACGTCGGCCCGCTGATCCTGCTGACCGGCTACCAGACCCCGGCTGCCCTGCGGCGCGTCGGCCGCAAACGGCTGGAGACCTGGCTGCGCAATCGCAAGGTCCGCAGCCCCGAAACCCTTGCCGCAGCCGCTCTGGAGGCTGCCGAGCGCCAGGCCACCGCCGTCCCCGGGGAGAAGATCGCCTCGCAGGTGATCCACACCCTGGCGAAGGAGGTGATGAGCCTCAATGAGCAGATCGCCGAGATCGACAAGCTCATTGCGGCCCGGTTTCGCGAACACGACCTGGCCGAAGTGATCGAGAGCATGCCCGGCATCGGCCCCTTGCTGGGTGCCGAGTTCCTGGCCGCCACGGGCGGCGACATGAGCCGCTACGCAGACTCCGGCCGTCTGGCCAGCCTGGCCGGGGTCGCTCCGGTCCCACGCGATTCCGGCAACGTCAGCGGCAACCTGCACCGGCCCCGGCGTTACCACCGCGGCCTGCAACGCGTCTTCTACACCTCCGCGCTCATCAGCATCCGCAACTGCGACGCGTCGCGGCGCTTCTACGAACGCAAGCGCGGCGAAGGCAAACGGCACACCCAGGCCGTCCTCGCGTTGGCGAGGCGACGGGTCAACGTCCTCTGGGCCTTGATCCGTGACGGACGGTGCTACGAGCATGGACTCTCCGCTCCTGCTGCCGCTTGACAACCTCATTAGGAGGTGGTGACACCAGCCTGACGCCGCGGCAGAGGAGGATTACTCACAGATCTGTGAGTGCTACACCCCGATCCAGCGAGCCATCCCGCCCAGCCCTTCGGGGGCCCGTCGCGACATGTGCACCAGACCCCGAATCGTGGTCCGGGTGCTCGGCAGATGCCGCGTCTGCTCCGGAGCCACCTTCCTGGCCTCCGCCAGATACGCCAGCGATGTCTTCGCCGAGCCCGCCTCCATCTCCACCAGCGCCCGGTCCACGAGATACCGGGCCCGCCGCGACGTCAGCGTCGACGCCGGCAGCTTCAGCCCGCGGGCCCGGCCGAGGGCATCGTCGAAGTCGCCCAGCGCGATCGACGTACCGAGTTCGTGCAGCCGGACGTTGGCCCGCCCGAAACTCAGCCAGTGCACGTCGCCCGCTTCTCCACCGACGCGATCCGCGAACTCCCGGGCGGCGGCAAGATGCGTTTCCACGGCGGCCCGGTCCTCGTCCTTCGCGGCCACCGTGGCCAGCCCGAGGTGAAGTTGCCCGGTCACGGCAAGGGCCTCGCGGCTCGTCGCCCCGGCGAGCAGGGCCTGCCCCGACGTGATCAGCGGTGCGGACGTGGCACACCGCCACAGCGTCGCCCTCTTGTACCGCTGCACGGCCTCCAGGCACGGGTCCGACGCCCGGCCGGCGGCCCAGCCCATCCGGTCCAGGGCGACGCGCGCCAGGTCCGGGTGATCGAGCTTCAAGGCCACGTCGTGCGCGGTCCGGTACGCCGATGCGAGGGCCTGCCACGCCGGTGTTGTCGGCGTCGTGCAGACGGTGTGCGTCAGCTCCAGAATCAGGCGCGGCAGTGCCTTCCCTGCTGCGCGGAGATGCGTGGCCCGCACCTGCTGACACAGGGTGTCTGCCTCGGCAATCAGCTCCGGCACCGGCCGGACATCGGCAAGGCCGGGGTTCGGTCCGAGGTCGTACCGGTCGAGTGCCTCCCGGATCGGGGCGACCAACGCGAGCAGCCGATCGGCAGGAAGTGCGGTCACAGCGGGGGGTCCTGTCAGCTTGGACGAGTCCACTCGCAGCGCATGCGCCACGGCCGCCACAAAACCCTGGGTGGCGGCGCGCGCCCCGCACTCGACCTGGCTCAGGAGGCTGAGGCTGTACGGGATGCGGTCGGCCAACTCGCGCTGCGTCAGGCGGGCAAGGCGCCGCTGCTCCCGAATCCGGGATCCGGTGTGGTCATCGTCAGGTGCGGGCATACGGGCTCTCCGTCCAAGACTCGTCGTCATGGACCGTACCCGCGCACCGTGCGCCAGGTCTGCCTTCGCCCCCGATCCCACACGGATCGGGGGCGATTGCATAGGCTCGGGCGCCATGACGACGAGGACTCTGTACCTGCTCTGCTCGGCCGCCCCACCCGTCTTCGAGATCGCCGGGGTGGTGGAGGAAGCTCAGCGCCGCGGCTGGGACGTATGCCTCGGCCTGACACCGACGGCTGCCGACTGGCTGAAGGACAGCCTGCCGGGGCTGGCCGCGCTCACCGGGCACCCGGTCCGGAGTAGCTATAAAAGGCCCGGAGACCCCGACGTGTGGCCGAAGGCGGACGCGATCCTCGTCGCCCCAGCCACCTTCAACACGGTGAACGCGTGGGCGCTCGGCCTCACGGACCGATTCGTCGTCGGTGTCGTGGCCGAGGGCATTGGTAAGGAGATCCCCATGGCCGTAATGCCGTGCGTGAACTCGGCCTACGCCCGACACCGAGCCCTGGACCGGTCCTTGGAGGAGCTGCGGGAGATGGGCGTGGAGGTGCTGTACGGGCCGGCCGGGTTCGAGCCGAACGCCCCCGGGGAGAAGCGGCCGTACCCGTGGGGCTTGGCGTTGGACGCGATCGACGAGCTCGGCCGGTAGGCGGCCTTTGGATGCAACCGGCACGGCGTCGCCGTCAACCTGGCCCGCATCGAGGGGCAGGGTGCGCAGAAGACGGTGCGGGTGGTGCCGGTGTGGGCTCCGGCGGACGTTGTGCCTGCTGAGGAGCCCACGACCAGCCACATAGGACCCGATCAGCTACGGGGCCAGTACGACAGGGCCTAGCGTCCGATCAGCGGGTAGTGGTCGGAGAGGTTGGTGTAGGTGTAGGAGGTGCCCCAGCTGGAGACCGTCCAGGGCGCCGACTGCTCCAGGACCACGTTGTTCTCCCAGCCCGCCGGGCGGGCGTTGCCCTTGCGGTAGAGGACGTAGTCCAGGTCCTCGCGCGGGTCGGTCGGGTAGCGGTAGTTCGCTATCGAGTTCAGCGCGGTGTCGAAGGAGTACGGGTGCCCCGTGCGGCTGTCGGTGTCCGCCAGGTCGGCGTTCGCGAGCAGGCTGGCGTACTCGGGGGTGCGCGAGTCGACGTTGAGGTCGCCCGCCACGATGACCTGCTCGTTCGCCGGGATGTTCTTCCCGTCCAGGAAGGCGTCGATCGCACGGAACTGGCGGGCGCGCATGTCCGCCGCCTCGCCCGCGCCGCAGCCCGGGTCGGTGGACTGGGCGTGGGTGCCGACCACGTGCACCTTGGTGCCGTTCACGTTCAGGACGACGTAGGCGAAGCCCTTGTTGGACCACCAGTCGGCGCCGCAGGCGTCCTTGTAGACGACCTGCTCCTTGCGGACGATCGGCCACTTGCTGAGGATCGTGACCCCGCCGTCCTCCGGGGTGGTGGTGGAGTACGCGCCGCCCGTGGCGTCCCAGCCGCTCTTGCTGCGGCCGACGACCGGGGTCTGGTACGGGTACTGGGCGGCGGAGTTCGCCTTCAGCGCGTCCGAGGCGGCGTTGTCGAAGGCCTCCTGGAGCACGACCACGTCGTGGCCCTTGTAGAAGGAGGTCTTGGGGATCTCGGAGGCCCGGTGGTCCTGGCCCCAGTTCGGGTACAGGTTCTTGCTCATCAGGAACACGTTGTACGACAGGACGCTGAGCCGCGGGGCGGCGGCGGTCTCGGCGGCCGAGGCGGCGGGCGCGCCGGAGGCGGCCAGCGCGCCCGCGGCGACCGCGGCGACGGCCGTGGCGGCGGCACGGCGGCGACGGGGGGAGTTCTGCGGCATAGGGGACTCCATCATTCCTGCGGGAAGATCGGCTCCGTCATCCAAGCAGCCACGGTTACCTCTGGGTAACACCCGTGCAGAGACATTCTGTCCGTGAGACGGCCGTCCGGTGCTCGCATACTTGTCATATGACGAAGACGGACTCCGCGCACCCCGCCGGACCTGCGACCACGCGCCGCACCGACCCCGAGCCGCCCCCGCCCGGCGGGGTGCTGTGGACCATCGCCGGCGACGTCCGGGCGCTGCTGATGCTGCCCGCCGCCTTCACCCTGCAGGTCGCCCACCCCGCGATCGGGGCCGGCGTCGACCAGTACTCCGTCTTCCGCACCGACCCCTGGGGCCGCGGCGAGCGCTCGCTGCGCTCGGTCCAGCTGTGGGTGTACGGCGGCGAGGAGGCCGCCGAGGAGGGCCGGCGGGTCCGCCGCCTGCACAAGGAGATCCAGGGCACCGACACCCGCGGCCGGCGCTACCACTCCCTCGACCCCGCCTGCTACTCCTGGGTGCACGCCACCGGCTTCCCCGTCTACCTGTACGCCGGGCGCTACCTGCTGCGCCGCTTCACGCCCGCCCAGGAGCGGCAGCTCTACCGGGAGTGGCTGCAGGTGGGCCGGATCCTCGGCATCCACGACCGGGACATGCCGCAGAGCATCGAGGAGTACTGGACGTACTGGGGCCGGATGCTCGCCGAGGAGATCGAGCCCACCAAGGTCGCCCGCGAGCTGGTCGCCACCGATGTGCCGCTGCCCCGGCCCGAGGCCGGTTCCCTCGCCGTACGCGTGCTGCTGCGGCTGACCTGGCCCGTCCTGCGGGCGGCGTTCCTGCACCTGCGGGCCTTCGTCACCGTCGGGTACATGCCGCCCGAGGCGCGGGCCGCGCTCGGGCTGGAGTGGAGCCCGGCCCGGGAGCGCAGGCTCCGCCGGTTCAGCACGGCCGTGCGGCTCCTCGTACCGCTGCTGCCGGAGCGGCTGCGGTACCTGCCGATCGCCTACCGGGCGCGGGCCGCATGGCACGCGGGAGGCCGGTGACGAACCCGGGCGCGCGGCCCCCGCCGGATGCGGGGGCCGCGTGCGGTGCGGGCCGGCGCGGACTCAGTGCCGGTGGCCGGGCTCGGAGCCGTGCTCGGAGCCGTGCTCGGTGTCGTGGATCGTGTTGGTCTGCGCGATCTTCTTCCAGGACTTCGGCTCCGCGGCGGGCTTCGCCGGGGCGGACTGCGCCGAGCGGGCCGCCGGCTTCGCGGCCGCCGGGTTCAGGGCCGAGGCCTCCGGCTTGCCCGGGGTGTAGAGCCAGGTCTCGAACAGCTGGGCCAGCGGCTTGGCGGAGACCTTCTCCGCGTAGCGCACGAAGTCCCCGACCTTGGCGTTGCCGTACGCCCGCTCGGTCGGCCAGCCCTTGAGGATCTGGAAGAACTTCTCGTCGCCGATCTCGTTGCGCAGCGCCTGCAGGGCGATGGCGCCACGGTCGTAGACGGCCCCGTGGAACTGGTTCTCCGGACCCGGGTCACCCGGCTTGACCTGCCAGAACGCGTCCTCGGCCGGGCGCAGCGCGTAGGCCCAGTCGGCGAGCTCCTGCGCGGTCCCCTCGCCCTCCTTCTCCGACCACAGCCACTGGCTGTAGCGGGCGAAGCCCTCGTTGATCCAGATGTCCTTCCAGCCCTCGACGGACACGCTGTCGCCATACCACTGGTGGGCCAGCTCGTGCACGACCACCGAGACGTTGGCGCCGTTCTGGAACTGGCGCGGACCGTAGAACGGCCGCGTCTGGGTCTCCAGCGCGTAGCCGGCGTTCACGTTCGGCACGTAACCGCCGAGCGCGTTGAAGGGGTACGGACCGAACACCCCCTCCAGCCACTCGGTGACCTCGCCGGTGCGCTCCACGCTCGCGCGCGCCGCGCCCGCGTTGTCGCCGAGGTCCTTGCTGTAGGCGTTGACGATCGGCAGCCCGCTCGCCGTCTTGTCGGTGGTGATGTCGAACTTGCCGACGGCGAGGGTGGCGAGGTAGGTCGCCTGCGGCTTGTTGGAGCGCCAGTTGTACCGGGTCCAGCCGAGCCGCGAGGTCTGCGACTGGAGCACGCCGTTGCTGATCGCCTGGGTGCCGTCGGGGACGTTGACGGAGACGTCGAAGGTGGCCTTGTCCAGTGGGTGGTCGTTGCCGGGGAACCACCAGACCGCCGAGTCGGGCTCCTGCGCCGCCACACCGCCGTCGGGCGTGCGCTGCCAGGCCGTCCAGCCGTCCACCTTGAACTCGGAGGGCTTCCCGGCGTACTTGACGACGACGGTCAGCGGGGTGTTGCGCGCCAGGGGCTTCGCCGGGGTGACCTCCAGCTCGTGGGCGCCGGACGTGGCGAACTTCGCCTTGGCGCCGTTGACGCGGATCTCGCTGACCTGAAGGCCGAAGTCGAGGTTGAAGCGGGACAGGTCCTGCTTGGCGGTGGCGAGGAGGGTGGCGGTGCCTTCGAGCAGGTCCGTCTTCGGCTGGTACTGCAGGCGCAGGTCGTAGTGGGACACGTCGTATCCGCCGTTGCCGCTGGCCGGGTAGTAGGGGTCGCCGATACCCGGGGCGCCCGGACCGGCACTCGCCGCCGACGCCGGGATCACCAGCAGCAGGGAAGCGGCGAGCACGCTCGGGGCGATGACTTTGCGGTGCACGAATGACTCCAAGTGGTAGGGGAGGCAGGTCGGTTCCAGGTCTTGTCGCTCGACCGTATTCACCCGTGATCACTCACGTCATGTCCATGGCCCCTGCTGTCACACGATCGCCATTCGGCCGTCACGGTATGGCGGAAGGCCCGGGGCGCACGCCGGGGGCGCCGCGCGCCGGATGCACCGCGCCAGCGGCCCGGCGCAGCCCGGCCGGGGCCCGTGGCCTGCGGCGCAGCCGCCGGCTGCCCACCCCGCCGACGCCCGCGCGGCCCGTGCCGAGGAGGCGGGGAGCGGCGCTGTGACGAGCGGTGTCCGGCGTCGCGGATCGGCCGAATCGAGCCTGAGAACCCGGGAGAAGTCCCGGTCATCCCGGCCGGCGTGCCGGCGGGTCAGTCGTCGAGGAGCCGCCAGGCGGTGAGGGGGGGCCGGAACGATCTCCCTGACCCGGGCCGACGGCAAGCGCCGGATGTCCGTCGCGGTCAACCTCCAGAGGTGGAACGAGCCGGACTCCTCGGGTGAGCCGCAGCACCACCCCATCGACGACGCGCTGAAGGTCCTGTACGGGCAGGCGATGTGCGGTGACGCAGACGCCGGAACCCGGCCGACCGGGGGCGCGGGGGAGGGGTCCACGTGGTGAGACGCGCACCACGGGCGGTGACCCTACCCGGCGTACCAAACAGTCGGTAGCCTGCGGCGCATGACGTTTCCCCTGCTCGCCGCCCGTCGCTGCTGGCACGCCGCGATCAACCCGCTGCATGCAACCGTCTACTTCTCGCCGGAGATCGCCAAGGAATTCGCCGCCCTCGGGATCACCGATCCCGTCGCCGTCAACCTCGCCCACCGCTCGGCCGCGATGGGCGCCGTCGGGGCCGGCGTGGTCACCGCCACCTTCTACAACTACCGCCACGACCTCGTCGCCCGGCACCTGCCCGCCGTCTGGGACACCACCACCCCCGAGGAGGCCCTCGCCGCCCGGCTGCGGGCCGCCGACGGCTCCCTGCGCCGGCTCCTCGGCGCCGAGACCATAGCGTCGCCCGAGCTCGCCGAGGCCGCCGACCTGGCGATGCGCGCCACGGAGGGCTGCACCCGGCACGCCCGCACCCTGTACGCGGCCCACGCAGACCTCCCCGTACCGCAGGAGCCGCACCTGCGCCTGTGGCACGCCACCACCCTGCTGCGCGAGCACCGCGGCGACGGCCACCTCGCCGCCCTGCTCCTGGCGGGCCTCGACCCGGTCGAGGCGCTGGTCAGTCACACCGCCACCGGCAAGGGCATGACGCCGAAGTGGCTCAAGGGCATGCGCGGCTGGGTGCAGGCCGACCTGGACGCCGCGGCCGGCCGGCTGCGCGAGCGCGGCGTGCTCGACGCCGCCGGCGAGCTGACCGAGACGGGCGCCGCCCTGCGCGAACAGCTGGAGAGCGACACCGACCGCCTCGACGCCGCCCCTTACCAGCACCTCGGCGAGGACGGCCTGGCCCGCCTCACCGAGCTCGGCGGCGCCCTCGTGGTCAAGGCCGTGACCGCCGGGGCCTTCCCCGCGGACCTCATGGGCAAGGGCTGACGGACGGGGCTCCCCCCGTCCGTCACCGCCACCTGCCACAATTGGCAGCCTTCCAGTGCAAACGAAGGCAGGCGGGACCCGATCGTGACGATGTCCATCGAAGGCAGGATCGCCGAGGAGCTCGGCGTACGGGAGCGGCAGGTCAAGGCCGCCGTCGAGCTGCTCGACGGCGGCTCCACCGTGCCGTTCATCGCGCGCTACCGCAAGGAAGCGACGGAGATGCTCGACGACGCCCAGCTGCGCACCCTCGAGGAGCGGCTGCGGTATCTGCGCGAGCTGGAGGACCGGCGCGCGGCGATCCTGGACTCCGTACGGGAGCAGGGCAAGCTCGACGCCGAGCTGGAGGCCCGGATCAACGCGGCCGACACCAAGGCGCGGCTGGAGGACATCTACCTCCCCTTCAAGCCGAAGCGGCGCACCAAGGCGCAGATCGCCCGCGAGGCCGGGCTGGAGCCGCTCGCGCAGGGCCTGCTGGCCGACCCGTCGGTGGAACCGGCCGCCGCGGCCGCCGCGTTCGTCGACGCCGACAAGGGCGTCGCCGACCCGGCAGCCGCCCTCGAAGGCGCCCGCGCCATCCTCACCGAGCGGTTCGGCGAGGACGCCGACCTGATCGGCGAGCTGCGCGAGCGCATGTGGGGCCGCGGCCGGCTCGCCGCGAAGGTCCGCGAGGGCAAGGAGGAGGCGGGCGCCAAGTTCGCCGACTACTTCGACTTCGCCGAGCCGTTCACCGCGCTGCCCTCGCACCGCGTCCTCGCCATGCTGCGCGGCGAGAAGGAGGACGTCCTCGACCTCAACCTGGAGCCCGAGGAGCTCGATGACACGGCCACGCCCGGCCCCTCCACGTACGAGGGCATGATCGCCCGCCGCTTCGGGGTGAACGACCGCGGCCGGCCGGGCGACAAGTGGCTGGCCGACACGGTCCGCTGGGCCTGGCGTACGAAGATCCAGGTGCACCTCGGCATCGACCTGCGGATGCGGCTGCGCCAGGCCGCCGAGGACGAGGCCGTACGGGTCTTCGCGTCGAACCTGCGCGACCTGCTGCTCGCGGCGCCCGCCGGCACCCGGGCCACGCTCGGCCTGGACCCGGGCTTCCGTACCGGTGTGAAGGTCGCCGTCGTGGACGCCACGGGCAAGGTCGTGGCCACGGACGTGATCTACCCGCACGTGCCCGCCAACAAGTGGGACGAGTCCCTCGCCAAGCTGGCCCGCCTCGCGAAGGAGCACGCGGTCGAGCTGGTCGCCATCGGCAACGGCACGGCCTCCCGCGAGACCGACAAGCTCGCCGGGGACCTCATCACGCGCCACCCCGAGCTGGGGCTCACCAAGGTGATGGTCTCGGAGGCGGGCGCCTCCGTGTACTCGGCCTCGGCCTTCGCCTCGCAGGAACTGCCCGGCATGGACGTGTCGCTGCGCGGCGCCGTCTCCATCGCCCGCCGCCTGCAGGACCCGCTCGCCGAGCTGGTCAAGATCGACCCGAAGTCGATCGGTGTCGGCCAGTACCAGCACGACCTCTCCGAGGTGAAGCTCTCGCGCTCGCTCGACGCGGTGGTCGAGGACTGCGTGAACGGCGTCGGCGTGGACGTCAACACCGCCTCCGCGCCGCTGCTTTCGCGCGTCTCGGGCATCAGCGGCGGCCTCGCCGAGAACATCGTGGCCCACCGCGACGCCAACGGCCCCTTCCGCAACCGCAAGGGGCTCAAGGACGTGGCCCGCCTCGGCCCGAAGGCGTACGAGCAGTGCGCGGGCTTCCTGCGGATCCGCGGCGGGGACGACCCGCTGGACTCCTCCGCCGTGCACCCCGAGGCGTACCCGGTGGTCCGGGCCATGGGGAAGACGGCCGGCGGCGAGGTCGCGGCCCTGGTCGGCAACACCGCCGTCCTGCGGTCCCTGCGCCCCGAGCAGTTCGTCACCGAGGCCTTCGGACTGCCGACGGTCACCGACATCCTGCGCGAGCTGGAGAAGCCGGGCCGAGACCCGCGTCCCGCCTTCAAGACCGCCACCTTCAAGGAGGGCGTGGAGAAGATCGGCGACCTGGCCCCCGGGATGATCCTGGAGGGCGTGGTCACCAATGTGGCCGCCTTCGGCGCCTTCATCGACATCGGCGTCCACCAGGACGGCCTGGCGCACGTCTCGGCGCTGTCGAAGACCTTCGTCAAGGACCCGCGGGACGTGGTCAAGCCGGGCGACATCGTCCGCGTGAAGGTCATGGACGTGGACATCCCGCGCAAGCGGATCTCGCTGACCCTGCGGCTGGAGGACGAGGCCGGGGCGGAGCGCGGCGCGGGAGCCCCCAGGCAGCGCGAGGACCGGCGGGGCGGCGGCTCCGGCGGCGGCCGTCCCCCGCAGCAGCGTGGCGGGGGCGGCGGCGCCCGCGAGGGCGGCAGGAGCCAGGGCGAGCGCGGCCAGGGCGGCCAGCGTCAGGGGCAGGGCCAGGGCGGTCAGGGCCAGGGCGGTCAGGGCGGTCAGGGCCGGCGCCAGGGCGGCGGTGGTGCCCCCGCCCCCGCGAACAGCGCGATGGCGGACGCGCTGCGCCGCGCGGGCCTCACGGCCCCCGAGGAGGGCCGCAAGCGGTAGGCACGTCAGGGGCGGCTTGCAGCCACCCGGCGCGTCAGGGTCTTCGTACGCAGTGGCCGAATAGGTTCCCCACCTGGGGACTTTCCTTGCCAACTCGCGTACAAGATCTGTAGGCATGGTGGAACGCCCGTTCGTCATCCGGCGGACGGGCTTCCGTGTTCCCCCTCAGGACCCGCATTCCCCGAGGCCGCCTTGAAGGCACAGGACGTCATGCCCATGCCCACGCACGCCTACCGACGCTGCCCCGGAAAGGGTCCGAAGAGGGATCACATGTCCCACCGGCAACTCAGCATTCGTAAAAGGTGCGAGAACATTCTCGGCCATCTGGATCTGACCCACCCGTTCTCCCTCGACGTGCTGTGCAACCGGATAGCCGAGCAGCGCGGCCGCCCCATCCGCCTCCACCCGCTCCCCAAGGAGGCGGCGGAGTCCGGAGTGTGCGGACTGTGGGTGGGCACGGCGAGCGTCGACTACGTCTTCTACGAGGCGCAGACCACCCCGCTGCACCGGGAGCACATCGTCCTCCACGAGCTCGGCCACATCCTCTTCGGACACCACTCGCTGGAGGGCGAGGAGACCGACGGCGACGCCCCCACCGTGCTCGGGCGCACCAACTACACCACCCGCCAGGAGCAGGAGGCGGAGATGCTCGCGAGCATGATCCGCATCCGCACGGTGAACGCCGGCCCGCGCCCGGCGGACCGGGACCGGGGCACCCTGGCCCGGCTGGAGTCGGCCATGGGCTACGAGTGGGGCAACGATGGGAGCTGACCTCACCGCCTTCGGCAACTGGCTCGCCGTCCCCAGCGTGGTGTGCCTGTGGGCCGCCGTCCTGCTCCGCGCCCCCGGAGCCCTGCGCTCACCCCAGCAGCGCGGCCTGTGGCTGGCCGTCGCCACCGCCGCCGCCGCGATGACCCTGAACCTCCCGGACCTGGTCGCCTACGCGATGAACCGCGGGGCGGGCTACGCCCACACCATCGGCCTCGTCCGCAACCTCATCGGCGTGCTGTCGGCGGGCGCCGTGCTCTACTTCGTCGCCGCCACCACCCGTGGCCGCCGGCTCCAACTCGCCTCCTGGATGGCCACGGTGGCGTGGCTGGGCGCGCTCCTGGCCCTGGACGCGGCCGCACCCGGCCACGGGACCCACACCATGCCACCGGTCGGCGACCCGGTGCCCTCCCTCGCGTACTGGCTGGTGCTGATCTCCGCCCACGTCATCGCCAACACCGTCTGCGTGTCCCTGTGCTGGCGCTACAGCCGGCGCACCGAGAGCCGGGGCCTTGCCGCCGGACTGCGCCTGTTCGGCCTCGGTACCGCCCTCGCCGGACTGTTCTGGCTGGCGTACCTGCTCAAGGCCCTGTTCGGCAGCACCTGGGCGATGCCCGCCCTCCCGCTGCTGATGAACCTGCACGGCCTGCTGCGCGCCGCCGCGATCCTCGTGCCCACCCTCTTCACCCTCCGCCGCACCGCCGCCGACACCGCCACCGCCTGGCGGCTGTGGCCGCTCTGGCGCGACCTGGTCGAAGCAGTCCCGCACGTGGCCCTCAACAAGCCGCGCGCCGGGCGGGTGGTGGAGCTGCTGTGGCCGCCGGTCCCGCGCAACCTGCTGGTGTACCGCAAGGTCATCGAGACGCGCGACGCGATCCTGATCCTGGGGGAGTACGCGGCCCCGGGCGCCCTGGAGCGTGCCCGCGGCCAGGCCGCCGGACAGGGGGTCCCCGAACAGCGGCGCACCGCGGCCGCGCTGGCCCGCGTACTGCAGGAGGCGCGCCGGGCGAAGCTCGACGGACTGCCCGGGCAGCAGGGCGAGGCCGCCGCGCTGGAGCTGCCCGCCTCGATCCACACCTCCCGGGAGGGCGGGGACCTGGCGGACGAGGCCCGGTTCCTCGTCGACGTCGCCCAGGCGTACGCCGCGCCCGCCACCACCACCTCTGCCCGCACGAGGAAGTGAAGCCGTCTTGACGACCGCAGGAACCACCGTACTGATCACCGGGGCGAGCGCCGGACTGGGCGCGGCCTTCGCCCGCGGCTTCGCGGCCAAGGGCTGCGACCTGGTCCTCGTCGCCCGCGACAAGGAGCGGCTCGAGGACGTCGCCGGGCAACTGGGCCGCGAGTACGGCACCGTGTGCGAGGTGCTGCCCGCCGACCTGCTCGATCCGGGGGACTGCGCGGCGGTCGCCGAGCGGCTCGCCGACCGGTCCAGGCCCGTGGACATGCTGGTCAACAACGCGGGATTCGGGCTGCCCGCGCCCTTCCCGTACAGCCCGGTCCAGGACGAGGAGCGGATGCTCGACCTGCTCGTGAAGGTCCCGCTGCGACTCACTCACGCCGTCCTGCCGGGCCTGCGAGAGCGCCGCCGCGGCGCGGTCCTCAACGTCTCCTCGGTGGCGGGGCTCCTGCCGACCGGCACCTACGGGGCCGCCAAGGCCTGGATCACCGCCTTCAGCGAGTCGCTCCGGGTGGACATGGAGCCGTACGGGGTCCGGGTCCTGGCGGTGGTCCCCGGCTTCACCCGCACCGAGTTCCAGGAGCGCGCCGGCATGGACGTCAGCGCGCTGCGCGACGCGGTGTGGCTGGAACCGGAGGCCGTGGTCGCCCGGGCGCTGAAGGACCTGGCCCTGCGCCGCCCGGTCAGCATCACCGGCCGCCGCTACCGGGCGTACGCCCTGGCGGCCCGGCACCTCCCGCGCACGTTCGTGGCCCGCAGGATGGCCCGCACCCGCCGGGCCCCGGCGGACCAGGCCGGATAACCCCGCCCGTGGACCGGGCCCGCGGGCACTGAGGTCCGGCCTCCCGGTCATCGAGGTCTACGAACTCGCGGCAGGCACGTACCACTTGCGGGGGGCCGCCCTCGCGGTGCGCGACGCTCGGCATCCCGCGCCGGGACGCGGAGCAGAGACTGCGGGGACTCGACGAGCGCGGCGAGCGGATACGCGGCCTGGTGTGCGAGGCCGTGGACGCCCCGGACGGCGTCTCCAGTGGGTTTGCCGTCGGCACCGTCCGGCAGCTGTCCACCGGCCGCCCGCCCGAGGCGTTCGCGACGCTCGTGCGCGTGCCGGTCCGGGAGCGCGGCGACCCGGTCCGCCCCCGGGCGGAGCCGGGCACGGCGGGCGAGCTGCTCGCCGCATGGCTGCCGCCCGGCGACGAGGAGGCCGCCGGGCGGGTGCGCGGGGCACGCGAGCGGTGTGCCCGCGCGGCCGCCGCTACAGCTCGGTGACCTTGCCGTCCTCGACCCGGAGGCGGCGGGTCACCGAGACCGCGTCGAGCATGCGGCGGTCGTGGGTGACCAGGAGGAGGGTGCCCTCGTAGGCGTCGAGGGCGGACTCCAGCTGCTCGATCGCCGGGAGGTCGAGGTGGTTGGTGGGCTCGTCGAGGACCAGCAGGTTCACCCCGCGGCCCTGGAGCAGGGCCAGCGCGGCGCGGGTGCGCTCGCCGGGGGAGAGGGTGGCCGCGGGGCGCAGCACGTGGGCCGCCTTGAGGCCGAACTTGGCCAGCAGGGTGCGCACTTCGGCCGGTTCGGTCTCCGGGACCGCCGCGCAGAAGGCCTCCAGCAGCGGTTCGTCGCCGAGGAACAGGCCGCGGGCCTGGTCCACTTCGCCGACCAGGACGCCGGAGCCGAGGGTGGCGGAGCCCGAGTCCGGGGTCAGCCGGCCCAACAGGACCGCGAGGAGGGTGGACTTGCCGGCGCCGTTGGCCCCGGTGATCGCCACCCGGTCCGCCCAGTCGATCTGCAGGCTGGCCGGGCCGAAGGTGAAGCCGCCCCGCTTGACGGCCGCTTCGCGCAGGGTGGCCACGACCGAGCCGGAGCGCGGGGCCGCCGCGATCTCCATGCGCAGCTCCCACTCCTTGCGGGGCTCGTCCACGACCTCCAGCCGCTCGATCGCGCGCTGCGTCTGGCGGGCCTTGGCGGCCTGCTTCTCGCTGGACTCGCCGCGCAGGTTCTTGCCGATCTTGTCGTTGTCGGAGGCCTTGCGGCGGGCGTTGCGCACGCCCTTGTCCATCCAGTTGCGCTGCATCTGGGCCCGGCCCTCCAGGGCCGACTTCTTGCCCGCGTACTCCTCGAACTCCTCGCGGGCGTGGTCGCGGGCGCGATCGCGCTCCTCCAGGTACGCGTCGTAGCCGCCGCCGTAGAGGTTGATCTGCTGCTGGGCCAGGTCGAGTTCGAGGACCTTGGTGACGGTCCGCGTCAGGAACTCGCGGTCGTGGCTGATGACGACCGTGCCCGCGCGCAGCCCCTTGACGAACCGCTCCAGCCGCTCCAGACCGTCCAGGTCCAGGTCGTTGGTGGGCTCGTCGAGGAGGAAGACGTCGTAGCGGGAGAGCAGCAGCGAGGCGAGGCCCGCGCGGGCCGCCTGGCCGCCCGAGAGCGCCGTCATGGGCAGGTCCAGGCCCACCATGGGACCGAGCTCGGCGGCGACCTCCTCCGCCCGCTCGTCGAGATCGGCGCCGCCGAGGTCCAGCCACCGGTCCAGCGCGGTCGCGTACGCGTCGTCCGCGCCCGGCGTGCCGTCCACCAGCCCCTGCGTCGCCGCGTCGAGCTCCGCCTGCGCGGCGGCCACGCCCGTACGGCGGGCCAGGAAGTCCCGGACCGACTCGGACGGCCGGCGCTCCGGCTCCTGCGGGAGGTGGCCGACGGCGGCGGTCGGCGGGGAGAGCCGCAGCTCCCCGGTCTCGGGGGTGTCCAGCCCGGCGAGCAGGCGCAGCAGGGTGGACTTCCCGGCGCCGTTCACGCCGACGAGGCCGATGACGTCACCGGGGGCGACGACGAGGTCGAGATCGGCGAAGAGCGTGCGCTCACCGTGCGCGGCGGTGAGCTTCTTGGCGACGAGGGTTGCAGTCATGATGTGCCGATCCTATCCGGGCGGGCGGACGTCCCCCGGATGGCCGAATAGGTGGGAAGCACGTCATTGCGGCCATCGGGGCCCGCGTCACACCATGGGGTCATGTCGTTGCGAAACGTGCTCGTCGTCCTCTACGACGGGGTGCAGAGCCTGGACGTGACCGGCCCCGTGGAGGTGTTCGCGGCCGTGGCCGGGTTCCCGGCGCTGCCCGGGTACACGATCGGCACGGTGTCGCCGGGAGGTGCGCCGGTCCGTACGAGCAGCGGGCTGACGCTGGTGCCGGACGGAGACCTGGAGAGCGCCCGGCCGGGCACCGGGACCACACTGCTGGTGCCCGGGGGCCGGTACACGGGCGACTTCGAGCCGCGGCTCACCGACTGGCTGCGCACCTACGGGGGTGGGGCGGAGCGGCTCGTGTCCGTGTGCACGGGCGGACTGCTGCTGGCCGAGGCCGGGCTGCTGGACGGGCGGCGGGCGACGACGCACTGGTACGTGTGCGAGCAGATGGCGCGCGACTACCCGGCCGTGGAAGTGGAGCCCGACCCCATCTACGTGCGGGACGGACCGGTGGCCACCTCGGCCGGGGTCACGGCCGGGATCGACCTCGCGCTCGCGCTGGTGGAGGAGGACCACGGGAAGGACGTCGCTCTGACGATCGCCCGGCATCTGGTGGTGTTCCTGCACAGGCCGGGCAACCAGGCACAGTTCAGCGCGCAGCTGGCGGCCCAGACGGCCCGGCGGGAGCCGCTGCGGGACGTGCAGCAGTGGATCACCGAACATCCGGACGGCGACCTCAGCGTCGAGGCGCTCGCCGCACGGGCCCGTCTCTCCCCGCGCCACTTCGCCCGGTCCTTCCAGACGGAGACCGGGGTGACCCCGGGGCGGTACGTGGAGCGGGTGCGGGTGGAGCACGCCCGGCGCCTGCTGGAGGAGGGCTCCTCGGGCATCGCCCAGGTCGCCCGCGCCTGCGGGTACGGCACGCCGGAGGCCCTGCGCCGGGCCTTCGTGAAGACGCTGGGCCAGCCCCCGACGGAATACCGCCGCCGGTTCGGGGCACCCCGGGCCCCTTAGCCGGCCGGCCGGCCGGACAGACAGTCCAGACAGTCCAGACAGAGAACGCATACCCACCACCGCTCCGGAGGAGCCATGCAGATCGCCGTACTGCTCTACGACCGCTTCACCGCCCTCGACGCCATCGGGCCCTTCGACACGCTCGGGCGGCTGCCGGACGCCGAGGTCGTGTTCGTGTCCGAGCGCCCCGGGCCCGTGCGGACGGACAACGGGTCGCTCGCGCTCGTCGCCGACAAGGCGCTCGGCGAGGTGACCCGGCCCGACATCGTCATCGTGCCCGGCGGGCCCCACCCGGAGGTGGAGATGAAGAACCCCGCCGTACTGGAGTGGCTGAAGGCCGTCGACGCCACCAGCACGTGGACCACGTCCGTGTGCACCGGATCGCTGCTGCTCGCCGCCGCCGGGCTGCTCGACGGGAGGCGGGCGGCCGGCCACTGGCTGTTCCTCGACCAGCTGCCGCGGTTCGGGGCCGAGCCCACCGGGGAGCGGGTCGTCTTCGACGGGAAGTACGTCACCGCGGCCGGGGTGTCCTCCGGGATCGACATGGGCCTCACCCTGCTCGGCAGGATCGCGGGGGACGAGGTCGCCCAGACCGTCCAGCTGATGACCGAGTACGACCCCCAGCCGCCCTATGACGCCGGTTCGCCGCAGAAGGCGCCCGCCGAGCTGGTCGCCCGGCTGCGGGCGCACAGCCCGCTGGTGTAGGCCGGGGCGTCACCGGCGCAGGTCGGGGCGTCACCGCCTCACGTCGTCCAGGTGAAGCGGGGGGCCCGGCGCTCCAGGAACGCGGCGACGCCCTCCGCGGCGTCGTCGCTCACCGCCGCCCGGGCGTCCCAGTGCCCGTCCCGGTCCGTCCGGCCGTCCGCGAACTCCTTGGCCGCAGCCTGCGTCAGCTGCGAGCGCGAGGCGAGGATCCGGGTGAACTCGGCGACCCTCTTGTCCAGCTGCCCGGCCGGCAGCAGCTCGTTCAGGAACCCGGCGCGCAGCGCCTGGTCCGCGCCGATCAACTCCGCCGAGAAGAGGAGGTACTTGGCCCAGGCCGGGCCGACCAGGGAGGCCAGCCTCCGGGTGGAGGAGGCCGGGTAGACGATGCCCAGCTTCGCCGGGGTCACCCCGAAGGAGGCACCCTCCTCCGCGAAGCGCAGGTCGCAGGCCGCCGCCAGCTGGCTCCCGCCGCCGACGCAGAACCCGCGGACGGCCGCCAGCGTCGGCTTGGGGAAGGCGGCCAGGGCCTCCTCCGCCGTCACGGCGAGGGCCCTCGGGTCCTCGTCCCCGGTCAGCGAGGAGATGTCGGCGCCCGCGCAGAAGGTCGGTCCGGCTCCGGTCAGGACGAGCGCCCGTACCGCCGGGTCGCGCGCCAGGCCCGTCAGCAGCTCCGGGAGCGCCCGCCACATCGAGGCGGTCATGGCGTTGCGCTTGGCGGGGTGCGAGATGACGACGGTGGCGACCCCGTCGGCGACCGTGTGCAGGAGGGTGGCGTCGAGGTCTGCGTCCATGCGCCGGATGCTATCCCGGGCGGCCAAACCTATGATCAAGGGAGTCGTCCGGGGGGTGCGAGGAGGTGGCGCGTCCATGGGAACGGACCGTGCAGACCGTACCGAGGCCGAGGCCGAGGCCGGGGGCCGGGAACCGCAGAGGGAGAAGCAGAAGCTCAGCCGCAGTTACGGGCTGCTGGCGCTGCTCGGGGTGATCCTCGTACTGGCCGGTCTGGTGGGCCTCGTCTACACCGGCCTGGCGACGCTCACCTCGATGTTCCTCTTCGGCTGGCTGCTGCTGATCGGCGGCGCGGTGGGTCTGCTGCAGGCCGTGCAGTCGCGCAAGAGCAACTACTTCTGGCTCGCCGTCGTCGTCGCCGCGATCAATCTCGCGGCGGGATTCGTGATCCTGCGCCGGCCCGAGGCGAGCGCCGAGGCACTGACCATGTTCGCCGCACTGCTCTTCCTGACCGGCGGGCTGTTCCGGCTGGTCGGAGCGCTGGTGGTGCGCGGACCGCACTTCGGGCTCGCGCTCGTCCAGGGCGCGTTCGGGGTCCTGCTGGGGATCCTGATCCTCTCCAACTGGCCCGGCAACAGTCTGTACGTGATCGGAACCTTCTTCTCCCTCGCCCTCCTGTTCGACGGCCTGAGCCTGATCGCCCTGGGCACGGGGGCCCGGCGCATCCTGGGCTTGGTCAGGGAAGACGAGGAGCCGCGGGAGGAGGCCGCGGCGGACGGGGCCGGGGAGTCGGCCGCGAAGCGCCCCACAGAAGATCAGGAACAGTCGAACAACTGACTCTGTCATACGCCAGTGGTCAGAATGTGTCCGATTGACGCTGACTTCTGGTCAGCAGTCCGGTCCGGATCTGCCCGTTCCCCACTCTTGACGCGTGGAGACGATCGAGCGTGAAGACGGGGGACGGAAGATGGATGTCAGCGGGAGTGTCCCGCCAGCCAAGGAGGGGGAGCCGGAGGCTCCGGCCGACCCCCTCGCCTACGAGGGGGTGTGGAGGTTCACGGCGCCCGCGGTAGAAGAATCCGTTCCGCAGGCCCGCCGGGCGGTCCGGGACCTGCTCGGGCGCCAAGGGGTGCCGGCCCCTCAGGACCTCGTGTACTCCCTGCTCCTGATCGTCTCCGAACTGGTGACGAACTCGGTCCGGCACGCCGCCCTCCTCTCGCCGGAGGTCGCGGTCGAGGTCGCGATCGGCCGCGAGTGGGTACGGGTGGCGGTCGAGGACAACCACCCGTACCGGCCCAAGGCGCTGGAAGCCGACTTCGGCCAGACCGGCGGCCGGGGTCTGCTCCTCGTCCGGGAGGTCACGCGGGAGGCCGGCGGGGTCTGCGACGTAGAGCACACTTCGACCGGCGGCAAGGTCATCTGGGCGGCCCTGCCGCTCACCGCCCCGCCGTCCGCCGGCTGAGCGGTGGACGGACGGCGCAGCGGCGGACGAGCGGGACGGCGTACGGGCAGGGCCCGGAGACCGGACAGCGAGGCGGCGTACGGCTACCAGCCGGCCGCGTCGCCGGTCAGTTCGCGGATCGCGGGCCGCGCCGCGTCCAGCACGGTCATGAACCAGGCCGAGAACGGCACTTCGGCATGCCGCTTGGCCAGCTCCTCGGCCGTGACGAAGGCGGTGTCCTCGACCTCCTCCGGATCGGGCCGCACGACCGTCTGCGCGAGTCCCACGAACAGGTGATTGAACTCCTGCTCCACCAGACCCGACGCGGGGTCCGGGTGATTGTAGCGCACCGTCCCCGCCTGCGCGAGCAGCGAGGGCGACAGCCCCAGCTCCTCGTGGGTCCGCCGGGCCGCGGCTGCGAACGGCGACTCCCCGGGATAGGGGTGACCGCAACAGGTGTTCGACCAGACGCCGGGGGAGTGGTACTTCCCGAGGGCCCGCTGCTGGAGCAGCAGACGACCCTGCTCGTCGAAGAGGAACACCGAGAACGCCCGGTGCAACTGCCCGGGCGCCTGGTGGGCGGAGAGCTTCTCCGCCGTGCCGATGGTGTTGCCGGACTCGTCGACCAGTTCGAGCATGATCGGTTCTTGAGTACCGGTGCCGTTGGACGCGCTGTTCGCGGCGGTGGCTGGTGTGGTCGGCATACCCATCCTTCGCTTCGGACTTCGGCCTTCAGTCTGCCGTACAAAAGAGGCTTGTCCCCACTTCGGAGATCCGCGCATGTCCGCCCCCCGTCCCGTGCTAGGCGACGAGGGGCGGATCACACCGGTCCTCCGCAGTCCTCCGCGACGACCTTCCGCGCGCGTCAGACCCCGAAGGGAGCCGGATAGTCGATCATGCCCGCCGGTACCGGCACGGAATCGTCCAGCACCAGCGCCATCATCGCCTCGTCCGGAACCTCGAAGGGCGCGCGGATCCCGAAGCGCGACGCCGGTGTGAAACCGAAGCGCGGGTAGTACTCCGGGTGCCCGAGCACGAGGACCAGTGACTCCCCGCGCTCCGCGGCCGCCTCGAGCAGGGCCCGTACGACCGCGCTGCCCGCGCCCGAGCGCTGGAACGCGGGCGCGACGGCCACCGGGGCGAGCGCGAGCGCCCGGACCCCGCCGACCCGGCACGCGGTGAGCAGGGCGTGCGCCGCCACCGATCCGTCCGGGGCCTCGGCCACGTACGACAGCCCGGGCAGCCAGGCCGCGTCCGTACGCAGCGCGTCCACGAGGTCCGCCTCCAGCGGGGTCTCGAACGCCGCGAGGTTGACCTCCCGTACCGCGGCCGCATCGGCCCCGGTCTCCGGGCGGGCGGGCCAGACGTCGCCGTCCCCGGCCGTCACCGGGCTCAGGACGTAGCCCGTGTACCCGTACTCGTGCCCGTGCCGGGCCCGTACGTCGAGCTCCTCGCACGTGGCGGCGAGCGCCCGGGCCATCGCGGGGGTCCCGTCGGCTCCGGAAAGGGCACGGACCCGCTCGGCGAGCGGACCGTAGTACTCGGCCCAGTCCGAGTCGGGCAGGTGGTGCACGCCCAGCACCCGATACCCGGCGGCCCGGGCGGCCGCGAGGTTGCGGGCGGTGGAGCGCAGCGGGTACTCGCGGTCCCAGAAGGCGCGGGCCCCGGCGGACGACTGCGCGACGGTCCACTGGCACTCGGTCAGTACGAGCGTGCCGCCCGGGGCGAGCAGTCGCTTCCACCGCGCGAGCGCGGCGTCGAAGCCGATGGCATAGGCGGAACCCTCGGCCCACACGAGGTCGAAGGAGCCGTCCGCGAAGTCGTCGCGGTCCCCGTCGTCAAGTGCGCCCATGTCCGCCTGGACGGTGCGGACGCGGCCGGCCAGCCCGCGGGCCGCGGCGGCCGTGCGGAGCTCTTCGAGGAAGGGGGCGTGCAGGTCGACGGCAGTCACCTCGGCGCGGGCACCGCCGCCCGCCTCGGCGGCGAGCAGCAGGGCGCTGCGCCCCGGACCGCAGCCCAGGTCGAGGACGCGCGGCCGCTCGGGCAGCGGTCCGCACAGGGACAGCAGGTGGCGGGTGCTGGCGTCGGAGCCCGGAGCCTGCCGGGGCAGGCCGTGGTGCAGGGCGAAGAAGGCCTCGGTGAAGGCGTGGTCGGTGAAGGTGTTGTTGTCGGTCAACGTGAACCCTTGGAACGGGGGCTCCGGCCGACGAGGCCCAGCTGTGTGATCAGGCCCGGCCGGATGCCCGGAGGAAACGGGAAGTGGGGATGCACCGGAGTTCGCTGCGCACGGCCGCGACCACTACGACGGTCATCAACCCACCTCTTTCCACTCGACACGTTCAGGGGCGTGTCCACCGTAACATCCGGGCCGTTTGTGGTACCGCACCGTGATCACCGATGATGATCGCGACCCGGCCCGGGGCCGCGATATTCGGCTTATCGGGACGTAAACGGGTGATGAACCCCTGCTTCCATTCATCCGATAGCCTCTGCCGACGTGCCGCCGCCCCCGAGGCGTCCGTCCGGAATCCGTTACAAGGAGTGAGTTCGTCTGCCGACCGTCATCCTCACCGGCCTGCCGGTCCCCGGATCACCGCTCGCGGACGAGCTGCGCTCGCTCGGCTTCGAGGTCCGCCCCGCCACCGGTCCCGAGGACGCCGCTGCCGCACTGGCCGCCGTACCCGCCGACCAGCGGGTGGCCGTCGTGGACAGCGCCTTCGTCGGGCACGTGCACGCACTGCGCCTCGCGCTGACCGATCCGCGCTTCGACGCCTGCGCCGTCACCGGCGCCCTCGCCGTCCAGCCCGGAGCCCGCGACGCCCTCGACAAGGCCGCCGTCGCGACCGGAGCGGACGCCGACGCCGCCCCGTACGCCGACCGGCTCGCCGCCGCGGTCGAGGCCGCCGGGACCTCCGTTCAGCGCCCCGAGCTGGGCACCCTCGTCGCCACGGTCCCCGCGGGTCCGGGGGAACGGGACGCGGCGACCGCCGCCGTCGCCGCCGTCGACGACGAGGCCGTGCGCCTGCGGACCGCCGTGAAGTCCCGCGACGGCTTCTTCACCACCTTCTTCATCAGCCCGTACTCGCGCTACATCGCCCGCTGGTGCGCACGTCGCGGCCTGACCCCGAACCAGGTCACCACCGCCTCGCTGATCACCGCGCTGATCGCGGCCGGCTGCGCCGCCACGGGCGAGCGCTGGGGCTACGTGGCGGCCGGCGTGCTGCTCCTCGTCTCCTTCGTACTGGACTGCACCGACGGGCAGCTCGCCCGCTACTCGCTCCAGTACTCGACGATGGGCGCCTGGCTCGACGCCACCTTCGACCGCGCGAAGGAGTACTCCTTCTACGCGGGCCTCGCGCTCGGCGCCGCCAGGAACGGCGATGACGTCTGGGCCCTGGCCACCGGCGCCATGATCCTGATGACCTGCCGGCACGTCGTTGACTTCTCCTTCAACGAGGCCAACCACGACGCCACCGCCAACACGAGTCCCACGGCGGCGCTCTCCGACAAGCTCGACAGCGTCGGCTGGACCGTGTGGGTCCGGCGGATGATCATCCTGCCGATCGGCGAGCGCTGGGCGATGATCGCGGTCCTGACCGCCCTCACCACCCCCCGCATCGTCTTCTACGCCCTGCTCGTCGGCTGCGCCTTCGGCGCGCTCTACACCACCGCCGGCCGGGTCCTGCGCTCCCTGACCCGCAAGGCCACCCGCACCGACCGCGCGGCCCAGGCCCTCGCGGACCTCGCCGACTCCGGGCCGCTCGCCGAGCTCCAGGCCCGGCTGCTGCGCGGCCGCGCCGGGTCCTTCGGCTCCGTGTACGTGGCGGCCCTGGGCGCGGCGCTGATGATCGGGGCGGCCGTGTGGCTGCCGTTCGGCGACCCGCGGCTGATCGCCGTCGCGGTGATCTACGTCATGGCTTCCGGCCTCGCCGTCGCCGCTCCGCTCAAGGGCGCCCTGGACTGGCTGATCCCGCCGCTGTTCCGGGCCGCCGAGTACGTGACCGTCCTCGTGCTCGCCGCCAAGGCGGACGTCCCCGGGGCCCTTCCCGCGGCATTCGGCCTGATCGCGGCGGTCGCCTACCATCACTACGACACGGTGTACCGCATTCGCGGTGGCACCGGCGCGCCCCCGCACTGGCTGGTGCGGACGATCGGCGGCCACGAAGGCCGGGTCCTGCTGATCACGGCCTTGGCGGCCGTCCTCGCGTCGCGCGAAGCGGACTTCCCCGTCGCGCTCACGGCAACGGCCGTGTTCGTGGCACTCGTGGTGCTCGTCGAGAGCATCCGGTTCTGGGTCTCCTCCGGAGCACCCGCCGTACATGACGAAGGAGAACCAGCATGATCGGCCTTGTACTCGCTGCCGGTGCCGGACGCCGTCTGCGTCCCTACACCGACACCCTGCCCAAGGCCCTCGTGCCCGTCGGCCCCGAGGGCGACGAGGAGAGCATCACGGTTCTCGACCTGACCCTCGGCAACTTCGCCGAGGTCGGCCTGACCGAGGTCGCCATCGTCGTCGGCTACCGCAAGGAAGCCGTGTACGCGCGCCGGGAGGCCCTGGAGGCCAAGTACGGCGTCAAGATCACGCTGATCGACAACGACAAGGCCGAGGAGTGGAACAACGCCTACTCCCTGTGGTGTGCGCGTGACGTCCTCAAGCAGGGTGTGATCCTCGCCAACGGCGACACCGTCCACCCGGTCTCCGTCGAGAAGACCCTGCTCGCCGCACGCGGCAACGGCCAGAAGATCATCCTCGCCCTCGACGCGGTCAAGAACCTGGCCGACGAGGAGATGAAGGTCGTCACCGCCGACGGCAAGGGAGTCCAGAAGATCACCAAGCTGATGGACCCCGCCGACGCGACGGGCGAGTACATCGGTGTCACCCTCATCGAGGCCGAGGCCGCCGAGCAGCTGGCCGACGCGCTGAAGACCACCTTCGAGCGCGACCCCGACCTCTACTACGAGGACGGCTACCAGCAGCTGGTCAACGACGGCTTCACCATCGACGTGGCACCCATCGGCGACGTCAAGTGGGTCGAGATCGACAACCACGACGACCTCGCCAAGGGCCGGACGATCGCATGCCAGTACTGACGAGGCTCATCCCCTCGCCCGTCGTCGTCGACATCAGCCGCGGCGCCATGGACGACCTGGCCGGCCTCCTGGCCGACCAGCGGATCTCGGCGTCCGGCAAGCTGGCGATCGCGATCAGCGGAGGCTCCGGCGTGGCGCTGCGCGCCAGGCTGGAGCCCGTACTGCCGCACGCCGACTGGTACGCGGTCGTCGACGGCACCATCGACTCCGCGGTCAAGCTGGCCGACGACATAAAGGGCCGCCGCTACGACGCCGTCGTGGGCCTGGGCGGCGGCAAGATCATCGACGTGGCGAAGTACGCCGCGGCGCGGGTCGGGCTGCCCATGGTGGCCGTCGCCACCAACCTCTCGCACGACGGCATCTGCTCGCCGGTGTCCATCCTGGACAACGACAACGGCCGCGGTTCCTACGGCGTCCCCACGCCGATCGCCATGGTGATCGACCTCGATGTGATCAAGGAAGCCCCGGTTCGGTTCATCCGCGCCGGCGTCGGCGACGCGATCTCCAACATCTCGGCCATCGCCGACTGGGAGCTCTCGCACGAGATCACCGGCGAGCCCGTCGACGGCCTGGCCGCCGCCATGGCCCGTACCGCCGGCGAGTCCGTGCTGCGCCACCCCGGTGGCTGCGGCGACGACGAGTTCCTCACCGTGCTCTCCGAGGCGCTGGTCCTCTCCGGCATCGCCATGTCGATCAGCGGGGACTCCCGCCCGTCGTCCGGCGCCTGTCACGAGATCAGCCACGCCTTCGACCTGCTCTACCCGGGGCGCTCCGCGCTCCACGGCGAGCAGGTCGGCCTCGGCGCCGCCTTCGCGATGCACCTGCGGGGGGCCGAGGAGCAGTCCGGCCTCTTCACCGAGGTGCTGCGCCGACACGGCCTGCCGGTGACCCCGGAGGAGGTCGGCTTCAGCATCGACGAGTTCGTCACGGCCGTCGAGTACGCCCCCCAGACCCGCCCGGGACGCTTCACGATCCTGGAGCACCTCAACCTGTCCGCAGCCGAGATCAGGGACGCTTACGCCGACTATGCCAAGACCATCCGTAGCTGAACTCCGGCCCGTCGTACACCCGGCGGGCGTCAAGGACCGGGTCAGCGGCGAGCACTGGGGCGGGCGCCTCTACATGCGCGAGATCTCCCTGCGCATCACCCGCCTCCTGGTCACCACCAAGGTCACGCCCAACCAGCTGACCTACGTGATGACCCTCGCCGGCGTGCTCGCCCTCCCGGCCCTGCTGGTGCCGGGCATCCTGGGCGCCGTCCTCGGCGTGGTCGCGGTCCAGCTCTACCTGCTGCTCGACTGCGTCGACGGAGAGGTCGCGCGCTGGAAGAAGCAGTTCTCGCTCTCCGGGGTGTACCTGGACCGGGTCGGCGCCTACCTGTGCGACGCGGCCGTCCTCGTGGGCTTCGGCCTGCGCGCGGCGGACCTGTGGGGCACCGGGCGGGTCGACTGGCTCTGGGCCTTCCTCGGCACCCTCGCGGCGCTCGGCGCGATCCTGATCAAGGCCGAGACCGACCTCGTCGGCGTCGCCCGCCACCAGGCCGGCAAGCCGGTGGTCAAGGACGCGGCGGCCGAGCCGCGCTCGTCCGGCATGGCGCTCGCCCGCCGCGCCGCCGCCGCGCTCAAGTTCCACCGCCTGGTCCTCGGCATCGAGGCCTCGCTGCTCATCCTGGTGCTGGCCGTCCTGGACCAGATGCGCGGCGACCTGTTCTGGTCCCGCGTCGGCGTGGCCGTTCTGGCCGGCATCGCGGTGCTGCAGACCGTGCTGCACCTGGTGTCGATCCTGGCCTCCAGCAGGCTCAAGTGACCGCCCCGATGCGGCTGGGCGCCGTGATCATCACCATGGGCAACCGGCCCGACGAGCTCAAGGCTCTCCTCGACTCGGTGGCCCGCCAGCAGGGCGACCCCGTCGAGGTGGTCGTCGTGGGCCAGGGCGTCGAGGTCACCGGCCTGCCCGGGGGTGTGCGCAGCATCACGCTGCCCGAGAACCTGGGCATCCCCGGCGGCCGCAACGTCGGCATCGAGGCCTTCGGCCCCGGTGGCGGCGACGTGGACGCGCTGCTCTTCCTGGACGACGACGGGCTGTTGGAGCGCACCGACACCGCCGAGCTGTGCCGCCAGGCCTTCGCCGAGGACCCCGGGCTCGGGATCATCAGCTTCCGGATCGCCGATCCGGACACCGGCGAGACCCAGCGACGGCACGTGCCGCGGCTGCGCGCCTCGGACCCGATGCGCTCCTCCCGCGTGACCACCTTCCTGGGCGGCGCCAACGCCGTCCGCACGAAGGTGTTCGAGCAGGTCGGAGCGCTGCCGGGGGAGTTCTTCTACGCGCACGAGGAGACCGATCTGGCCTGGCGGGCCCTCGATGCAGGGTGGCTGATCGACTACCGCTCGGACATGGTGCTGCTGCACCCGACAACTGCCCCCTCCCGGCACGCGGTCTACCACCGTATGGTGGCTCGTAACCGGGTGTGGCTCGCCCGCCGCAACCTGCCCGCCCCGCTGGTCCCGGTCTACCTGGGCGTCTGGCTCCTGCTGACGCTCGTACGCAGGCCGTCGGCACCGGCGCTCAAGGCCTGGTGCGGCGGTTTCCGGGAGGGGTGGACCACTCCCTGTGGACCCCGCCGCCCGATGAGATGGCGAACGGTCTGGCGGTTGACCCGGCTGGGCCGACCTCCTGTCATCTGACCAGCCCGCGTCTGGGAACATGACGCGATCACGGGCCTCGAGCCACCAGCCTGATGCCCACCTGGCCGCATCTTGAAGACGAAAGTTTCAACTTGTGAGTGACACAACCCACGACGGCGCCCTCGCCACGAGCAGGCCGCCGTCCGAAGACGCGGGGCTCAGCTCCGCGGAGCTCGCCAGGAAGTACGGCCTCTCGGTCAGCGGAGCCCGGCCGGGCCTCGGCGAGTACGTGCGGCAGCTCTGGGGCCGACGCCACTTCATCATGGCCTTCTCCCGGGCCAAGCTGGTCGCGCAGTACAGCCAGGCGAAGCTCGGCCAGGTCTGGCAGGTGGCGACCCCGCTGCTGAACGCGGCCGTCTACTGGCTGATCTTCGGCCTGATCCTCGGCGCGGGCCGGGAGATGCCCAAGGGCGTCTACGTCCCGTTCCTGATGATGGGCATTTTCGTCTTCACCTTCACGCAGAGCTCGGTGATGGCGGGTGTCCGGGCGATCTCCGGGAACCTCGGCCTGGTGCGGGCGCTGCACTTCCCGCGCGCCTCCCTGCCGGTGTCCTTCTCGCTGCAGCAGCTCCAGCAGCTGCTGTACTCGATGATCGTCGTCTTCGTGATCGCCATCGCCTTCGGCAACTACCCGCGGCTCGCCTGGCTGCTGGTGATCCCGACCCTGGCGCTCCAGTTCGTCTTCAACACCGGCCTCGCCATGATCTTCGCGCGGATGGGTTCCAAGACCCCCGACCTGGCGCAGCTGATGCCGTTCGTGATGCGTACCTGGATGTACGCCTCCGGCGTCATGTTCCCGATCGGGATCTACCTCGAGGACCAGCCCCAGTGGATCAGCGACCTGCTGCTGTGGAACCCGGTCGCGATCTACATGGACCTCATCCGCTTCGCGCTGATCGACGACTACGGCAGCAGCAACCTGCCTCCCCACGTGTGGGCCTTCGCGGTGGGCTGGGCCGTGGTGATCGGCGTCGGTGGCTTCGTGTACTTCTGGAAGTCTGAGGAGCGTTACGGCCGTGGCTGACAACACCCATGGGCGCGTCCCCACCGTGATCGCGGACGGCGTCCACATCGTCTACCGGGTCAACACCGGCAGCGCCGGCAAGGGCGCGGCCACCGCCGCGCTCAGCAAGATAATCCGCCGGAAGAAGGGCGACTCCCCGGGCGTCCGGCGGGTCCACGCCGTGCGCGGAGTCTCCTTCACCGCCTACCGCGGCGAGGCCATCGGCCTCATCGGGTCCAACGGATCCGGGAAGTCGACCCTGCTGCGCGCCATCGCGGGCCTGCTGCCCTGCGAGGAGGGCAAGGTCTACACCGACGGCCAGCCCTCGCTGCTGGGTGTCAACGCGGCCCTGATGAACGACCTCACCGGCGAGCGGAACATCGTTCTCGGCGGTCTCGCGATGGGTATGAGCCGCGAGCAGATCAAGCAGCGCTACCAGAGCATCGTCGACTTCTCGGGCATCAACGAGAAGGGCGACTTCATCTCCCTGCCGATGCGTACCTATTCCTCCGGCATGGCGGCGCGTCTGCGTTTCTCCATCGCGGCCGCCAAGGACCACGACGTTCTGATGATCGACGAGGCCCTGGCCACCGGTGACCGCAGCTTCCAGGTGCGTTCGGAGGACCGGATCCGCGAACTGCGGCAGAAGGCCGGCACGGTCTTCCTGGTGAGCCACAACAACAAGTCCATCCGTGACACCTGTGACCGGGTGCTGTGGCTGGAGAAGGGTGAGCTCCTGATGGACGGGCCCACCGAGGAAGTCGTCTCGGCGTACGAGAAGGCCACCAACGGCTGACCTCCGGGTCGTGCGGCGCCCTCTTCCGGCGCTTTTCCGCTTCACCCGAAGGCCCCCGCCGCTCAGCGCGGCGGGGGCCTCAATCGTGTTCTCGCATTTCGCGGCGACATTCGGTGGCGGAGCGAATACCCGGGAGGGCTCCGCGACGTTCTACAGCGTAAGCTGAGGCGGTCCTCAATCGCGGCAAGAGGGGACGATTCCCCGCAGGTGAACGGCCCAGGGGCAGCCCCGGGGAAACCCCCGGCGGCGTGTCCGAAATGGGATGTATTGGGTCGGCAGTGTAGAACGGGAGATGTGACGGCAATGGCTACGGGAATTCTCCGGCCCCCAGGCACGACGGCCGTCCCCGCCCCTGGCGGCGGGCGGTGACCGCGGCGCACGGCATCCGGCCCCTGTCCGACACGGTCCACGTGAGCGCCACCCTCGACAAGGCATCGGCTGAGAACTTCCCCGTCGCCCCCGTCTTCCTTCCCCGCGCCTGGCGCGACGGGCTGACGGCCGTCTACGGGTACGCCCGCCTCGTCGACGACATCGGCGACGGCGACCTCGCCCCCGGCGGGCGCGACGCCGCACTCCTCGGCCTCGACCCGGCCGCGACCGACGACCGGCCCGCCATGCTCGACGCCCTCGAGGCGGACCTGCTCCGTGTCTTCAACGGTTCCGGCGGCCCGGCCGGCCCCCCGAGGCACCCCTTGCTCCTCGCCCTGCAGCCCGTGGTCCGCGCCCACGGCCTCACCCCCGAACCCTTCCTCGGGCTCATCGAGGCCAACCGCCAGGACCAGCGGGTCACGCGCTACGAGACCTACGGGGGCCTGGTCGGCTACTGCGAGCTCTCCGCGAACCCGGTCGGGCGCCTCGTGCTCTCCCTCACCGGCACCAGCACCCCCGAACGCATCCGCCGCTCCGACGCCGTCTGCACCGCCCTGCAGATCGTCGAGCACATCCAGGACGTCGCCGAGGACCTCGGCAACGACCGGATCTACCTGCCCGCCGAGGACATGCGGCGCTTCCACGTGAGCGAGGCCGATCTGGCGGCCCCGTCCGCCGGCGCGTCCGTACGCGCCCTGGTCGCATTCGAAACTGAGCGCGCACGCGAACTGCTGAATGAAGGCACCCCCCTCGTGGGTAGCGTGCACGGCAGACTCCGGCTGCTGCTCGCGGGCTTCGTGGGAGGAGGGCGCGCAGCCCTGCGAGCCGTCACGGCCGCCGGCTTCGACGTACTCCCCGGCCCGCCCAAGCCCACCAAGAGCGGCCTGCTCCGCGAGGTTGCCGCCGTCCTGCGCACAGCGCCGAGAAAGGGGTGAGCCCGACCGTGGAGGGCCCCACACACGCGTCCGCACCGGCTGCGATGTCCGCACCGATTTCGGCCGCCTACAGCTACTGCGAGGCCGTCACCGGTTCACAGGCGCGCAATTTCGCGTACGGCATCCGGCTGCTGCCCACCGACAAGCGGCAGGCGATGTCCGCGCTGTACGCCTTCTCCCGGCGCGTCGACGACATCGGCGACGGCACGCTGGCGCCCGAGGCCAAACTGGCCCGGCTGGAGGAGACCCGCGCCGTGCTCGGACGGATCCTGGCCGAGGAGATCGACGAGGACGACACCGACCCGGTCGCCGTCGCCCTCGCGCACGCCGCCCGCCGCTTCCCGATCCCGCTCGGCGGCCTCGACGAACTCATCGACGGCGTCCTGATGGACGTCCGCGGCGAGACCTACGAGACCTGGGACGACCTCAAGGTCTACTGCCGCTGCGTCGCCGGAGCCATCGGCCGGCTCTCGCTCGGCGTGTTCGGCACCACGGCGGGCGCGGCCGACTCCGGGCGCGCCGCCGAGTACGCCGACACCCTCGGCCTCGCCCTGCAACTCACCAACATCCTCCGCGACGTTCGCGAGGACGCGGGCAACGGACGCACCTACCTGCCCGCCGAGGACCTCGCCAAGTTCGGCTGCTCGGAGGGCTTCCACGGCGACCGGGCGCCGGCCGGCTCCGACTTCGCCGGGCTGGTCCACCACGAAGTCCGGCGCGCCCGCGCCCTGTTCGTCGAGGGCTACCGGCTGCTGCCGATGCTCGACCGGCGCAGCGGCGCCTGCGTGGCCGCGATGGCCGGCATCTACCGCCGCCTCCTCGACCGCATCGAGCGGGAGCCGGAGGCGGTGCTGCGGGGCCGCGTCTCGCTGCCGCCGCACGAGAAGGCGTACGTCGCCGTCCGCGGCCTGTCCGGCCTCGACGCGCGCACCATCTCCCGCCAGAACACGCGGAGGCGGCCCTGATGGCCCCGATCACCCTGCCCCCGGGGGAGACCCCGGGAGCGGTCCCGGCGTGCGCGGCCGCCGCACCGCACCGGGCCGCGCGGGCCGACCGCACGGGGGCGCCCGCCACCCCGCGCCGCGCGGGCGCGGCCGCGGCCGCGGGCACGTCCGGCGCCCCGACGGCCGTCGCCGCCGCGCCACGCCCGCGCAGGCGCCCGGCGGGCCGTCCCGGCCGGGACGGAGCCCGGGCAACCACCGCGGCGACGGGCGCGTCTCTTCCGGCGGACTCCGGCCCCGCCGGGCGGGCCGCCGCACACGGGGCGGCCTCGTCCGCCGAGGACCGACCGGCCGGCCCGGAGGGCGACCGCACCACGGGGGAGGGCGCATGACCGGCACCGACCACCACGCCGTCGTCGTGGGCGGCGGCCTCGCCGGGGTCACCACCGCCCTCGAACTCGCCGACGCCGGGCTCCGCGTGACCCTGCTGGAGGGCCGCCCCCGGCTCGGCGGACTCGCCTTCTCCTTCAAGCGCGGCGACCTCAACGTCGACAACGGCCAGCACGTCTACCTGCGCTGCTGCACCGCCTACCGATGGTTCCTCGACCGGGTCGACGGCGCCGCCCTCGCCCCCCTGCAGGACCGGCTCGACGTACCCGTCCTCGACGTGGCCCGCCCCGGCGGCCCGCGCCTGGGACGGCTGCGCCGCAGCGCCCTGCCCGTGCCCCTGCACCTGGCCGGGTCGCTGGCCCGCTATCCGCACCTGTCCCTCGCCGAGCGCGCGAGCGTCGGCCGCGCCGCCCTCGCGCTGCGCCGCCTCGACCCCGCAGACCCGGCCCTGGACGGCCTGGACTTCGCGACCTGGCTCGGCCGCTACGGCCAGAGCCCGCGCGCCATCGAGGCCCTGTGGGACCTCGTCGGCATCGCCACCCTCAACGCGACCGCCGCCCAGTCCTCGCTGGGCCTGGCCGCCATGGTCTTCAAGACCGGCCTGCTCTCCGAGAACGGCGCCGCCGACATCGGCTGGGCCCACGTACCGCTGGGCGACCTGCACGACGGCCTCGCCCGCAAGGCCCTCGACGCGGCCGGCGTACGGACCGAGCTGCGCACCAGGGTCACGGGCATCTCCCGTACCGCCGACGGGAACTGGCGGATCGACACCGAGGACGAGTCCCTCGACGCCGGGACCGTGGTCCTCGCCGTCCCGCAGCGCGAGGCACACGGACTGCTGCCGGCCGGCGCCCTCGCCGACCCCGACAAGCTCCTCGACATCGGCACCGCGCCCATCCTCAACGTCCACGTCGTCTACGAGCGCAAGGTGCTCAAGCAGCCCTTCTTCGCCGCACTCGGCTCCCCGGTGCAGTGGGTCTTCGACCGCACCGACTCCTCCGGGCTCCCCGACGGCGGCCAGTACCTGGCGCTGTCCCAGTCCGCCGCCCAGGACGACATCGACGAACCCGTCTCGGTCCTGCGCGCCAAGTACCTGCCCGAGCTGGAGCGGCTGCTCCCCGCCGCGCGGGGCGCCAAGGTACGGGACTTCTTCGTCACCCGGGAGCGGACCGCCACCTTCGCCCCCACCCCCGGGGTCGGCCGGCTGCGCCCCGGGGCGCGCACCGACACGCCGGGGCTCTACCTCGCCGGTGCGTGGACTGCCACCGGTTGGCCCGCGACCATGGAGGGCGCCGTCCGGAGCGGAATGAGCGCGGCGCACGCCGCACTCGCCGCGCTCGGCCGCCACCGCGACCACCCTCTGCAGGAGGCGGCATGACGATCACCACGAGCACGACCAGCAACAGCGGCACAGCACGTACAGGAACAAGAGGAGAGCCAGTGAACCCGGGGAATCCGGCCGTCGAGAACACGGATGCCAGTGTGGGCACGGCCGGAAGGAGCGCGGAGAAGGCGGACACGATCGCCCTCCTGGAGCGCGGCCGCACACTGTCGACCCCCGTGCTCCGCGCCGCTGTGGACCGGCTCGCGGCGCCCATGGACACCGTCGCCGCCTACCACTTCGGCTGGATCGACGCCCAGGGCAACCCGGCGGACGGCGACGGCGGAAAGGCCGTGCGCCCCGCCCTCGCGCTGCTCTCAGCCGAAGCTGCGGGCGCCGCAGCCGAGGTCGGCATCCCCGGCGCCGTCGCCGTCGAGCTCGTGCACAACTTCTCGCTGCTGCACGACGACCTGATGGACGGCGACGAGCAGCGCCGCCACCGCGACACGGTCTGGAAGGTGCACGGACCGGCCCTCGCGATCCTGGTCGGCGACGCCCTCTTCGCCCTCGCCAACGAGGTGCTGCTGGAGCTCGGCACCGTCGAGGCCGGCCGGGCGACCCGCCGGCTGACCACCGCCAGCCGCAAGCTCATCGACGGCCAGGCGCAGGACATCTCCTACGAGCACCGCGAGCGCGTCAGCGTCGAGGAATGCCTGGAGATGGAGGGCAACAAGACCGGCGCGCTGCTCGCCTGCGCGGTCTCCATCGGCGCGGTGCTCGGCGGCGCGGACGACCGTACGGCCGACAAGCTGGAGGAGTACGGCTACCACCTGGGCCTCGCCTTCCAGGCCGTCGACGACCTGCTCGGCATCTGGGGCGACCCGGAGGCCACCGGCAAGCAGACCTGGAGCGACCTGCGCCAGCGCAAGAAGTCCCTGCCGGTGGTCGCCGCCCTCGCGGCCGGCGGGCCGGCCTCCGAGCAGCTCGCCGAACTGCTTGCCGCGGACGCCAAGGCCAGCGACTTCGAGAACTTCTCGGAGGAGGAGTTCGCGGCCCGCGCGGCGCTCATCGAGGAGGCCGGCGGCCGCCAGTGGACCGCCGACGAGGCGCGCCGCCAGCACGCCGTCGCGATCCGGGCCCTCGACGACGTCGACATGCCGCAGCGGGTGCGCGAACAGCTCGTGGACCTCGCCGACTTCGTCGTCGTGCGCAAGAGGTGATCGCCACCCGACAGCGGATATGAATCGCGAGTCGCCGGCCGGAGCCGCCATCTGAGCGTGGCGCGCACCGGCCGACGGCAGACCCCAGCACAGCACAGGACACTGTTCTAAGGGGAAGCCATGACAGCGACGACTGACGGCAGCGCCGAGGGCGCTGCCGCTGGCAGCGAATCAACCCCGGGCCTCCCGGCGGTTCCCGGCGTGGGGCGCGCCCGCGGCCCGGCCGCCGAAGCGGGGCCCCCGGCCCCGCCCCGGGCAAGCCTGCCCCGTCTGCAGGCCGAGTACGGCGTCGCGCCCGGCGCCGCCGGCCCGCGGACCGAGTACGGCCCGCGGGGCACGCCCGGAGCGGACGGCGGCCGGGTGCGCGTGAGCCCGCTCGGGGACCGGCCGGGCACGGCGCGGGCGCCGGGCGCCGCACCGCCCGACTTCGGCCCGGAAGCCGACCCGCCGGGCGAGCCCGGTGGCCGGGTGCGCGTGAGCGTGCTCGCGGACGCGCCCCCGGGGCCGGACCGGGTGGGACCGGCCCGGGCCGCCGCGGACCTGCCCGAGCCGCCGGACGGCGCCGCGCCGGGCGTGTACGAGGCCACCGCGCGGGCGACCCGGCACCTGCTGGAGCGTCAGGACGCCGAGGGCTGGTGGAAGGGCGACCTGGAGACCAACGTCACCATGGACGCGGAGGACCTGCTGCTGCGGCAGTTCCTCGGCATCCGGGACGAGGCCACCACCCACGCCGCGGCCCTGTTCATCCGCGGCGAGCAGCGGGAGGACGGCACCTGGGCCACCTTCCACGGCGGCCCGCCCGACCTGTCCGCCACCATCGAGGCCTACGTCGCGCTGCGCCTCGCAGGGGACGCGCCGGACGCCCCGCACATGGCCCGCGCCTCGGCCTGGATCCGGGCCCACGGCGGGATCGCCGCCGCCCGCGTCTTCACCCGGATCTGGCTGGCGCTCTTCGGCTGGTGGAACTGGGACCACCTGCCCGAACTCCCGCCCGAGCTGGTGTTCCTGCCGTCCTGGGTGCCCCTGAACATCTACGACTTCGGCTGCTGGGCCCGCCAGACCATCGTTCCGCTCACCGTGGTCTCCGCGCTGCGCCCGGTGCGCCCGGCCCCCTTCGCCCTCGACGAGCTGCACGCCGACGCGCGGGTGCCGAACCCCGCCAAGCGCCCCGCCCCGCCGACCACTTGGGAGGGCGCCTTCCAGCGGATGGACAAGGCCCTGCACGTCTACCGCAGGTTCGCCCCGCGCCGGCTGCGCAAGGCCGCCATGGCCACCGCCGGCCGCTGGATCGTCGAGCGCCAGGAGAACGACGGCTGCTGGGGCGGGATCCAGCCGCCCGCCGTGTACTCCATCATCGCCCTGCACCTGCTCGGCTACGACCTCCGGCATCCCGTGATGCGCGCCGGACTGGAATCCCTGGACCGCTTCGCTGTGTGGCGCGAGGACGGCGCCCGGATGATCGAGGCCTGCCAGTCCCCGGTGTGGGACACCTGCCTGGCCGCGATCGCCCTCGCCGACGCGGGCCTGCGCCCCGACCATCCGGCGTTGGTCAAGGCCGCGGACTGGATGCTCGGCGAGGAGATCACCCGTAGAGGGGACTGGGCGGTACGGCGGCCCGGGCTGGCCCCCGGCGGCTGGGCGTTCGAGTTCCACAACGACACCTACCCCGACATCGACGACACCGCCGAGGTCGTCCTCGCACTGCGCCGGATCCGGCACCCCGACCCGGCCCGGGTCGAGGCGGCCATCGCCCGCGGCGTGTCCTGGAACCTCGGCATGCAGTCGAAGAACGGCGCCTGGGGCGCCTTCGACGCCGACAACACCAGCCCCTTCCCGAACCGGCTGCCCTTCTGCGACTTCGGCGAGGTCATCGACCCGCCCTCGGCCGACGTCACCGCCCACGTCGTGGAGATGCTCGCCTTCGAGGGACGGGCGGGCGACGCCCGGACCCGGCGCGGCATTGCCTGGCTGCTCGCCGAACAGGAACCGAACGGCGCCTGGTTCGGCCGCTGGGGCACCAACTACGTCTACGGCACAGGTTCGGTGCTCCCGGCGCTCACCGCCGCCGGCATCGCCCCGGGTCATCCCGCGATCCGCCGGGCCGTGCGCTGGCTGGAGACCGTACAGAACGAGGACGGCGGGTGGGGCGAGGACCAGCGCTCCTACAAGGACCCGTCCTGGGCCGGGAAGGGGGCCTCCACCGCCTCGCAGACCGCGTGGGCGCTGATGGCCCTCCTGTCGGCCGGCGAGCGGGACGGCAAGGCCGTCGAACGGGGCATCGGCTACCTGATGGAGACGCAGCGGGCGGACGGCTCCTGGGACGAGCCGTACTTCACGGGCACCGGCTTCCCCTGGGACTTCTCCATCAACTACCACCTGTACCGGCAGGTGTTCCCGCTGACCGCGCTCGGCCGCTACCTGTACGGGGAACCGTTCGCCGCGGGCGGGGGCGTCTGATGTCCGCCGAGCCGGAGCGGACCAAGGGGGACCGGGCCCAGAACCCCGACCCGCTGCTGGTCGCCTGCGCACTGCGCATCGAGCAGGCGGCGCTGCGCAGCGCCGGGCCCGGGGCGGTCCGGGGCCACTCCCTGCTGCGTACCGGGATGGGCCCGCGCGCGGCCGAGCGGGCCGTCGCCCGGGCACTGGACCGGCCCGGGATGGACCGGGCCGCCGTCCTCGCCACGGGATTCTGCGCCGGACTGGTCCCCGGCATGCACCCCGGCGACCTGGTCGTCGCCGAGGAGACCCGGGACCTGCAGGGGGCCGTCACCTGCACCGGCACCGCCCTGCTCGCCGCGGCACTGGCCCGGGCCGCACCGGGCCGGACCGTGCACACCGGCGCACTGACCGGATCCGACCACGTCGTCCGCGGCCAGGAGCGCGCGCAGCTGCGCGCCACCGGCGCCATCGCGGTCGACATGGAGTCCGCGGCCACCCTGTGGACCGCCACGCGCGGCGGCCCTTCCCCGGGCGGCGGCCGCCGCCCGGTTGCGGCCGTCCGGGTGATCGTGGACGCTCCGGAGCATGAGCTCGTCCGTATCGGCACGGTTCGCGGGGGAATATCGGCCTTCCGTGTTCTGCGTGCCGTAGTGCCCGCGTTTTACGAATGGCACCGTTCTTTGCTGCTCCCCAGGAGGTGAGCCAGATGGCCATGCCGCTGCGCCAGTCCATCAGGGTCGGGACCTATCTTCTCGAACAGAAGCTCCGCAAGCGTGAGAAGTTCCCGCTGATCGTCGAGCTGGAGCCGCTCTACGCCTGCAACCTGGCCTGTGAGGGCTGCGGAAAGATCCAGCATCCGGCCGGGGTGCTCAAGCAGCGCATGCCGGTCGCCCAGGCGGTCGGCGCCGTGCTGGAGTCCGGCGCGCCGATGGTGTCCATCGCGGGCGGCGAGCCCTTGATGCACCCGCAGATCCACGAGATCGTCCGACAGTTGGTGGCGAGGCGGAAGTACGTCTTCCTCTGCACCAATGCGATGCTCCTGCGCAAGAAGATCGAGAAGTTCACCCCTTCCCCCTATTTCGCCTTCGCCGTGCACATCGACGGCCTGCGCGAGCGCCACGACGAGTCCGTGGCCAAGGAAGGCGTCTTCGACGAGGCGGTCGCGGCCATCAAGGAGGCGAAGAAGCGCGGGTTCCGGGTGACCACCAACTCCACGTTCTTCAACACGGACACTCCGCAGACGATCATCGAGGTGCTCAACTACCTCAATGACGACCTGCAGGTCGACGAGATGATGATCTCGCCCGCCTACGCCTACGAAAAGGCTCCCGACCAGGAACACTTCCTCGGGGTCGAACAGACGAGGGAACTCTTCAGGAAGGCCTTCGCGGGCGGCAACCGGCGGCGCTGGCGGCTCAATCACTCGCCGCTCTTCCTGGACTTCCTGGAAGGGAAAGCCGATTTCCCCTGCACGGCCTGGGCCATTCCGAATTACTCCCTCTTCGGCTGGCAGCGCCCCTGCTATCTGATGAGCGACGGCTACGTACCGACGTACCGGGAGCTGATCAACGACACCGACTGGAGCAAGTACGGCCGCGGAAAGGACCCGCGCTGCGCGAACTGCATGGCGCACTGCGGCTACGAGCCCACCGCCGTCCTCGCCACCATGGGCTCCCTCAAGGAATCCCTGCGAGCGGCCCGGGAGACGATCGGCGGCAACCGGGACGCGTCGGCATGACCCCGGCGGAGGAAGGAGCGGGCGCCCGGGGCAAGGGCTTCGACCTCGGCGCCCTGCTCGCCGCGCGCGGAGGGGAGCGGTACGAGCTGCACGCCCGGCACCTCAACCACCAACTGCCCCGGATGCTGCGCACCATCGGCTTCGACAAGGTCTACGAGCGGGCCGAGGGCGCCCACTTCTGGGACGCCGAGGGCAACGACTACCTGGACATGCTGGCCGGCTTCGGGGTGATGGGCCTGGGCCGCCACCACCCGGTCGTCCGTCGCGCCCTGCACGACGTCCTGGACGCGCAGCTCGCCGACCTCACGCGTTTCGACTGCCAGCCGCTGCCGGGGCTGCTGGCGGAGAAGCTGCTCTCGTACAGCCCGCACCTGGACCGGGTCTTCTTCGGGAACAGCGGCACCGAGGCGGTGGAGACGGCCCTGAAGTTCGCCCGGTTCGCCACCGGGAGGCCCAGGATCCTCTACTGCGACCACGCCTTCCACGGCCTGACCACGGGCTCGTTGTCGGTGAACGGGGAGGGCGGGTTCCGCGACGGCTTCGCCCCCCTCCTCCCCGACACGAAGATCGCCCTGGGGGACCTGGGCGCCCTGGAGCAGGAGCTCCGCAAGGGCGACGTCGCCGCCTTCGTCGTGGAGCCGATCCAGGGCAAGGGGGTCCTCGAGACCCCGCCGGGATTCCTGCTCGCCGCGCAGGAACTGCTGCACCGGCACAAGGCGCTGCTGATCGCGGACGAGGTGCAGACGGGCCTCGGACGTACCGGGGACTTCTACGCGTACCAGCACGAGCCGGGCGTGGAACCGGACCTGGTGTGCGTGGCCAAGGCGCTGTCGGGCGGCTACGTGCCGGTCGGCGCGACCCTGGGCAAGGACTGGATCTTCAAGAAGGTCTACTCGTCCATGGACCGGGTGCTCGTGCACTCCGCGAGCTTCGGGTCCAACGCGCAGGCGATGGCGGCCGGGCTGGCGGTGCTGTCGGTCATGGAGGACGAGGAGCTCGTCGCGCACGCCCGGGCCACGGGTGACCTGCTGCGCGGGCGGCTCGCGGCCATGGTGGACGAGTACGAGCTGCTGCACGAGGTGCGGGGGCGCGGGCTGATGATCGGCATCGAGTTCGGCCGGCCTTCCTCGCTGGGCCTGCGCAGCCGGTGGACGATGCTGCAGGCGGCCCGCAAGGGGCTCTTCGCCCAGATGGTTGTGGTGCCGTTGCTCCAGAAGCACCGGATCCTCACCCAGGTCTCCGGGGACCACCTGGAGGTCATCAAGCTCATTCCGCCGCTGGTCGTGGACGAGCGGGACGTCGACCGGTTCGTCGGCGCCTTCCGCGCGGTCATGGACGAGGCGCACGGCGGGTCCGGGCTGATGTGGGACTTCGGCAGGACGCTGGTGAAGCAGGCCGTCGCCCAGCGCTGACGGCCCGCTCCGGGCGGTCTATTCCAGCAGCCGGTCACGCAGCCGGCCGAGGGTCTCGGGGATCAGCCCGAGGCCCTCCGCCAGGTAGGGGTCCACCCCGCCCCAGGTCTCGTCGATGGTCTCGAACGCGGCGACCAGGTACTCGGCGCGGGCGTCGAAGAGCGGCGCGAGCAGCTCCATCACCTCGGGGGAGCGGGCCTCGTCGGACGCGCCGCTGCGGCGCACCCGGTAGCGGCGGTGCGGGGCGTTCGACTCCAGGTAGTCCGCCACGATCGCCTCGCGCTCGACGCCCAGCGCGAGCAGGGTCACGGCGATCGAGAGGCCGGCCCGGTCCTTGCCGGCCGCGCAGTGCAGGAGGGCGGGGACGCTGTCCTCGGCGAGCGCGTGCACGACCCGGCTGTGCTCGGCGGTGCGCTGCTCGATGATCCTGCGGTACGAGTTCGTCATCCGGGCCGCGGCCTTGCCGTCGCCCAGGATCGCGCGCAGCTGGTCGAGGTCGCCGTCGCGCACCAGCCGCCAGAACTCCCGGCCGTCGGCCGGATCCGAGAGCGGGATGTTCACGTTCCGTACGCCGGGCAGTTCCACGTCCGGCCCCTCCAGCGCGTGGTCGGCGCCGTTGCGGAAGTCGAAGACGGTGTGGAGGCCGAGCGAGGCGAGGAACTCTGCATCGGTTTCGGTGGCATGTGCGAGATGTCCGCTTCGGAAGAGTCGTCCTGCTCTGACCCTTCGTCCATCAGAAGTCGGCAATCCGCCCACATCACGGAAATTGCGCACTCCGGTCAGCCCCGGCTCCTGTATCTGCTGGGTCACGGGAACTCCTCCGCTTCATGATGGGACGTCTGTCCGAATTGAACTGTTTGGCGCCAACTTGCCATATCCGGAGGCGAGATCGGGCACGTCCCCGTGAGCCAGATCATACGGTGACGGTGAGTGCCTGATCACGAATGCCGAATGGCCTCGTCGGAGCGGTTGTTGACGGCGGGTAATGGACGGAGGGTGACCGGAATTCCGCCGATTCCTCATCCCTGTGATTCCGTCAGGAAATTCGTGGCTTGTTCCCTGCTGGCGCAAGGGATTACGTTCGCGATCGATCCGGGTGGATCGCCGAATCCTGCCGCCGCCCGGAAACCGCACTCGACCATTCGTGCGGCAGGAGCGGGGGAACCAGGTAAGCCGCTGTTCCGGAGATCTTTTCGCCGGAACGGCTCGGGGTGAAGACGTGCATGCGCCGTTCATGTACGGCCGGACATCTCCAGTCCGAACCCGACAGCTCACCTCGCAGGCGCCGGAGAGGAATTCGCCATGCCTGCAAAGGGTAAGCACCGCCGTCCCAAGTCCCTTTCGATATCGCGCGGTCTCGCCGTCGCAGGCACCGGTGGCGCGGCCCTCGCCTTGCCGCTGATCGGCGCGGCCGGCGCCCACGCGGCCGGCGTCCCGGCCGCGGCGACCGCGGTGGCCCCCGCCGTGGCCCCGCAGCTCCCCGCTCCGCTGCAGGCCGCGCCCGCCGCCGTGCAGACCGCGCCGAGCGTCTACACGGTCGTGCCGGGCGACTACCTCTCCAAGATCGCCGCCGAGCGCCACCTGTCCGGCGGCTGGGAGCAGCTGTACGCCGACAACCGCGAGGCGGTCGGCACCAACCCGTCGCTGATCCACCCCGGCCTGAAGCTGAACCTCGGTGGTGCGGCCGAGGCGGCTCCGGTGGAATCCGCCCCCGAGGCCGAGGCCGCTCCGGAGTCCGCCCCCGAGGCGGCTCCGAAGGCAGCCCCGAAGGCAGCCCCGAAGGCAGCCCCGAAGGCGGCCCCGAAGCCGGCCGCGAAGCCGGCCGCGAAGGCCCCGGCGCAGCAGGACTCCGCCGCCGAGGCTCCCGCCGGGCAGCAGTCGGCCTCCGGCTTCGTCGCCCCGCTCGGCGGCGGCATCTCCACCCAGTACAAGGTCGCGGGCAGCATGTGGTCCTCCGGTTACCACACCGGCGTCGACTTCATCGCGAGCTCCGGTACCACCGTCAGGGCCGTCGGTGCGGGCACCGTGGTCTCCGCCGGCTGGGGCGGCGCGTACGGCAACGAGGTCGTCATCCGGCACGCGGACGGCAGGTACTCCCAGTACGCCCACCTGTCCCAGCTGTCCGTCTCCTCCGGCCAGAGCGTCACCGCCGGCCAGACCCTCGGCCTCTCCGGCTCCACGGGCAACTCCACCGGCCCGCACCTCCACTTCGAGATCCGCACCGGCCCCTCGTACGGCTCCGACATCGACCCGCTGGCCTACCTCCGCTCCAAGGGCGTCAGCATCTGACGGCACCCGCCGCCGGAGTACGGACACGCGTGAGGCCGGGACCCGAGGGGGGTCCCGGCCTCACGTGTACTTATTCCTTATCCCCCACGTGGTAGAGATCACGGTCCGTCAACCCCTCATTACGTTGGCGTAGGTTGGTTACGGGAGTGAAGGATGGTGTCCCGTGGCAGCGACGACGACGAAACTCAAGACCATCGGCTCGTACGCGGCGATCGGGGACAGCTTCACCGAAGGCGTGGGGGACCCGGGACCCGGGGATTCGTATCTCGGCTGGGCGGACCGGCTCGCCGTACTCCTGGCCGATCAGCGCGACGAGCACGACTTCCGTTATGCGAATCTGGCGGTGCGCGGAAAGCTCCTCGACCAGATCGTGGCCGACCAGCTTCCGAGGGCCAAGGCCCTCGCACCGGACCTGGTCAGCTTCTGCGCGGGCGGCAACGACATCATCCGGCCCGGCAGCGACCCGGACGACGTGGCCGAGCGGTTCGAGGCGGCCGTGGCCGACCTCTCCGGCGCGGTCGGCCAGGTCATGATCACGACCGGCTTCGACACCCGGGGCGTGCCGGTCCTCAAGCACCTCCGGGGCAAGGTGGCGACCTACAGCGCGCACGTGCGCGCCATCGCCGACCGCTACGACTGCCCGGTGCTCGACCTCTGGTCGCTGAAGTCCGTACAGGACCGGCGGGCATGGGACGCGGACCGGCTGCACCTCTCGCCCGAGGGGCACACGCGGGTCGCGCTGCGGTCGGCTCAGGTGCTCGGGCTGGACGTGCCGACCGACCCCGACCAGCCGTGGCCGCCGCAGCGGCCGCGCGGCTCGGTGGACGTGACCCGCGACAACATCCAGTGGGCGCGCGACCACCTCGTGCCGTGGATCGGCCGGCGGCTGCGCGGCGAGTCCTCCGGGGACCACGTCGAGGCGAAGCGGCCCGACCTGCTGCCGCTGTAGGCGTACGGCCCGGGGCGGCGGGGGCGCGGGAGCCCCGGGCGGGACACAGGAGGGGACGGGGGCACGGGGGCCCAGCGGGGGACGGGGCACGGAAGGGGACGCGGGCCGTAAGCGGAATCCTTCGGGGCCGGTGTGCGTTGGGATGGTCGTAGAGAGACGACCACCCCTCACTCCATCCTCCCTGGAGGCGCTTTGACCGGCTCCCGTCCCCTGCGTCCCCGGCTGCGCGCCCTGCGGCCCGAAGCCTTCGGCGCGGACCCGTCCGGTGCCCGGCTGGACCGCATCCGCCGCTCGCCGAACTTCGCCGACGGCGTCTTCCAGAACCCGGTCGGGGCCCGGAACAGGCCCTCGGGGTCGATGGCGGAGTTCGCCAAGATCTACTTCCACCGGGAGCAGCGGGTACGGCGCAGTCCCGCCGCGCCCATCCCCGTGTACCCGACGACCCTGGCGGAGCTGGCGAAGCCGCCCGCGAGCGGTCTGCGGCTGACCTGGATGGGCCACTCCAGCGTGCTCGCGGAGATCGACGGCCGCCGGGTGCTGTTCGACCCGGTGTGGGGCGAGCGGTGCTCCCCCTTCCCCTTCGCCGGCCCCAGGCGACTGCACCCGGTGCCCGTCCCGCTGGCCTCGCTGGGCGAGGTCGACGTCGTGGTCATCTCGCACGACCACTACGACCACCTCGACCTGCCCACCGTCAAGGCCCTGGCCGGCACGGACACGGTCTTCGCCGTCCCGCTGGGCGTGGGCGCGCACCTGGAACGCTGGGGCGTGTCCGCCGACCGGCTGCGCGAGCTGGACTGGAACGAGAGCACCAAGATCGCCGGGCTCTCCCTGACGGCCACCCCCGCCCGGCACTTCTGCGGACGCGGCCTGCGCAACCAGCAGCACACCCTGTGGGCCTCCTGGGTCGTCGCGGGCGACGAGCACCGGATCTACCACAGCGGGGACACCGGCTACTTCCCCGGTTTCAAGGAGATCGGCGCCGAACACGGGCCCTTCGACGCCACGATGATCCAGATCGGGGCGTACTCCGAGTACTGGCCCGACATCCACATGACCCCCGAGGAAGGCATGCGCGCCCACCTCGACCTGCAGGGCGGCACCGCGCACGGCACGATGCTGCCGATCCACTGGGGCACCTTCAACCTGGCCCTGCACCCGTGGGACGAGCCGGGCGAGGGCACGCTGACCGCAGCCGAGGGCGCCGGGGCGGCCATCGCGCTGCCGATCCCGGGCCAGCCGTTCGAGCCGGGGTCCAGCGAGGCCCCGGCGGAGCCCTGGTGGCGGCCGTTCGTCGCGGGCGGCGGGGCCATCGCCCCGGCCGCGACCCCGGGCCCCGTCACCGCGGAGCGGCCGCAGGCCGTGATCCGCGAGGAACCCGAGGCCGTCGGGTCCTGACGTCCCGCCGCCCACCGCGGGGCCCCGGGGCGGGTGGCGGCGCCCCGGGGGTGAGGGCGCGCGGGGCCGGCGGCTGTCGCCGCCCGGGACCGCCAGGCGCATTCGGGCGGTTGTGCGAGCGCTCCACCGGGAGCGGGAAGCACCCCCTCGAAGTTCCCCAACTGGCGTTCCGGGGCGGGATGGCGGGGTCTAGCGTGGGTATCCGGTGATCAACACCGGGCCCCGGGAACGCTGGGGGCCGGGCCCCACGTACCGAGGACGCCGATGTCCGGACTCCGCGCCGCCCGCCACTCCCCGTCGAGACATGCCGTCACCGGTCCCGGCCGGCAGCTGCGCCCCCAGCTGGTGCGCGCAGCCGTCCTGCCGACGCTCGCCGCCGCGCTCAGCGGCGCCGCCGCAGTGATCTTCACCCTCCAGCTCGGCGGCGGCGCGGGCGACCGCGACGCCCGGCTGTGGCCGGTGCTCACCGGCTGCGCCCTGCTCGTGGTCGGCGCCCTCGCCGCAGCCCTGCTCGGGGCCCAGCGCGCCGCCAAGGCCGTACGGGACCGGTGCGAGGCGCTGCGCCGCTCCAGCGTGCGCGGCCGCCAGGAGCTGCGCACCGCCGCCGACCGGCTGGAACGGGGCGAGGCCCCGCCCCGCCCGGTACGGGGCGAGCCGGCGCCCGGCGGCGACCCGTCCGGGGTGGACGAGTTCTGGCTGCTCTCCCAGGAGCTGCGCGGCGCCCGCGAACAGGCGCACGCCACCCTCATCCGGCTGGCCGGCCCCGCCACCCCGTCCGACAGCGAGCGCAAGGTCGAGGTCTTCGTCAACCTCGCGCGTCGCCTGCAGTCCCTGGTGCACCGGGAGATCTCGCTCCTCGACGACCTGGAGGACACGGTCGAGGACCCGGACCTGCTCAAGGAGCTCTTCCACGTCGACCACCTCGCCACCCGGATCCGCCGGCACGCCGAGAACCTCGCCGTGCTGGGCGGGGCCGCCTCCCGCCGCCAGTGGACCCGTCCGATCGACCTGAGCGAGGTGCTCCGCTCCTCGGTCGCGGAGGTCGAGCAGTACACCCGGGTCAAGGTCGTGCCCCCGGCCGGCGGCAGCGTCCGCGGGCACGCCGTCGCCGACGTGGCGCACCTGCTGGCCGAACTGGTCGAGAACGCCACGGTCTTCTCCGCCCCCGACACCGATGTGGTGCTGCGCGCCGAGCGGGTCACCGCGGGGATCGCGGTCGAGGTGGAGGACCGGGGGCTGGGCATGCCGGTGGAGGAACAGCACCGGATGAACGCCCTGCTCGGCGACCCCGACCAGATCAGCGTCCGGCACCTGCTGGCGGACGGGCGGATCGGGCTGTTCGTCGTCGCGGCCCTGGCCCGCCGGCACGGGATCGCCGTCGAGCTCAAGTCCAACATCTACGGTGGCGTGCTCGCCGTGCTCGTGCTGCCGCAGGAGCTGCTGGGCGCGGAGGCGCCGAGCGCCGCCGACGCGGCGGGTGGCTCCCGGTCCACCTCGTGGGGCACGGGCGAGGCCCCGTCGATCCCCCACCTGGAACCGGTCCCCGTGCCGGTGCCCTGGCAGCCGGCCCCGCAGCGCGGCCCCACCCCGTTCCCTGACCCGCGCTCCGCCCCGCGCCCCCATCCCGGCTCCGCAGCCTCCCCTCTCCCCGCACCCCGGACCGGCTCCGAGGCCCCGGCCGCCCCCGCGCCGCGATCCGTTCCACCGTCTCCCGCCGCCCCCACGGCCGCTCCGGCCCCCGCCCCCTGGGCCGACGCCCCGACCACGACCGGCCCCGGCCCGCGAGCCGGGGCTCCGGCCGAGCCCGTGCCCGGTACGGCGCCCGGGCCATGGGCCGGGGCTCCGGCCGGCCCCCCGCCGGGGCCGGAGACCGGGTCCGGGCCCGCGACCGGGGACGGGCCGTTGGTGTGGCTGGAGGGCGCTCCACGGGCCGGGCTTCCGGCCGAGCCGTGGGCCGGAGCCCCGGCCGGGCCCCTGCGCGGGGCGGAGGCCGGGCTCTGGTCCGGGCCCGAGCCCGGGGACGCAGCAGCCGCGCGAGTCGGGTTCCCGGCTGCCGCCGACGGGGCCGCGGCCCTGGCGCCTGCGCCGACGCCTGCTCCCCGGCCGCGGGACACGGATTCCGCCGCCCCCGCGATCGGTCCGGTGGCCGAGTCCTGGTCCGGAGCCCCGGTCCTGCCGGGGCGAGGGGTGCCGTCGGCCTCCGGCGGGGCCGGGGGCCCGGCGCTGCCCCTTCAGCGGGCCGGCGAGACGGGTGAGGGGGACCCCTGGGCGGATGGCGCGGGCCTGCCCGGCGAGCCCGGGGACGAGGAGGAGCGGCCCGCGCTGCCCCGGCGGCGGGCGCAGCAGCATCTGGCGCCGCAACTGCGCGAGGCGCCCGTGCCGCGCCCGGCCACGGACACCGAACAGCCGCTGCACGATCCCGGCCTGATGGCCGCCTTCCGGCGGGGCTTCGGCCTCGCCCAGTCGGAGAACCAGCTATGACCCCGACCACCCACCTCAGCAAGGAGCGCACCCCCATGGGCGGCGAAGTGGCGACGAAGACCGGCAGCCGGCTCTCGGACCTCGACTGGCTGCTCAGCGGCCTGGTGCAGCGCGTGCCGTACACGCGCAGCGCCGTACTCCTCACCGCCGACGGGCTCGTCACCTGCGTGCACGGCCTGGACGCCGACAGCGCCGACCACCTGGCGGCCCTCGCGTCCGGCCTGTACTCGCTGGGCCGCAGTGCCGGCTCCCGCTTCGGGGACGGCGCCGAGGTGCGCCAGGTCGTCGTCGAACTCGACACCGCGCTCGTCTTCGTCTCGGCGGCCGGATCCGGGACCTGCCTGGCCGTCCTCGCCGACCGCGAGGCGGACGCCGGGGTGCTCGGCTACGAGATGGCGATGCTGGTCAAGAGCGTACGTCCGTACCTGGCGGCCCCGCCGCGGCGGCCCACCGCCGACCCGGAGCGATGAGGGCACGCGGTACGGGGGCGTACGCGAAGGGGCGGGACACGCCGTGGCTCGACGACTCGGCGGGCCGGGTGATGCGCCCGTACACCGCCAGCGGCGGGCGGACCCGGCCGGGCGTCTCGCTCGACCTGCTCTCGCTGGTGACCGCGACCGGGGTGCGCCCGCGCATCCCGTTCGGGGCCGAGCACACCCTTGTGCTGCGGCTGTGCGCGGGCGCCGTGGCGGTCACCGTCGCCGAGGTGGCCGGGCAGCTGCGGCTGCCGGCCGCGGTGGTGAAGGTGCTGCTGTCCGACCTGATGGAACACGGGGCCGTCATGGTGCAGGCGCCGAGGTTCCCCGGCATCGGCGGCGACGCGTTCGCCGCCACCGACCAGTCACTGCTGAGGGCGGTGCTCGATGGCCTGCGCAAACGACTGTGAAGCCCCCGCGCCCGCCCCCGCGACCCTGAAGATCCTGGTCGCGGGCGGTTTCGGCGCGGGCAAGACCACCTTCGTGGGCGCGGTGAGCGAGATCGAGCCGCTGAGCACCGAGGAACTGCTCAGCGATCTGAGCGCGGCCGCCGACCCGCTGCACGGCGTCGAGGCGAAGACCACCACGACCGTGGCCCTCGACTTCGGCCGGATCACCCTGGACGAGCGCCACGTGCTCTACCTCTTCGGCACGCCCGGACAGCACCGCTTCTGGTTCCTGTGGGAGGAACTGTGCGCGGGCGCGCTCGGGGCGGTGGTGCTCGCCGACACCCGCCGCCTCGCCGACTGCTTCCCCGCCGTGGACTTCTTCGAACGGCGCGGGATCGGCTTCATCGTCGCCGTCAACGAGTTCGGCCAAGCCCACCGCTACACGGCCGACGAGGTCCGCGAAGCGGTGGGGCTCGGGCCCGGGGTGCCCGTCGTACGGTGCGACGCGCGCCTGACCAGTTCCGGTACGGGGACGCTGGCCGCCCTCGTCCGGCACCTCCTGTGCAGGTCCACGGCCACTGCCACAGTCAGCTCTTCGTCTTCGGAGTCGGGGGAACCGCCATGACGTACTACGAATCGACCGGACACCTGCTGCTCACGCCGGTGGACCGGGAGGCGCCCGCGCGCGTCGTCCGGCTGCGCGAGCTGGGTCTGGGGGAGCGGACGGACGCCGAACTGGACGCCTTCGCGAGGCGGGTCGCCGACGTGCTCGACGCCCCGTACACGGGGGTCAACTTCGTCGGTGAGCAACGTCAGTTCTTCGCCGGGCTGCACCACGCGGCCGAGGCCCCGGCCTGCGGGTACCCGGCGCGGGTCCTGGCCCGCGACCACGGCTACTGCCCGCACGTGGTGGTCCGGCGGCGCGCGCTGGTGCTGGAAGACGTACGGGACTTCGCGCGCTTCGCGGGCAACGCGGTCGTGGACGAGAGCGGGGTGCGCTCGTACGCGGGCGCGCCGCTGACGGACCGGCGCGGGATCGTCCTGGGCACGGTGTGCGCGGTGGACGTGGTGCCGCGGCGGTGGGGGACGGAGGGGCTCGCCACCGTCAAGGCGCTGGCCGCGGAACTGGTGGCGCTGGTGCACGAACGCGAGGACCGGGCGGAGGCCCGCGCGGCGGACCGGCGGGGGTGAGGGCCGTGTCAGTAGCGGGCGCTACGGTCGTCGGACGAGGGTTCGGGTTCACCGGTGGCTGGAGAGGAGTCTCGGGGATGGCCACGACCGCGCAGGACGTCCGCCTGATCGCGCTGTCGCTCCCGGACAGCAGCGAGAAGCTCGCCTGGGGCATGCCGACCTTCCGGGTGGGAGGGAAGATCTTCGTCGCGCTGGCCGACGACGATACCTCGATCGGGGTGAAATGCCCCAAGGAGGACCGGGCCGAGCTGATCGCGGCGGAGCCGGAGAAGTTCTTCGTACGTCCGGGCCACGACGACAACTACGCCTGGATCCGGGTCCGCCTGGAAGCCGTGGGGGACGCGGCCGAGCTGCGTTCCATCCTGACCGACTCCTGGCTCCAGGCGGCCCCGAAGCGGCTGGTCGCGGCCCATCCGGAGCTGTCCGGCGACGCGGGCTGAGCGCGCGGCGCCGCCGTACGGCGAGGGGACCGGCGGCCGTGGCGCCCCGGCCCCCTGGAACCGGTAGCGGAAAAGGTGCGCGCGACCACCCACAGAAATGCGGTATCGTTCTCATGCGCGTTCGGCCAGGGGAAACCCCAGGTCAGCGGGTATCGGGACGTGGCGCAGCTTGGTAGCGCACTTGACTGGGGGTCAAGGGGTCGCAGGTTCAAATCCTGTCGTCCCGACTCGAAAGAGTCGCAGATCAGGGGCCGTTTTGGAGCAATCCAAAACGGCCCCTTGATCGTTTTTGGGGACCAGTTGGGGTCGAGGGAGTGAGAGGTGGTCACGGCCGGTCGACACCCCTGATCCGGGCTCGCTTCGGCCGTAGCCCGCCGAGCCCTTCCGTGTCGGGCGCCGAGCCTCCGGCGGCGGCCTTCTTCGGCTTCGTCGCGGCCCCGGCCGCCGCGATGGGCTCGATGAGGTCGTCCATGGTGCAGTCCAGGATGTCGAGGAGGGACATCAGGATCTTCAGGCTAAGCCGCTCGGGCCGTTCGACGACGAGCCGGTAGACCTGGCTCGACGACAACGTGATCCCGCGCTCGGCAAGCGGCGGAATCAGGTCGGTGGTGGAGAACATCCCGCGGTCCGCCATGACCTTGCGCAGGTGCCAGTGGTAGTCGAGCTTGGCGGCCATCGCCGAATCCCTCCTGTCAGGCCCCGGCGAACGCCGGCGCCAGTGCCTTGTGCAGGGAAGTGTTCATGAAGTCGTCGCTGACGTGCGTGTAGATGGCCAGGGAGCTGTCGCACTCGTGGCCGACCTGCTGCTGGATGAACCTCCGGTCCACCCCGTCCTCGGTCAGGTGAGTGACGTACGAATGCCGAAGACTGTGTGGGACCAGCTCTTTGGGCAGCTTGAGGGCGTCTCGGTATGCCTCGAACCGGTCGTTGATCGAGCCGGGCTGCAGGCGGCCACCGCGTTCGGTGATCCACAGAGCCGGATGGTCGGGGAACCCGAAGCGCGGCCGGACGTTCTCGACGTAGTCAGCGACTGCGTCGACGGCCCGGTCCATCACCGACAACACGTTCCGACGCCGCGGTGGCTGGCCCTTCTTGGCCTTGCCGTAGCGGACGTTGAGCGTGCCGTACCGGCCGAACTGCCGGGCCTGCGGATTGCGGCCGAAGTCGACCAGATCGAGCTTGGAAGTCTCGGTCCGGCGCAGGCCCCACCCGTAGATCACCTTGAAAAGAGTGGCGTCACGGTAGGCCGCCAGGGCGCCCTTGCGTTTCGCCCGTACCGCTCGTTCGACCTGGTCGTCGGTGTAGTCGAGGAAGAGCTGCAACTGTTCCCGGGTGAAAGGCTTCGCCTCCGGGCCGCCTTCGTAGTCGTTGAGGTGGGCGATGGTGTTCCACTCGTGACAGATGGCCACCGGGAACGTTCCGAAGGCTTCCTCACAGGCCGGCCCCCAGCCGTAGCGCCCGTCTATGAGGAACTCGCTGAACATGCGGACGTCGCCCTGATAGCTGCGGATGGTGGACGGCGCCAGGTGCTTCTCGCTCGTCAAAGAGAGCGACCACTCGTCCACGTGGGCCGGTGTCCACTGCCACGGGTACTCGTTCGCGAACGCCAGGAACCGCCGTATGAGCCGTTCCCGGTCGTCGACCGTTTCGTCCCTCAGCCCCCGCGACTTCTGCTGAGCACGCCAGCCCCGCAACATCGCGTCGAACATCGCGTCCTCCGGACGCAGCTGGACCACCCCGGAGACCAGCTCCAGATGAGCCGACCCAGCCAGGGCCACCTCGCGCTGATGCACCACTCCAGACCATCCCTTCTGGAGAGCAAGTCATGCATCAGAAGGGATCTCCTCGGCAACATGCCAGGTCAGGCCGCTATCTCGTAGTAGCTCCGGAGTCCTTCCATACCTCGCCGCGACCTGGCGACCTGCAGGTTCTCGCCCGCCTGATGCAATTCCCGAGGGTTCAGGTAGCGCTGCGTGGTCGTCAGTGAACCGTGCCTGGCGATCTTGCGCAGGACCGTGCGCCATGGGGGGCGCCAGTGTCCCCCCGCCACAGAAGGGTCGTTGAGAGGACCGTGTCCTGCCTCGCCGGCTCCACCGACGCTACGAACGCAACGCAGAACACTCCCTCGCCTTCGTCGGCATAGCCGCAGCCCTCATCTTGGCCCGCCCCCCCGTCCTGTGGTGCGTGCTGCGCGTAGCGGGGCGCGGGGCTATGGGCGGCACGCGCAGCCAGCAAAATAAGAATGATTTATTGGGCCATCCAGTGATTTGGGTATTCAACGGCGTTATCGGACGCTACCCGGCGACATGTATGAGTGTGTAGAGCCACTTTGCCCCGCCCGTTCGGGCCTGGACTCATGTCAGGAGTGTGGAGAATTTGGGGACGTCGTCGATGTGGCGTGGCGCGCGGGCTGCCGGCACAGCCTCCGCTGCCGTCGCTGTGTCCCATCGTCTGGGCGACTGGCCCGGCCACGCTCTTCGCGGGGCGACAGGAGTGGTCCCGCCCGGAGGCGATACGGGTGGCGCAGCCTCGTGGCTCGAGAACCGTTGATCACCGAGTTCTCCGTGCGGCTGCGACACCTGCGTGAGCGTCTCAAGTTCATCGAAAACACGGGGCGGTCTTCAGGGACGGAGCCGGCGCGTTGCCGATTCCCACGGCCTCGTGCCCGGCACGTGCTGTCGGCCGTCGCCGTCCTGTGTCTTGCCCTGGCGGGTTGGATCGTGGGCACCGGTCTGCTTGCCCGGACGGAGTTGCTGGCCGCTCAGCGGTCGCTGGATACGCTGCGGCACTCGGTCGTGGATACGACGGGGAACGCTGCCTCGGGGGCAGCGATGAGCTCTGCGGCGGTGCACGCCGCCCGGGCGCATCGCCTGACCACCGGGCCCGCCTGGTATCTCTTCGCGCAGGTGCCGTTCTTCGGCCGACCCGCGGAAACGGTTCGCGGCGCGGCGAGCGCCGCCGACCGGTTGACTCGCGACGTACTTCCGCCGTTCGTGCGCATCGCTCCCGAACTCGCCGATGACTCCAGTGAGGGCGGGAGGGGAGCCCTGCTGTCCGCCTTCGGCGGCAAGGCTCCGGCTCTCGAGCGGGCGGCGCGGGTGGTCGCCGAGACGCGCGCGGAGGCCGGCCGTCTTCCCCGTACCACCTGGCTGCCGGCGGCCGACCACGCACGCGCGCAACTGTTGGGGTTGCTCGACCGGATCGCCCCTGTCACGTCTGATGCCGCTGTGGCCGCCCGTGTGCTGCCGGCGATGCTGGGGGAACAGGGTCCTCGACGGTATTTCGTCGGCGTCCAGAACACGGCGGAAGCCCGCGGCACCGGCGGCATGCCGGGGGCCTTCGCCGTGCTCACCGCAGAACGGGGAAAACTGCACTTCGAGACCTTCGACAATGACGACGGGGTGACGGGTGGCAGTCCTTCGGTCGATCTGGGATCCGAATACACCGCCCGCTATGCCCGGTACGAGCCCACCCGCTTCTGGGCCAACTCCAATCTCAGCCCGCATTTCCCCTACGCCGCCCGTATCTGGGCGGCAACCTGGCGCCAGCGCAGCGGCAAGAGGGTGGACGGGGTCATCGCCCTGGACCCCACCACCCTGGGCCGATTGCTGCGAGTGGCGGGCCCGGGACGACTGCCCGACGGCGCGGCGCTCACCGGCGACAACATGCTGGACCTCACGGAGCGCACGGGCTACGCACGCTACTCCGACGACGCGGCGCGCAAGGCGTTCCTCCTCGGGGTGGCGCGCACGGCAGTCACCACCCTGGTGGACGCCTTCCACGGGCCGCGACGGATTCCCGGACTGCTCAAGGCGGCGTACGGTGACGCGGCGACAGGACGGCTGAAGGTGTGGAGCGCCCGGGAGAACGAGCAACGTCTGCTGTCGACCCGTCCGTTGAGCGGCACGTTTCCCCAGGAGACCGGTCCCTTCGCCGGACTCGTCGTCAACAACGCTGCGGGCGGGAAGCTGGATTACTACCTGGAGCGAGAGCTGAGCTGGGTTCCGGGCCGCTGTACACCGGAAGGTCGGCTCGTCACCGCGCGGATCACTCTCACCAACCGGGCGCCGAGGTCGGGGCTTCCTCCCTACGTCACCCAGCGAGGCGACAAACCGGCGTACCCCACCCGGCCGGGGGACAACCGGGTGCTGGTTTCCTACTACGCCAGCACGGGCGCACAACTCACCGGTGCGGCCCTCGACGGCCGGACCGCCTTGGTGGGCGTCGGCGAGGAACTCCGACACCCGGTCTACACGCTGGACCTGGAACTGCCCGCGCAGCGCGCCCGTACCCTGACGCTCCAGCTCCTGGAGCCGGTCAGCGACCATGCGCCCGTGCTGTGGCGCCAGCCGCTGGTCACACCGCTGCGGGCTCATGTGGAGCCCTACCCGGCGTGCGGCGACTGACGCCGGGCACCACAGAAGGCAGCGGCGACCGAGGACGCGGAGGAGTCAGCGGACCTGTGCTCCTCCCGGGACGGGTTCTCTTCGGCTTTCCCGGACTCCGCTCGCCAAGGCGGCGTAGACGTTGTCGAACCATGCCGCGGTGGAGGCAACGTCCACCGAGGTGGTGTCGGCGAGCGCTCGGGCGGCGAGCGCGGAATGAACCTCGGGCCGCATGGCGCGCAGGATGCCTTCCGCCAGCCGTTGTGGTGAACCGGGCTGGACGAGGACGCCGTTGTCGCCGTCGCGGACCAGGTCGGGGATTCCCCCTACCCTGGTGGCCACCACCGGCACAGCGGATGCCAGTGCCTCCATGACGACCACGGGCATCGCTTCGTAGTGGGATGCCAGAACCAGGATGTCGGCAGCCGCCACCAGCCGGCCAGCCTGCTGAATCCGTCCCAGATACGGCATCCGGTCCTGTAGCCCGCGTCGGCGGATGTCCGCGAGCACCTGCTCGCGCAGAGGGCCGTCCCCGGCCAGGACGAACAGCGCGTCAGGACGCCGCTCGAGTACCAGAGCGGCTGCTTCGACCAGCAGCGCGTGGTTCTTCACCGGACGGAAGTTGGCCACGAAAGCCAGTATGAAGGCCTCCGCCGGGATCCCGAACTCCTCCCGCACCTGGTCCGCTCGTTGCGCCCAGCTGCGCTGCGCGGCCACGTCCACCCCGTGGATGCGCGTACGGACCTGGCGAGCGCCCCGCACGGATCCGGAGGCGGCCACCTGTGGTGAGACGGCCACCGTTAGATCGTCAAGGCGCCGCGTCGGCCGTTCGAGCAGCCTCGTCAGCGGGTGACACCGCACATAGTGCACCGTGGAGATCAGTGCCGGGCGCGGGCGCATCAAATGCAGGGCGGGGCGCAGCACCGCAGCGGGCAACGGGGAGTGAACATTGACCACGTCCGGGGCCAGGCGCCGCACGGCACGGAGCAGCCCGAGGTAGCGCAGCCTCCGCGGACAGGACCGGAGATCGACGAGTGTCACTCCGCAGTCCCGGAGTGCATCCACCAGTTCCTGCGTCTCGGCTTGGAGGAAGACCACGGTGTAGTCACGATCGGACCGGGGCGCCCTGCGCAGGCGTTCGACCAGAAGGACCTCGGCACCGCCGACGTCGAGGGTCTTGATCACTTCGCAGATACGCGTCATGGTCATCGAGCCGCCTTCCGATGCCGACGAGGCCTTGCGCCGTCGCGGGTCAGCACCATAGGTGCTGAGTGGCGCCCGAACACGAGGCCTTGGTTCGGTCGCGCGTTTTTCGCGGAAGCATCACCCGAATGCGCCTCTTCCACGACATCACTGCGGTGCGACCGGAGTGCCCGCTGGCGGGGACAATGCGGTGGCCTTCCGGGCTCCCCGTGAATGCGGCACACCCATCGGCCGGACCGCCCTGTGGCGGCGTCCGGACCCACCACTGTGCCTCAACCGGAGTGCTGTACGAGCGGCCCCGTCGGCCAGGGCCCCGGCCGGGACCGCGACGCGCGGCGAAGCGGTGGCCACAGCGGGGACTTTGAGTAGCAGCCACACCGCCCCGATCCCCACCGCGGAGACGGCGAGGAGCGCAATGCCGGAAGCAAGCAACCCGTAGGTCACCAGCATGGCGGCCAAGCAGCCCACCACAGCGAAGGCGCTGAGTGTCCGGACGACCTGCGGCACTGTCAACCCCATGCGCCGCAACCGGTGAGCGATGTGGTCCGTGCCGCCTTGCAGCAGGGGCCTCGACTCCCGGTAGCGGGACAGCATCACCAGCGTGGTGTCCAACGTCGGAACCAGGGTGGCGAGCAGCAGACTGGCGGGTCCGGACAGGCCGGCGGCGCCATCGTGGCGCACCATCATCGCGGAGGCCAGCGTGAAGCCGAGGAAGAGTGAGCCCGCGTCACCGAGAAAGATCCGTGCCGGATTCCTGTTGTGGAACAGGAAGCCGAGACAGGCCCCGGTCAGGGCCGCCATCACCACACCCAGGCCGTCTGGATCGCCTGGCAGGGCAGTCAGGCAGACGAATCCGCCGATGACGACACACAGCGATGACGCTGCGCCGTCCATGTTGTCCAGCAGGTTGAACGCATTCGTGATGAAGACGATCCAGAGGACGGCGAGCACCGCGTCGACCGCGCCGCCGAAGACGGTCGGATGCCCCCCTGCCGCTACCACCAGCGTGGCGGTCGACGTCTCGACGAACAGCCGGATCTTTGGGCCCAGCTGGCGCAGATCGTCGATGAGCCCGAGGACGCACACGATTGCCGCGCCGCCGAGCAGCACCCCGAGAAGCGGGTCGAAGACACCCCGGGCGAGCGCGACGGCCGTACCCGCGGCAAGGGTGGCGAGCGCGACGGCGACACCGCCGAGATAGGGCGTGGGCCTGGTGTGCGCCTTACGGGCGCTGGGACGGTCGGTGATCCCATGGCGAAGGGCGAAGCGCCGCATTGGTTCCGTCAGCAGCCCTCCGATCAGCAGGGCCGCGACGCCTGCTCCCGCCATCGGCACCGCTGCGCTGATGCCGGTCACCGTCCCGCCAGAGCGATTCCGGAAACGGGCCCGTCGGTCACTGGGAGAAGTTGCTCCGGGGCGCCCGGCACGTGTGCCGACGGGTTGTCGCGCCATGCGGCACGGGCGTCCGCGATCGCGTCCGCGAGCACGTCGGCGAGGCTGTGCCGGGGCTGCCAGCCCGTCACTGCGCGGAGTTTCGTGGTGTCGGGGACTCGTCGTTCCATGTCCTCGAAGTCCGCTCCGTATGCCTCGGCGTACGACAGATGTTCCACCCGTGAGATGCTTCCGGTCTCGGCGATGATCCGGTTGGCGAGCTCGAGGATGCCGATCTCGTCGTCCACGCCGATATTGAAGGTCTCTCCCACCGCCTCGGGCTGTTCCAGCAGGAGCAGCAGCGCCGAGACGGCATCGGCGACATGCAGAAAGCAGCGTCTCTGGCGGCCGTCCGCATGGATCGTGAGGGGTTCCCCGAGCACTGCCTGCCGGGCGAATCGCGGAATGACCATTCCGTACGCCGGGCTCTGGCGGGGTCCCACGGTGTTGAAGAACCGGACCACCGTCGACCTCAGCCCTCGCTCGCGGTGGTAGAGGCAGGCCATGATCTCGTCCACCGCCTTGGCGGTGCTGTACGACCACCGGGCCACGGACGGGCTGCCCAGGATGCGGTCGGAGGTCTCGCTGAGCGGTCCGGAGGAATTCTTCCCGTAGATTTCCGAGGTGCTGGCGATGAGAATCCTGCGATCGTGGCGCTGCGCGGACTCGATGACGGTCTCGGTGCCTTTTGTGTTCGTGATGAACGACCTCAACGGCTGCTCGACGATGAGTTTGACCCCTACGGCGGCAGCCAAATGGATGACAATCTTGCATTCCTGCACCAGCTCGTCGACGAGCGGCGCATCCAGCACGGACCCGTGGACGAAGCGGAAGCATGGGTTCGCTCGCGCCTGGGTGAGGTTTTCCTGCCGGCCGGTGGTGAGGTTGTCGAGGACCACCACGCTGTTTCCGTCAGCCAGCAGTGCGTCCACGAGATGGGAGCCGATGAAGCCGGCTCCGCCGGTGACCAGGTACTTCGAACAACGATCCATGTGCGGCTTCACTCCGGTTCGGGTGGTGTGGGCGGGTCGCGGTTCCGAGGAGCTCGATCACAGTGCCGAGCCAACGTTCACCTATGCGATGAATAGCGGATATTGGAAGTTCGTCAGGTGATGACGGAACGCTCGGCGAGTCTGCCGTTACGGAATCAGGGTGATGTCGGTCGGACACATCCCGAAGGTGCGCGTCGGAGCTGCCGCGCATGCGTCAATTAGCTTTGGCATATGCCGATTCCTCAAAAAACCGGAGTGATGAGGGTGCGTCAGAGCAGCGTCGCCGACAGGCGCAACCTGATCGTCGTAGGCTTGGGCTACGTAGGCCTTCCGCTGGCCGTCCGGGCGGTCGAGGCGGGATATTCCGTCGTCGGCGTGGATACCGACGAGTTGCGTGTCAAACGCCTGGGCGCCTGCGACTCCTACATCGAAGGCGTCGACGACGCACGCCTCATGGCCATCACGGACAGCGGCCACTTCCGTGCCGCCACCGACTACGACGGGATCGACGGTTTCGACGTATGCGTCATCACCGTGCCGACACCCCTGCGTGAGGGCGTCCCCGATCTGAGTTTCGTGGAGTGCGCCGGTCGGAGCATCGCCCCCCACATCTCACCCGGCGCCACCGTGGTCCTCGAGTCCACCACGTATCCCGGGACGACCGAGAGCCTGCTGCTGCCGCTGCTGGAAGCGGGCAGCGGACTGAGGGCCGGAGCGGATTTCCACCTCGGCTACAGCCCCGAGCGCATCGACCCGGGCAACCCCGACTGGCACCTGGAGAACACACCCAAGGTGGTCTCCGGGATCGACGCCGCGTCCCTGCGCAACGTCCGGAAATTCTACGGCGACATCGTGGAGCGGACTGTGCCGGTGAGTTCGTGCCGAACTGCCGAGCTGACCAAGCTGCTGGAGAACACCTACCGGCACGTCAACATTGCGATGGTCAACGAAATGGCCATGGTGTCCCGACAGTTGGGTGCCGACATCTGGGAGGCCGTGGAGGCCGCCAGCAGCAAGCCGTTCGGCTTCATGCCGTTCCGACCAGGTCCCGGCGTGGGCGGACACTGCCTGCCGGTGGACCCGTCCTATCTGTCGTGGCAGGTCAAGAGGCTGCTGAAACAGGATCTCCGATTCATCTCCCTGGCCAATGAGATCAACGATCACATGCCGTCCCATGCCGTCTGGCGGATCACCCGCGGACTGAACGAACGCGGTAAGTCGGTCAAGGGCTCGCGCGTACTGCAACTCGGTCTGGCCTACAAGAAGAACACGGGCGACATCCGTGAGTCGCCGGCCCTCGCCATCGCCCGGTCGCTGCTCGCTCTCGGCGCCCGGCTGGTGGTGGTGGAGCCGCACACCGACTCGTACCTAGTTCCTCCGCAGATCACCCGGGTCGAACTCACCGAGGCGGAGGTCCGGGCGGCCGACGTGGTCGTCGTGGCGACCGATCACGATGCCTTCGACTACGCACTCGTCGAAGAGGCCGGTGCCTACGTTTTCGACTCGCGGAATCGCTGCCGGGGTGAGCGTGTCGAGATCCTCTGACCCGCGCACGTCCGCGCCCTTCCCGGGCCGGGGAGGATCCGTGCCGACCGGATCCTCCTGATCCGCCGAGGCCGGGACGACTTCGCCAGGTCAGACCGGCCGTTGGGCGGTTGCGGTAGGAAGACAACCGATGCCCGCCACACGCGCCGAGTGACGAGGAGGTGCAGCAGCAGGTGAGAGGTACACCGTCAACGGCGGCGCCGCTGGATGCCACAGGCGCCGGGACCGACCCCGGGAGGTGGGTGAGGCGCTTGGCGAGGCGCCTGCCCTGGCAACGGCATCTGAGGACCTTCGGCTCGCTCACCGCCGCCAGCCAGATCGAGGCGGCACTCTCGTTCGCCACCACCGTCACACTGGTCCGGCTGGTCGGGAGCACTGCGGCGGGGGAGGTGCTTCTGGCCCAGGCCATGGCAGCGGTCTGGTTCCTGCTGGGGGATCCGCGCTTCGAGGACGCGCAGCAGCGGTTCGTTCCCATGGAACAACGTCGCGGCCCCGGTTGCGGAACCCGGCTGTACTGCCGGCTTCTCCGGCTGGACATCGGGGCCGGGCTGCTGGCCACGGTCCTGGGCGTGGCGGCGGCGCTGGCCGCCGCGGCCCTCGGATGGATCCCCGCCGAACGGCTGTCGCTGCTCGTGCCTGCCGTGCTGGCGGCAGGAGCGGCCACGCCCTGGGGCAGTGCATCGGCCGGTTTCGCGATCTCCGACCGACTTGAGCGGCTCGGAGTGATCCGCGTGGCGCTCGCCGTCTTCGGCTTCCTGGTGACGCTGACGGCATTGATGACGGCCGGCACGGGCGGCTACCTGGTGGCCACCGTGATCACCGGCCTGGTTTCCACCGTATCCGTCACCGTGATCGCCTGGCGGCAGGTGAGGCAGGCGTGCGGCCCTCCCGCTGACGGCCCCGCTCCGATGCCGGCAGGCCTGTTGCCCTTCCTGGTGAAGAGTTCGGCGACCCAGTCCGTCTCCCTGGCTTCGGACAGCGGCGTCTCCCTTCTGGCCGGACTGCTCGGTGGCCCCACCCTGGTGACGTACCTGAAAATCGCCGGCGCTCCGGGCCGTCTCTTCGGGAGCGCCGTCAACCCAGTGGCGTCACAGCTCTACCCGCGTCTTGCACGGGCCGGAGCCGATGGGCGCCGATGGGCGGTGGTGCGCGACGTCCGCCGCTGCAGTGCACTCGTCGGCGCCATCGGACTGGTCGCGGTGGTGGTCGCGGTTTTCCTCCTCGGCCTGCTGATCGGCCTGATGTACGGCCCCCAGTACACGATTCTGTCCACGGCGGCGGTGGTCATGCTGGCGGGGGCCGCGCTGCGTGGCACGGCGATCTGGTCCAAAGTTCTGCCCTCGGCTCTGGGCTTCCCCGGTGTCAGGCTGGTCTTTCTCACCGCCGAGGGCGTCTGTCAGCTCGGGATGCTGGCCGCCGTCATTCACTTCTGTGCCGGTGCGTCGGGCAGGGCACTGGCCTGGGCATGGGGAAATCTGGGCCTCATGGTCCTGAGCACGGCCGGCTGGTTCATCGTGCTGAGGTGCCTCACCCGGTCGATGCCGGATCCGGGTGTCCAGGCCGGGCGGGGTCCGGTGGGGACTGGCTCCCGAGTCCATGCGGTCGGCGCGGCCTGCGGCGGAGACCACTGAGTTCCCGCCCGCGAGGCCGCCGCGCATCGGCTCCGCTACGCGTACGCCGGCAGGGAGCGGAACCACCGGACGGTCTCGGCCAGTCCCTCCTCCAGCGGAACCGCCGCGAGAGCCGGGAAGAGACTGCGGAGCAGTCCGTCGTCGGCCTGCGAGTCGCGCACGTCGCCGCGGCGGGGGTCCTCGTGGCGGATGTCGATCGCCAGCTCCAGCGTCTTGGCGAGGTGATGGGCGAGCTCCAGGACGCTGATCCGGGTGCCGAAGGCCAGGTTGACGGGGCTCGTACTCGTGACCTTCCCCAGGACGGCGTCTGCGAGTACCCGGGCGACCGTTCCGACGTAGGTGAAGTCGCGGGTCTGGTGGCCGTCGCCGAAGACCGTCAGAGACTGACCGCGCAGCGCGGCGTCGATGAAGGCCGGAACGACGGCTGCGTAGGCGTGCCCGGCAGGCTGCAGCGGGCCGTAGACATTGAAGAAGCGGAAAACGAGGGCCGGAAGGCCGAAAGCCGATCCGTAGGCGAGCGCGTAGGCCTCGGTGGCGAGCTTGCTGGCGGCGTACGGGCTGAGGGGACGCGTCGGCAGGCCCTCGTGCTTGGGCAGGTCGGCGACCGAGCCGTACACCGACGACGAGGACGCGGCGACCAGGTGGGTGTTCCCGCGGCGGCACGCTTCGAGGACGCGCATGGTTCCGGTGGCGTTGACTTCGTGGCTGGCGAACGGATCCACCAGGGAACGGGGCACGGACGGCCGCGCGGCCAGATGGACCACGGCGTCGGCCCCGGCCACCACGCCCTCGAGCAGGTCGCGGTCGAGGATGCTGCCCTCGACCAGCTCCACGTCCGTACCCGCGAGATTGGCCGCTGTACCGGTACTCAGGTCGTCCAGGGCGACGACCCTGCCGACGGAAGGGCGGGAGGTCAGTTCACGGCACAGGTTCGCTCCGATGAACCCGGCGCCTCCGGTCACTACGACGTTCAACGGTTCGCACCTTTCAGTGGGGGCTCGGCCACCAGCCGTGCTCCACGGCGATGGAGGCATAAAGGTCGTGGGTGTCCTGTACCAGGCGCTCGGCCCCGAACTGCCGCGCTGTCCAGGCGCGGGCCTCCTCGCCCATCCGGCGGCGGAGCGAGTCGTCGCCAAGGAGCCTCACGGTGTGGCGGGTGAGCTCGTCGGCGTCGCGCCGGGCCAGAAGCCCGGTCCGCCCGTCCTGGACCACCTCTGCCACGCTGCCCACGTTCGTTGCCACGGCCGGCACCCCCGCCAGCCCCGCCTCAATGAGACTGACCGGCATACCCTCGTTGTCCGATGTGAGCAGCACCATGTCCGAGGCGGCGTAGACGGTCTCCACGTCGGCGCGCCAGCCCAGCAGGTGGAGCGAGTCGCGCAGATCGCCGGCCGCTTCCAGATCGCCGTGCAGGTCTCCGTCCCCGCACACCAGGAATCGAGCGGCCGGAAACGCGTGACGCACCTCTCGGGCCACCGACAGGAACCGGTCGGGCCGTTTGATCCTGGTCACCCGCCCGACATAGGCCACGACGAGGCTGTCCCCCGGGAGGCCGAGCTGTTTGCGCGCCTCCGAGCGGCCCGGAGCAGCGGCCGGCGTGGTGCCAGGCGGAACCACGGCGTACTGCCCGGGTCGGCCGATGCCGGCGGCCAGGAGGTCGTCGCGCACGCTGCGTCCCACCGCCACCAGCCGGTCGGTGACGGTCGCAAGGCTGCGCTCGGCCTGCACCACCAGGCGGGTCTTCGCCGGTGAGAAGTAGCCCTGCAGGAGGTGGCCGTGGAAGGTGTGCACGCGTACCGGCACCCGCGCGAGCACGGCCGCCATACGTCCGAGTGCTCCCGCCTTGGCGGTGTGCGTGTGAACGATGTGCGGCCGGAACCGGCGCATGGCGGCGGTCAGTGCCGACAGGGCACGCAGATCATCGGTGGGCCGTACGGCGCGGCCCAGGGTTGGCACCGGGCAGACCTGTACATGCGGGGCCCGCTGCTCCACGTAATCGGCCTCGTCCGGGCCCACGAAGCCTGCGAAGAGCCGGTGGTCGAAAAGCTCGCTGTCGAGCCCCCCCATGAGTGTGGAGACCTGGAGGGCCGGACCGCCCACGTTCATCCGGGCGATGACCCTCATCACCCGGATTCGGGAGGGAGCGGCATCGTGGGTGTGACCTCGGGCAATCACCATTCAGCCTCACCGCGTTCCTGGCCGATCGCTGAGTCGGGCACTGATACGTGCTCGCGACGCGCACTGATGGTGACCCGACAGGAGGAAGCGACGACGACGACGCGCCGCCTGCACGGCGAGGGAGACACCTATGGCCTACACATCCGTCACATCGTGGCCGATGCTTTGCGCCTGACACCGGCCTCCGTACGGAGCTCTCCCGGTCTGTCGGTCCTGAGTGCGGTCAGCCGGTGCCCAGTGGTGGGGTTTAGCATCCTGACGATGCCCCTATCCGCCGGCACTGCCGGGCCGAGCCCCATGCCCGCATAGACGAAGAAAATCAGCGTCAGCGTCGACCCCGCGTACAGGGTCATTTCCGTCAAGGACATGGCGAGTACGGCGACCGTGAACAGCAAAGGTGTGTCACGTCGGCATGCCAGGCGCCGGAGCAGCGCTCCCAGGAACAACGCGAGCGCCAGCAGTGCGGGCAGACCCACCGAGGTAAACACATTGACGAACAGGTTGTACGGCATGACATGTCGGATTGGGTTCCAGCCGGCTACCTGGAAATGGTCCATGGACGACACGTGTCCCCATCCGCTCCCGAAGACGGGATTCTCCAGGCCGGAGCGGATTCCGTTGACGACGCTCTGCGTACGGAGAACCTCGCTGAAGCTGTTGAGGCCCAACCACTGGGTGACCAAGCCGACCATCTGCAGCCCTGCCAGTCCGAGACCCGCGAGAATGGCGGCGATCCTGACTGCTGAAAGCTTCTTCTGCGCCCACACGACCAGCACGACGACCGTGGCGAACCACACGCCGCGCGTCTGCGTCAGGAAGATCCCGCAAAAAAGCACCGCGCCGACGAACCACCTTCCCCTGAACCGCAGTTCGGATGTGAGCAGTGGGCACAGTGCGGCCAGCAGAAGTGCGCCGGTCTGAGAGGGGTCGCCGATGTCCACCCCGAGGAGCCGCGGTTGCCCCAGCAGCACGCCGCCAACAAGGTTGGCGAGGGCGTAGCACAGTACGCCGTAGTACACGAGTCTCCGATCCACCCACCGGCGCGAAAGGAGGGCGAACACCGCACAGTAGGCGGCGATCCGGAGCAAGGGTGTGACGGTCAAGCCTGCGTAGAGAGTGGCCAGAAACGACCAGCCCAGGAACAGTGCGAGCCACAGGTTGACCGATCCATTGCGTTCCGCTGACGTACCACGCTCTGCGACAACGCGAAGCAGGTAGACAAGCAATAGCACGTCGCTGATGAGCAGCGGCCCCGCCACCGGGACTTGCACAGCGGCGATTCCGAACCCATGGCCCAGCACGACGGCACCGGTCAGCAGGAGCTCGGGCGGCAGGAGCATCCCGAGCGTGGCCAGGGCCACCAACGTCGCCGCCACCAGCCATGCCGAGCCCATGACGTCCGCCAGTGAGGTGCCGTCCGGCGCAGCCCCTGGAGGCCCCCCGAGGTCCGCGCTGATCACTGGCGCGGAAATCGCGGCGGCGGCGCTGACCACGAGCAGCAGCTTCATTCGCGTCCTTGGCAATGTCACCGGGCCGAGTGTGGCCGCGCCGACGCGGCACTGTGTATGCGGCACGCGGGAGCCCGCGTCCCCAATACGCCGTCGGAGGTACTGATGTGCCCGGATCGGCTCGCCGAAGCCTCCTGCGGCCTCCGCCCTGGGACGCTCATGCGAAAGCCGCGACCTCGAGGGACTTGGATGCACAGTACGAAGGGGAAGACAGCCGTCCGGCAGCCCGCCCGAGACCTGCATCGCCTGGGCGATGTCGTCGACAAACTGCTCGACCCGCTCGTCGAGTTGGAACAGCGCGTGCACCGGGCAAGCAGCCACTACGACACCGGTCCGTGGCAGGCCGAGAACTTCGCCCGGCACCTTCCCGGAAAGCGCGAGCTGAGCCTCGTCGCGACCCTGCGCGGGAAGCCGGTCGGATTCGTGATTGCCTCCCGGCGTCCCGAGGGCGCGCACATTCACCGCGTGGCCACCGACCCTCGTCACCAGGGCACCGGTATCGCTTCTCGGCTGCTCGCCCTCCTCCTGGCGCGAACGCCCGGCATCGTCACTCTCATCTGCGACCCCCGCAACCAGCCGGCACTTGACCTGTACGCACGTGCGGGCTTCCGCGTGACCGGCACCACGCCGGAAGGCAAGCTGTCACTGGCGGCCGGCACCCCACTCCATCGGTGACTGTTTCCCGAGAGGACGACGTGATGTTCTGTAGCAACCCGATGTTTGAGCGCAGCCTGTTCGTGGGGGCTCACCTCGACGACATCGAGCTGGCGGCCGGAGGGACCGCCGCTCGTCTCGTGGAGGCAGGAGCACGGGTGCGTTTCCTGGTGATGAGCCCATCGGACTACACCAGCTACGACGGGAGCCACTTCCGCGACGCCGACGTGGCGGTCACAGAGGGCCGGGAAGCCGCCGCCACTCTCGGGGTCAAGGAGATCGACGTTCTGTCGTTCCCCGCCAAGGACGTGGAGAACCACTCGACCGTCGTGGAGTCGATCAACAAGGTCGTCGACGACTTCCACCCGACGATGGTCTTCACACACTGGCCGTTCGACACCCATCGGTCTCATGCCAACACCGCGCTCGCCACCATCGCGGCGAGCCGGTACTACAACTCCGTCGTCATGTACGAGCCCATCACCCCGTCGGGGCGCAGCTACGTCGGTTTCCGCCCGCAGCTGTACATCAACATCGACGACACCATCGAGAAGAAGTTGCAGGCCCTGCGTCAGCACAAGTCCGAATACACCAAGTACGGGGAGCAGTGGATCGAAGGCGTCGAGGCCCGCTCCCGATACCGCGGCTACGAGATGCGTGCCCGGTACGGCGAGGCGTTCGAGGTGTCCCGCCTGGAAGGCGTGCTTGCATGAGGGTCACCATCCACCAGCCCGAGCACCTGCCGTGGCTCGGCCTCCTGGCCAAGGTCGCCGCGTCGGACCTGTGGATCGTTCTCGACGCCGTGCCGTACCGGAAGAACTACTTCCAGAACCGCAACCGGGTCATGCTGGACGGCCGGCCCACCTGGTTGACGGTTCCGGTGACCGCCCCGTTCGGCACGCGGATCTGCGATGTGCGGATCTGCGAGATGCCATCCTGGCGGCGTCGCTACCGTGGCCGCCTGATCCAGGCGGTGTCCGGGACCCGGGGCGTGGACCGTATCGACGACCTGCTATCGGTGATCGATGCGGCACCGCCCGGCGGCTCCCTGGCCGACCTCAACCTCGACCTCGCGGACTGGATGCTGTCACAGTTCGACGTCAAGGTGCCGACGGCTCGTTCTTCCGAGCTCGACGCCACCGGGACCAAGTCCGAACTGATCCTCAATCTGTGCCGGGCGGTAGGCGCCGACGAGTACCTCGCCGGGCCCTCGGGGCGCGACTACCTGGACCTTGACGCCTTCGCCGAGCACGGGATCACCGTGCGCTTCTTCGACTTCGACCACCCGACGTACGCCCAGGGCTGCGAACCCTTCGTACCGCGTCTGTCGGCCGTCGACGCCTGGTCGAGGGTCCCCCCGGCCGAGCTGGCGTCCCTGCTGACCCGCTACCGGCTCCAGGCCGTGTGATGACCACACACTCCACCGCCCCCGTGGAACGGCAGCGCATCACCGTCGTGACCATCTCGGGCCACCGGCAGCGCGACGTCGAGGACTCCGCCGACTTCCGGTCGTGGAACGCGCTGGCCGACCGGCTCGGTCACGCCTGGTGCATCTGGGCGGGCCCGCACCTGGAGTGCGACCGCGGCTCGATGCACGTGGTACGGCACCCGCGCCGCCCGGGGCCGCAGTCCCTGCTGTGGGCCGCCGGCTCGGTCCGCCTCGGGGTGCGCCTCGCGCGTGCGGCAGCCCGCAGGGGCGAGACCGTCGTCCTCAACGGGGCGGAGCCGTGGGGCTGGCTGGCGGCCTGGACCGTGTCGCTGGTCGTCAGGCGTCCCTGGCTCATGGACGTCCACGGCGACTATCTCGGCCTGCCGGTCGCCTCACTCGGCCGATGGCGCAAGGCCGTCCTCGAACGGTCCGTCGTCGCGTTCGCCCGACGAGCCACCGAGCGCAGAGTGGTGGCCCAGTCGATGGCCGACGCGTTCTCGCAGCGCGGCATCCCGTCCGCTCTCGTGCCGCCGCGGCTCCAGCCTGTCTGGGAGGATCCGCCGGTCCGCACCGTCCCGCCGCTGGCCGGACCCGGTCTGTCCCTCCTCGCGGTTGGCCGGCTCGTACCGTCCAAGGGGTACGACATCCTCCTGACGGCGCTGGCCACGCTGCTCGAGACGGTCCCGACGGCCCGGCTGCGCATCGTCGGTGACGGTCCCGAGAAGGCGAGGCTCGTGGACCTTGCTGAACGGCTCGGCCTGGCCGACAAGGTCACCTTCCTCGGAGCACGCGACATCGACGAGGTGCGGAAGGAGTACGCGCGTGCCGACCTCTTCGTCATCTCGTCGAGGGACGAAGGGCTGCCGAGAACCCTGCTGGAAGCGGCGTCTGCGGCCCTTCCCGTCGTGGCGACCCGTGTCGGGGGCATTCCGGCTGCCGTGTCCGGCTGGCCCGGCATCATGCTGGTTCCGCCCGGCGCCGGGGCACTCGCCGAGGGTCTGCGCCAGGTGGCGGCGTTCCCGCCCCGGCCCGAGGACCTGGCCGCCGTACGCCGAAAAGTCCTCGCGGTCCACGCCTTCTCCACCAACATCGAGGAGCTCGGCCTCCTCTATCGCCGTGTCACGGCGCGGGCTCCGCGGTTGCAATAGCCGTCCGCTGCGAGACCCCGCGGCGACGCAGCACGCGCGCGGGGTTGCCGGCCACGACGGCGTACTCGGGGACGTCGCGCGTGACGACCGACCCCGCTCCGATCACGCTGCCCGACCCGACGGTCACCCCGTCCAGCAGGACCGAGTGTGCCCCGATCCACACGTCGTTCCCGACGACGACGCCTCGGGCCGTGATCGGCTGGCAGCGGATAGGGAGGGCGAGGTCGTCGACCCCGTGGTTGAAGGCGACGATGACGACGCCGGTCGCGATGCGGCACCCGTCCTGCACGGTGATCCCGCCGGCGCCGTAGAGGACGACGTGGTTGTTCAGTGAGCAATCGCTGCCGATCGTGATGGAGCCGCCCTGCGGGACCAGCTCCACGTGGCGGCCGACCAGGGTCCGCTGCCCGATGGCGATGCGGGCATGCTCCTGGATCACTGCCCGCGGAGAGATGTACGACCCGGTTCCGATGCGCGCGCCGCGCAGCCGAGGGGGAATGTTGGCGCATGCCCGTAGCCACCTCACGGCACCAGCCCCTTATGAATCGCCACGGCCTGCTGCTTCCTTTGGTGGTCTCAGGCACTGTGTGTCCGGGCGCGCCTGCGCGCTTGGACGCCGACACGTCGTGCGGCCTGCTCGTAGACGGACACCGGCAGTGCCATTCGGGCAACGGAGGCCGCCCACGCACGACGGCGAAGATAAGGATGTCCGTTGCCGCTCCTGCTCTCATGCCGCCACCAGCCGGGGCGCGGCCGGGCGTGGCCGGCCCACCGGGTCGAGCGTTCCACGTCCTCGTGCACCCGGACCTCCGTTCTCGGGCGGGGGCCGTCGTTTACCCAGCTCTTCAGGTCTTCGGTGACGAGGATCAGCCCCATTCTTAACTCTCGATGCGATATATCCGGTTCAGACATGCTGAGAAGGGGCAATCCGTGCCGGGACGCGGCGCGCTGAAGGAGCGCGGCCTTCGTTCCGTCTGGATTCCGCCGCAGCTGCTCACGGTCTGGGAAGAGCCGCTGAAGCGTGACCGGCCGACGCCGGGAACGCCGTCCCCGGCTTCTGACGCGCGTCGGCTCATCCCCTCGGAGGCTTCGGCCTGCTGCTCGCGGCGCAGCTCAACTGGCCTTGGTACGCGACCGCGTCCTGGCGACCCATGGCTTCGACACCAACATCGGCGTGCTGGCCGCACTTTTCCGGGACATCAGCGCCGACTGACCATCCAACGCCCCGTGTTGTAGGGGATAAACCCGGTATGACCCGATACGTTAGGTGGCGCAGACACCAGGTAACACTGAGGAGGGCGCCGTGAGTCGGGTATCGACCGTTCGTCGTTGGGTCAGGCACTCTGGAATGAGGCCTGTGGCGTCAGTGCTGGGCGGGTACGTCGCCATGCGTACCCTCGGAACCGGCATCCGGCGGTACACGGCGCCGAGCATCATGGACTTCACCCGCTCCGGAGGGAAGCTGACCACATCGGCGCCGGGATTTCTGCGGGAACTGGGCTGGGAAACGACAGAGATCGAGCGCGTCCTGGGCGAGTACCAGGAGGTCACCGAAGAACTGACCGCCCGCTACGCCGACACGGCGCTCTGCTACCCCCGGACTCACGGCGTGGAAGCGGAGACCAGCGCGGTGCTGTACGGACTGAGCCGGCTGCTCAAGCCTCAGTCGGTGGTGGAGACCGGTGTGGCCGACGGCCGATCCTCATGGCTGATCCTCGCCGCACTCGAGCGCAATGGCTCAGGGGTGCTGCACAGCTTCGACGTCAACCACACCGCAGGCCGACTGGTCGGCGAACACCCGCAGTGGCAGCTGGAGATCCTCGACCCGAAGGACCTCGCGGCATGCTTCAGCCGGGCGCTGGAGCGCGTGGGGTCCATCGATTTGTTCTTCCACGACAGCGACCATCTGTATCTTCCGCAGATGTTCGAGTACGGGCAGGCCTGGCCCAGGATGACCCAGAGCGGCATCTTCGCCAGCGACGACGTCAACTGCAGCAGGGCCTTCTTGGACTTCTGCGGGCGCCGCCGTCAACGCCCGGTCTTCCTGTTCGACTCCAGAAAGATCACGGGCGCGGTGCGGTTGCCGGGCGTTCCGCAGCGGCGCGCTGAACAACTCCAGCAGCAGGTGGGCTAGATGGCCGACGTGATGCAGGGCAGGACACACAGCGAACCGGACTCCGCCCAGCCCGGTTCGTGCCCGCGGCTCGTCTATGTGGTGCCCCACCTGTCTGAAGACGAGTCCGAACACTTCGCGCACATCCCGGCGTTGCTGGCGGCTCTGGGACAGCGTGTCGACGTCGCGGCCGCTGTGGAGCGCGGCAATCCTCCGGCGCAACTCGCCGGGGTCCGTCTCCTGATGCGCGTACCCGGCCGGCACCGGATCGGCCGGATGCTGGGCACCGCGCTCACGGTCCACCGCCTGTCCCGCGCCGGCTACCGGACCTACTTCCTGCGCTACTCCACCCTCTTCGTTATCGTCCTGATCCTGACCTACCCGCTGTACCGCCACCGCATCCTGCTCTGGCGCAGCGGTCTGCCCGACGTACGGAGTCCGGAGCAACCCAGGACCCTGCGGCTCAGGGCCCACGAGTTCGTCAACCTGCTGACGGCGCGGCTCGTGCACTGCCTGGTGACCGGCCCGGAGACCATGGTGCCGCTGATGGCCGGGGTGTGGGGCGTGCCGAGCCAACGGATGCGGCTGCTCTACAACGACATCGACGCCGAGCGCTTCGCCCCCCTGGACGAGGCCGCACGCGACGGGGCGCGAACCGAACTCGGCTGGGATGAGCAGGAGTTCATCGTGCTCTTCGTGCACCGGCTGTCGTATCGCAAGGGAGTCACCCTCCTCGCACCCCTGCTGGACGCGGTCGCTTCGGCCCCGCAGGTCCGTGACTGCGGCCTCCGGGTCCGGCTCGTGGTCGCCGGGGACGGCCCGGATCGGCCCCGCCTGGAACGCGAGGCGGCCGACCCGGCGAGGAGCGGACGCATGCAGCTGATGGGCGCCGTTCCCAATCGCGACCTGCCCCGGCTGTACGCGGCGGCGGACGTCGTCGTCATGCCGAGCTACGAGGAGGGCTTCCCGCGGGTGCTGCTGGAGGCGATGGCCTCGGGCACACCGGTGGTGACGACCGATGCAGGCGGTTCGGTGGACGTGGTGGGTGCCGACTACCCCTATGTGGCGCCGGTCGGTGACCTCGACGCGCTGGCCGGGCACCTTCGGTCTCTGGCGGCTGTTCCCCGTGCCGACCGGTGCGAGCTGGGGCTGCGGTTGCGGCACCGGGCGCAGAGTGAATTCTCCCCCGAGCGCGTGGCCGCGATGCTCCACGCGCTACTGTGAGGGTGCGCCGCCGGCCACATGCGTGGCGGCGCACCCGGCCGGATCAGCCGCGGTCGGCCCCGGTCCGTTGCCGGGCCTGGGCGCCGAAGCGGCGCGCTGCGAGCGCGTAGATGGGTCGCGGCAGCGCGGCCCGCGCGGCGTGCGTGGCCCAGATGTAGGGCGGGCGGTGGAGTCCGAGACGGTAGCGCACCGTGCTCGCCGCGGCGGGTGAATGCGGGCTCACCAGGACGAGCCACTCCCGCACCGCGGCGCCGCCTCCGTGACTCTTCAGGGAATCGGGCGTGACGAACCTCTGGCTGTGGTGTCGCAGTCTGTCCTCCACGATCGCGTGCCGATGGGCCTGGCTGGGGATCTTGCGGACGTCGAAGTCGACGTAGATGCTCCGCAGCCGGCTGATCACGCCGCTGTCCAGGAGATCCTCGAGCACGTCGCACTCACTGCCTTCGCAGTTGAGCTTGAGGTAGATCTCGTCGTGGGCCGACGTGTTCGCCCGCAGCCAGTCCGTGGCACGCAGCAGGGCGATGGTCTCCGCCCGGACGTGCCCGTCGCCCAACTCACCCTTGTCGGCATACACACTCGCTCCGAGCAGACCCGCCCCGAACAGGGTCGCCCGCCCTGTCCTGCTGGACAGGCCGGCCGGCACGATGTGCACCCGGGAGTCGCGGAACCCCCGGAGAATGCGCTGGCAGGGTTCCGCCGGCTCGAACGAGTAGATCCTCTCGAAGCCCCAGCGGGGGTCGAGGGCAACGTCGAGGGACTCGCCGTAGTGTCCGCCGACATCAAGGAAGACGCGCATGCCGCCCACCGCTCTCCGTGTCACGCCGTCACGGCAGCCGCGTCGTGGAGAGGGCCGCGGGAACGGGTGGACAGCCATTTCCACTGGCGCTCGATCCCCTCGGTCAACGTGATCGAGGGGACGTAACCGAGCAGCTCACGTGCCTTCGTGAGATTCGCTTCGGTCACCTGCACATCGCCTGGCTGGTGGATGTCGTCGCGCACCGGAACCTTCGCCCCGGTGATGTCGCCGATCCTCCTCAGCACGTCGAGCACCGAAACGCTGTCCCCTCCGCCCACGTTGACCGCCTCCGCGGTCGCATCTGCGGTCGCTGCGGCGACAGTGGCTGCCACGGCGTCCGTGACGAAGGTGAAGTCCCGGCGCTGGTGGCCGTCCCCGTAAAGCTGCAGCGGCTCTCCCGTGAGGATTCCGCGCAACATCCGGCCGATAGCCATGTCCGGCCGCTGCCGGGGGCCGTACACCGTGAAGTAACGCAGCGCGACCACGCTCGTGGGGCTTGCCGGGGCGAGCGCGTAGGCGAGAGCAAGACGTTCGGCCGCGAGCTTGGTCACCCCGTACGGTGACAGAGGAGCGGTGGCGTCCTCCTCGCGCAGGGGGCCCCTGCCGACGGCGTCCCCGTAGACGCTGGAGGACGAGGCGAGGACGAGGCGGCGGACACCCGAGGACTGGCATGCGTCCATCAACCGCTGCGTCGCCAGTACGTTGCACGCGAGGTACTCGCCGAAGCCGTCCCCCCACGACGGCCGGACGCCCGGAATGGCCGCGAGGTGAAACACGGCGTCCGCGGCGTGGACCCAGGGCTTGAGCTCGTCTGTCACGAGGTCGCCCTGGACCAGGCGGAAACCTGGGTGTCCCATTACGCCCTTGAGGTTCTCCGCCGCCAAGGTGTTGTCGCGGGGCGAGCGCCGGTCGATGCCGAGAACGGTGGCCCCGCGTTGCAGCAGGGCCTCTACGACATGGGAGCCGATGAAGCCCGCCGCCCCGGTCACAACAGCGCGTTCGATGCAATGAGCCGCACTCATCACGGATTCCTTTCCGTCGCCACAGCTCGCACTGCGCCGGGCAGTTGCGGGCCGTCACCAGTGAATTAGACACCCCATTCTTGCCGACCTGGGCTACTTTTCCGGTTTAGACATTCTCGGGAACTTCGTGATGCGTCCGCAGGGTGGAGCGAAGCGGCAATACTGGATTCGAGTTCTCCCCTTTCCGTGTCAGACCGCAGCGGCGAGCCGCGCTTCCACATCCGGCCGTCGGCGGCGGCACACAGCCAGTACATCGGGCCCCGCGGAGAGCTGATCCGGCGCTGGGACGAGCCGGTTGCGGTCCGGGTCGTAGAGCACCATGTCGTAATCGTGGTCACCGAGCCATCGACGGACCTCACGGGCCGTGGAGCCGAAGCGGTGGAGGAACTTGTCGACGAGTTCGAGCATCCACACCGCCGGCTCGCCCCGGGCGATGAGTCGGTCTGCACCACGGAGGGCCAGGTGTTCCGTGCCTTCGACGTCGAGCTTGCCCATCGCGAAGGAGCGTTCGGGCAGGGTCTCGTCGAGCCGGCCGAGCCTCACCTGCACGGCGCTGTCGCTGTCGCTGTCGGCCTCGGTCCGGATGCGTGAACCAGAGCCCCTCACAACGAACGACACGGTGCCCTGCTCGGCCCCGATCGCCATTTCATGGACCGTCACACAACGCAGGGAATTCACGCCGACGTTGTCCTGCAGCCGTTTCACAAACGCGGGCACGGCCTCGAAGGCGTGTACGGCTCCGTTCGGCCCCACGAGCTGGGCGGCGAGCAAGGTGAACATTCCTTCGTTGGCACCGCCGTCGATAAACCCGTCTCCAGGCCGGAGATATCGCTTCATGAAAGTCATTTCTTCGTAATCCGGAAGCCCGCCGAAATAGACGAAACGACCCGGCTGCGTGCTGTCAGGATAGGCGCGGAACGACATGTCGCCGTATACGGACAATTCCAGTGGCTGCCCGATCATCCTCTTCCAGGCTTGCCATCCCGCCATGGCGGCGAAGGCCTGAGCCCGCCGCCCACGGTTGGCGGGATGTTCCCAGACCATTTTGGCCATGCCATGAATTGTCGTCGGCATTCGTTTGCTCCCTTTCAGCGCCCGTCATGCGAAGGAGTGCAGCTGTTCCGGCGCTGCTCGGTACCACTTCTCGACGCGCTTTGCGACCCGGGACCAGTCCAGCTCCGCGGCCGCACGTACCCCGAGCTCACTCATCCGGTTGCGGCCCGGTCCGTCGTCGAGCACGGTTCTCAGAACATGCACCAGGTCCGCCTTCGAGCCTGATGGGAAGACCCGATAGGCCTCGCGGTCGGTGACCACCGGATCGAGCGAGGCGTCCGAGGACACCACGACGGGCGTGCCCAGCGCGAGCGCCTCCAGCGCCGCCGTGGGCACGCCTTCGCCCTTCCCGGAGAGTCTGCGTGACGCGAGGACGAACACTTCGGCTCGCCGGACCAGGTCGTAGACCTTCTGTCGGCGCAGCGGACCGACCAGTTCGACTCCCGGACCCGCCGCTGCGAGCCGGTTGAGGCGGTCCCGCTCCGGGCCTTCTCCCGCGATCACCAGACGCATGCCCGGCCGACTGTGCGCCAGTTCGTGGAACGCCTCGATGAGCAGATGGTGGTTCTTCATCGGGTTCAGCGCGCCGACGCTGACGATCAGGCCGGGCTCACGGGCCAGAGCATCGATGGGGGACGGCATGGCGGACAACTCCAGGCCGCTGGACATGGTGAGGATGCGTTCCCGGTCCACGCCACGCGCCGCGAGGTCGGCAGCGGTCGCCGACCCCAGGGCGATGAAGGCCCTCACATGCCGGAAAGCGTGCCGTGCGAGCCACTGATGCCGGTCGGTGAGTGCCGCATGCACCGTCAGGAACAGCGGAATTCCCAGGCGTCGGCACACGGGACCCAGCCCGGCGGCCTCGATGTGGTCGCCGTGGAGATGCACAACGTCCACGTTGCGTCGGGCGGCGCAGAGGTCCTTGATCGCCGCAGCGGCTTCCGCCGCGAAAGCGAGCCGGTCGGACACCGGCCCGAGCATCCGGGACCGGGGGATCCTTCGGAGCGGCAGTCGCGTGGCTCCGACCGGTACCGTCGCCCCGTGCCGGAACGACATCGTCACCCGGTTTCCGCCATTGACCTGATGACGCGTCAGGTATTCGACATGGCGTTCCATTCCTCCCGGCATTGGGGGGACCCGGTAGCTCACCCGCACGATGTGCATCGTCGTGTTACTCCACCTCGCGTGTCGGCTCGTCACGTGACCACCGTTGCCGTCACTACTGACGGCCGCCCGCGACCTGGTGCGCATCGAATGTCACCGAAGGATCGCGGCACAGCGTGCTGCCTGCCGTTCGCCTCGCCGATCCTCACCGGAAAGGACCAGTGAAGGGGCCACGCGGCGCAGGCTCGGGTACCAGATACGCACAGGCGAGGGGCCGGGGTCGCACTCCTAGAACCAATACCAGTGATTTAAGGGTCCGGGGTGCCTGGGGTCTTCGGTGGGTTGGTCGGGGCCGTTTTGTGGTGTGGGGCGATGGCCACGGCTCGGGCTGGGTCGAGTGTCGGCTGTGGCCAGAGCCGGTGTGCGGTGCGCTTGACGCCGAAGTTGGACATCTTGCGTTTGACGACGCGGGCGTTCGACCGCTGTCGTCGCGGTGGCAGGAGGTGACGGGCTATCTCTCGTATCCCGTCGGTGAGGGCTGTGGCCAGGCGGTCAGGGGAAAAGGCCGCCTGCGCGGTGACCTGGCGTCGGGCGAGGCGGAGGGTGCGGGTGAAGGAAAGCCGGTCGGTATCGGTGTCGGTGTCCCGGGCGGCGGTGTGCATGAGCTGGCGGATCGCGTGATGGACGAGGAGGTGGGCCCAGACCTCCTGTTCGACGCCGTCGGGCGATCGGGAGCGCAGGACCTGGGCGGGGCCGCGTTGGTGGGTCTTCAGCTCGTCCAGTGTGGTCTCGATCTCCCATCGCTCGTTGTAGAGGGCCGCCAACTCCGCCGCGGGTGCGGCTTCGTGGTCGAGGATGGTGGTGATCAGCCGGTACGGGGCGTCGTGCTGCGGGCGTCCGGGGTCGTCCAGGGTGTACTCGATGACCCGCACCACGGTGGGATCGGTGCGTTTGCGGTGGTCCTTGGCCGCCACGATGTCGGAGAGGTAGGACCCGTCGGGGAGCTCGCGCCGCACGGGCAGGACGGCGTTGGACTTGATGCGCCAGAGCAGGTCCGCACCGCTCGGCCGATGCCGCTCGCCACTGCTCCAGCCCGGCGAAGCCCCGGTCGGCCATCAGCAGGTCATCCGGTCCAAGGGCGTCGAACAGCTCCCGCGCGATCACGGACTCCGCGGTGGTGAACGGCCCCAGAGCCGCGCGGGTGATGGCGTGCGTGCCGCACTCCGCCAGCGCCACCACCCGCACCTGCGGGAACGCGGTCCGCTCGCCCCGGTGGGTGGCGGGACGACCGAACCGGGCGTCGTTCTCCTCACTGTCCGGCACGTCGAACGTGGTCCCGTCGACCGCCATCAGACGCCAACACCCGTACCACGCACCGGGAGTGGACTCGGTCGCCACAGGCCCGGCGGACTGCTCGAAGAGAGCCTTGAGCGGCTCGGGCCCGAGCCTGGCCCGGGCCCGGGAAACCGCACCGGGCGTAGGCACCTGCCACGAACCCGACCAGTGCTTGGCCCAGGCCAGACCCTGAGTGAGCAGCCGTGCGACCTCTTCGTAGCCCTGACCGGAGAACAAGCACATCGCCAGCACGAAGTAGACGACCACCCGTGGAGGCAGCAGCCGGTTGCGCTGCCCGGCCTTCCCGGATTCCTCCACGACCCGGTCCACCAGCTCCGGCGGGAACGTCCGCGTCAGCAGTCCGATCGCGATCCGATCCGACAACCGCTCGTCCGTCTCCGGCTTGACCTGTCCAGGGCGTGGCATCCAGACACCTCCTGGCCAACACCCTACCAGCCGAGATCCTTAAGTCACTGGTATTGCTCCTAGAACCCAAGGTGCGCGACCTCGGCCCCTCGGCGGCGTACGAACGCCGGTTACTTCACCGGCTCCGGCTCGCTCTTTGCATCCGCTTCGCCCACCGGGTCGATCGGCGTCCTGACGGAGTCGAGGAGCAGCTGGGCGACGCCCACGACCTGGATGGAGTCCTTGGCCTTGCCGCCCGCGACGGTGACGCTTTCGGATGCAGCCTTCTCGCCGTTGACCGAGTCGGTCGGCATGACCAGGTGTGCAGGGCGCATCCAGGCTGGGCAGCGTCGTTATCGCGAGGCCGGTGATCTGCGTCGCAGTGTGGCTTGCCTCCCGCCGGGACGAACAGCACGCGGAGCGGAACATTCTGGGCCAGGACTTCCCCGTGACCAGGAACTGGTCCGTTTCGGGGATGGCCGCGATCCCGTTCAGCGTCGATCCCGGGACGAGTTCGTCGCGCAGCAGGCCCGAGGCGTCGATGCTCGCCGTCACCGCTCCGGTGGCGGGGTCGATGAGCATGATCCGGTTGGTGAAGAGCACGTTGGCGTACACGGCGCCGCCGACGCACTCCAACTCGTTCAGCCCCGTCACCGGCCGGCCCCCTTCGGCCACGGCGACCTCGCCCGTCTTCGCGAGCGTCCCGGGGTCGCGGAACGTCAGCCGTGACGAGCCGCCGCTGGTCACCAGCCGGTGCCGGGTCCGCTGGAGGCACACGCCCCAGCCGTCGTCCGGGTACGGGACGCGACGCAGCTCCGCGAGCATCCTGGCATCGCGCTCGACGGCGGTCCGGTTCCGCCGGGTGAGCTGCCACAGGGTTCGGCCGAGCACGGTGATGCCCTCACCGAACAAGGGCGCGGGGAGTGCCGCGCGGACCGTGGACTTCTTGCCCGGACGCCCTGCCCGTACCGAGGACCGGCCCTTGACCCGCAGGTGCTCGACCCGGTGCGCGGCGAACCGCTGCCCACCCGAGGCCCGGCCTGCCGGATCGTCCAGGGCGCGCTCTCCCGTCGCGCACGACGCGAGCAGCAGCACACCCAAGAGCACGGCCGCCCCGGTGTGGCGCGGGCGCTCAGACACGGCAGGAACCGCCCAGTCGTACATCGCGTAGCTGGCCCGTTCGGTGTGGTCCACGACGTTGTCGGCGGTGAGCTCAATGCCGTTGACCATGCGGGCCGGGTCGGTGACGCGCAGGAAACGGCTCAGCGTGACGCGGGCTGCCAGGGAAGCGTCGGTCATCTCCGGGGTGAGGCGGTCGATCTGCCGCGCGAGCCCGGTCCGGGCCCGGTCGGCCGCCGGCAGCCAGGTGCACCGGGGCAGCCCGTGCACGTCGGCCTGCGCCTCGACCGCGACGCGGGCGGCCCGGACGAGTTCCGGCGCGTGCTT